>NZ_NBIU01000046.1 GCF_003245365.1 Helicobacter valdiviensis
GCAAATATTGCATATTTGCTCGTAATGATAGGGTAACAATATTAGATTGCTGTTACTAAAGCTCCTAGCAATGACAGAGGGAGGAGGAGGTTTATCTTGTTATTCTACTCTTTAAATGAGTTTTGTTTTGCTACTATGAGTAAAATATGCTTGTATGCGGTATTAAAAAGAATATTTTGGTGTTTTCTAGCAGAGAGTCTTATTTAGGAAAATGACAGAGCATAACAAATTAAAGTGGGAATGTAAGCGATTTATTTTAAAAAGTGACAAAAGTTATTTATTTATTAAACTTAAAAAAATAATAATTTATTTTAAATATTTTAAAATATTTATATTATTTTCAAAAAATATGCTAAAATTATAAGCATTTTATAAAAAAGGAGTAAGGGTTAAATGGAATTTTTAACAAATCTAAGTGAAGGCACACAATTTGCTATCCAGCTTGCTGTTGTGCTTGCATGTTTATTTTATGGAGCAAAAAAGGGTGGAATAGCCCTAGGTTTGCTTGGCGGAATTGGTATTTTAATGCTTGTATTTGCATTCCACATTAAGCCTGGGAAACCTGCTATTGATGTAATGCTAACTATTTTAGCAGTTGTTGTTGCAAGTGCTACTTTACAAGCAAGTGGTGGTTTAGATGTTATGCTACAAATTGCAGAGAGAATCTTAAGACGCAATCCAAAGTTTTTAACAATTTTAGCACCTTTTGTAACTTGCTTTTTAACCATACTTTGTGGAACTGGACATGTAGTTTATACAATTATGCCTATTATTTATGATATTGCAATCAAAAATGGAATCCGTCCAGAACGCCCTATGGCAGCGGCTTCTATTTCTTCGCAAATGGGAATTATCGCTTCTCCTGTATCGGTTGCGGTAGTTTCTCTAACAGCTTTACTTTTAGCAGCCGAACATAAATTAGCAGGTTTTGATGGCTATATCAATCTTTTGCAAATCACTATCCCTAGCACACTTTTTGGCGTCTTGTGCGTGGGAATTTTCTCATGGTTTAGAGGAAAAGATTTGGATAAAGATGAAGAGTTTCAAGAGAAGCTTAAAGATCCTGAGTTTAAAAAATATGTTTATGGTGATGCTAAAACGCTTCTTGGAGTGAAGCTCCCTACAAGCAATTGGATAGCTATGTGGATTTTCTTAGGTGCTATTGCTCTTGTTGCAATCATTGGTGCGTTTGATAGCTTAAAGCCAAATTGGGGACAAAAGATGGCTTATAAAGCAGAGATTAATGCGATGGTGCAATGGACCCCAAATGGGACAAATAAAGGGATTGTGGATCTTAAAGCACTTGGTTTTGATCAAAGCAATACTTTAAATGAAGCAGGTGAAAATACAAGCAAATTTAAAGAAGCACTAAAAGAGCAAAAAATCACAGCAATTCCTTTAAAAGACAAGCTAGGCAATCCTAGTTATGATTATATTTCTATGGTGAATGTTATTCAAATGTTTATGTTGCTTGCAGGAGCATTAATCATCATTTTTACAAAAACTGATGCTAAAAAAATTGGTTCTAATGAAATTTTTAAATCTGGTATGATAGCACTTGTTGCGGTGTTTGGAATCTCTTGGATGGCAGATACTATGTTTGCAGTGCATACTCCTATGATGAAAGAAGCACTTGGGGATATAGTAAAAGACAAGCCTTGGACTTATGCGATTATGCTTTTGCTTATTTCAAAATTTGTAAATTCTCAAGCAGCGGCTATTGCAGCTTTTGTTCCTTTGGCTTTAGGGATTGGTGTAGAGCCTGGAATTATTGTAGCTTTTGCGGCGGCTTGTTATGGATATTACATCTTGCCTACTTATCCAAGTGATTTGGCAACTATTCAATTTGATCGTTCAGGGACAACACATATTGGCAGATTTGTAATCAATCATAGCTTTATTTTGCCGGGTTTAATTGGAGTAATTACTTCTTGTATTGCAGGATATTTTCTAGCTTTAATTGCAGGCTACCTATGATTATAAGCAAGGTTTCCTTGCTTATAATCTAAGAATGTGGTGAATTGACACATAAAAATCTTATAAAATTTAAAATCAAAACAAAGCCTTATAAAATATAACTTCTTAATATTAATTTTATTTATAATTTGGTAGGATTGCTTTATTGATATTTTTTATCAACAAATTATTTTTATAAAGGATTAGATATGTTAGTAACAAAAAAAGCTCCAGATTTTAAAGCTCCAGCAGTTTTAGCAGATAACCAAATCGTTGATAATTTTGAATTGTCAAAAAATCTTGGAAAAAATGGTGCTGTTGTATTCTTTTGGCCAAAAGACTTTACATTTGTTTGTCCATCAGAAATCATTGCAATGGATCACAGAGTAAAGGATTTTGCAGAAAAAGGTTTTAGTGTAATTGGTGTATCTATTGACTCAGATGTAGTGCATTTTGCTTGGAAAAACACTCCAGTAAAAGAAGGTGGTATTGGTAATGTTCAATTCCCAATGGTATCAGATATTACAAAACAAATTTCAAGAGATTATGAAGTATTAATTGATGAGGCTGTTGCACTTAGAGGATCTTTTTTGATTGATAAAAATCAAGTAGTAAGACATGCAGTAATCAACGATCTTCCACTTGGTAGAAATATGGATGAAATGCTAAGAATGTGCGATGCTTTAACATTCTTTGAAGCTCATGGTGAAGTTTGTCCAGCAGGTTGGAATAAAGGCGATAAAGGTATGAAAGCAGATGCTAAAGGTGTAGCAGAATACCTAGCAGAAAACGCTGATAAACTATAATTTACAAAGCTTTTTGGCTTTGTAAAGCCTATTTAACTTCTTTTTAAGCTCCTCCAAAACACTTTTAAAGTATTATAAGTTTTATGGAACACATAAAGCCCAAAGAGAATCTTGCAGTTTTTGATAAATATTTATATTATGATTTAAAGCATACACTATTGGCTTATAACCAAAAAGAAAGCAAAGTGTGTTTTGAATTTATAGAAAAAAATAAGCAGAAATATTTTTTTATAGGTTGTGTTGATTATGAATTTTATCGCTATTTAGAAGATGAAGAATATAGGAGTTTTGAGCCTTATTTAAGTTTTTATGCTTTTAAAAAACGCAAGAAATTTAAGCCTTATAAAGTCAAAAAAGAAGAATTTATACCTACAATTTTACAATCCTTAAATCAAAAAGAGTATTATGAGAAATTTAAAGAAGTAAAAAATGCTATTGCAAAGGGGCAGAGTTATCAAGTAAATCTCACACAAGAATTAGTGCTTTTAAGTAAAATAGAACCTTTTAGATTATTTAATCTTTTATTATGTCGGCAAAATACTTCTTTTAAGGCATTTTTACAAACCCAAAAAAGAAATATTTTATCTTTTTCACCAGAATTATTTTTTAAAACAAAAGGGAGAAAGATTATCACAGAGCCTATGAAAGGCACAAGCAAACGCCATCAAAATAAAAAGCTAGATAGAAAAAATAAGACTTTTTTACAAAAAGATGTGAAAAATCTAAGCGAAAATGTTATGATTGTGGATTTGTTAAGAAATGATCTTTCTAAAATTATTCAAAAACACAGTCTAAAAGAAAAGCTTTTTAGGGTGCAGACGCTACCAACTTTGCATCAAATGACTTCTAAGATTAAAGGCAAACTTAAAAAATCTGTAGGATTTTATGATATTTTTGAAGCACTTTTTCCATGTGGTTCTATAACAGGAGCTCCAAAGCTAGAAACAATGAAGTTGATTTCTGCTTTAGAGGCCAGAGATAGAGGGATTTATTGTGGAAGTTTGGGTTTAATCCATAAAAATAAAAGTAAATTTAGTGTAGCAATAAGAACGCTAGAGCAAAAAAATGAGCTTTATCATTATGGTGTGGGAAGTGGTTTGGTGTGGGATTCTATTAAGCAAGAAGAATTTCAAGAATTATGCTTAAAAACAAAGATTTTAGAAAATGAAAAATTTTATCTTTTTGAAACAATGCTTTATAGGCAAAATAAGATTTTGTTTTTAAAACAACATTTGCAAAGACTAATTAAAAGTGCTTTAAAACTTTCCTTTAGTGCAGAAAAAATCCAAAAAGATTTTGGTGAAATTTTGAAAATGCAAGATGATTGGGAAGAATTTAGAGGGCTAGATATTTTAAGTCTTAATCAAAAAATATTTAATAGAGAGCATTTGCTTTTTTATCCTTTTAGAGTGCAAGAAAGTTTGCAAGTAGCGCCACAAGAGGATTGTATTTTAAGACTTATTTTACAAAAAGATGGAGCATACAAGTGGCAAAAGTTTCCTTTAAAATCAAGTAGTAGTGATAAATTACTTTTAAGTGATATTGCTTTAAATTCAAGGTGTGATTCCCTTTATTTTAAAAGTTCTTTGCGAGAAGTTTATGAAGCACAAAGCTACCAATGGCGAGAAGATTTGTGTTATGATGTGGCGTTTTTTAATGAAGTTGGCTATTTATGTGAGGGTTCAAGAACAAATCTTATTATTCAAAAACAAAAAGAGTTTTTTACTCCAAGTTTAGAATGTGGATTGTTAAATGGTGTTTATAGAAGCTTTTTGATGGAGTTGGGGCTTATTAAGGAAGCAAAGATTTTAAAAGAAGATTTGCAAAATGCTGATAAAATTTATGCTATTAATTCTTTAAGAGGATTAAGAGAGGTTAGGCTTTGAAACGCATTTTAATGATAGATAATTATGATTCTTTTACTTATACGATTGTGTTTTATTTAAAAGAATTAGGCTTTAAATGCAAAGTGATAAAAAGCGATTCTTTTAAAAAGGCAAAAGAGCTAGAAAGATTTAATTTTAGTCATCTTATCATCTCTCCAGGACCCAATTCTCCAAAAGAAGCAAAAAATTCACAAGAAGCCATTTTGCATTTTAAAAAAGATAAAAAAATTTTAGGGATTTGCTTAGGACATCAATGTATAGCAGAGGCATTTGGCGGAGAAGTATCTAAATTAAAAAATCCTATTCATGGGAAGATTTCTTTTTTAGAATACAAAAAAGCAAAGATTTTTAAAAATCTCAAAAGAAAGCCTAAAATTTGCCAATACCATTCTTTGCATATTAGCAAAATGCCTAAAGTTTGCAAGATTATAGCTCAGAATAAAAAAGGTATTATTATGGCGATTAAACATAAAAAATATGATATTTATGGAGTGCAATTTCACCCTGAAGCAGTTCTTAGCCAAGAGGGCAAAAAAATATTAAAAAATTTTATGAAACTTTAGAGCTTACATAAAATAAAATTTAGTTTTTATTTGAAAGCAAGTTTGTAAAGTTGTCTTTTGGATTTTTGTTGCTTTAAGAAATGGTATATAGATGATTTCTTGTTTATCTACTAAAATAATATTCTATTGGGAAAAATAAGAAAATTTAGATAAAGATAATGGAGTTAGATTGCTAAAATGATATATTTTATGGGTTTTTATAAGGAATTTTATTTTAAAAAAATATAATTGTATCTATGAAAATAATGAGGATAAAATATGCTAAATAAAATCATTTTAAAAGAAATAGAAGAGATAGCAAGGAATGCTGGAAAAGAAGCTTTAAAAATTTATAACAAAGATTTTAGTGTAGAATATAAAGAAGATAAATCGCCTCTAACAGAAGCGGATAAAGTTGCTAATTTTGTGATTTGCGAGGCATTAAAAAAATATTCTTTACCTATGATGTCAGAAGAAAATAAAATGATTGATTATGAGGAGAGGAAGTCTTGGGAGTGGTTTTGGTGTATTGATCCTATTGATGGAACCAAAGAATTTGTCAAAAAAAATGGAGAATGGACGATTAATATCGCTCTTATTTGTAAAGATACGCCTATTCTTGGTGTGGTATATGCTCCTGTAATAGGTGTGATGTATAGTGCAAAAAAAGGAGAGGGGGCTTATAAAAATGGGGAAAAGATACCTTTTAGAAGAAAAGATAAAGTTTATAGGATTGTTGCAAGTAAATCTCATATGAATGAAGAAACACAAAAATTTATTGAAGCAATAGAGAGTGAAAAAGAGCTTGTATCTATGGGGAGTTCGCTTAAATTGTGTATGGTGGCCAGTAATGAAGCAGATTGCTATCCTAGGTTTGCGCCTACAAAAGAGTGGGATACAGCAGCAGCAGATGCTATTGTAAGAGAGGCTGGTAAAATGACTTATCAAGCTTTTAGCAAGAAACCTTTAGTTTATAATAAGCAAGACTTATTAAATCCTTATTTTATAGTGGAATAAGTTTGAAGCTGTGTATATCATTAAAAGCTTTTTAAAGATGGGTTTGATGGTTAATGGAATTTGTAGTATTATGAGTTTAATAACAAAGGGATTGTTAAGAGGGCTTGCCTTGCACTTTTTTGGCAAATTCTCTTAGTTTTTGTTCTTCTTTATCCATAGGATAAGTTTTATCCCAAGCTTCCATTAATTTTCTTTCTTGTGTGGATAGTCTAATATTATAAGTTTTACTCATATAAAGATAGGATCTTGCTATCCAGCCTTTTGAGTGGTTTTGGGGGTAAAATCTTTTAGCTTTAAAATCCGTATAAACTCTGCAGTTTCCATATTGTGTATATTTTAAATCTTTTGGAGCTTGTGCGAATTTAAAATTGCTTCTATCTCCATTGATCTCACCAATAGCTGGGGCTAGATTTTGAATATCACTCTCCATTTTATTAAAAAGGGGATCTTTAGCACAAGCTTTTCTTCCTCCTTTTTTCCAGCAAGGCAAATGCTGTCCAAAATTATGTGCACTCATAATATGTTCCCATTCTATTTTTTTGGTTCTTTGATTGAATTTACCTTTTTTGGTTGTAGCATTGCGTGGGCTATAAGCTTCACTTTTAATAATCTCAAAACCTTTTTTAACTCTTTTAAAAGGAGCTTCGCAGTAAAAATCTTTTTGAAATTCTTTATTATCTGAATAAAAATCTACCAAGATTTCCTTGCTTTCTTGAAAAGTATCTATTTCATTTGCATGTAAAAAAGCAAGTAGGAATGAAATAATAATCACTATTTTTTGCATATATTCTCCTTAAAATTGCATGGAATATTAGCTTTTTATCTCTTAAAATTAATTTGTATATTTTTTTGGATTTGTATTTTGCGTTATTTATAGACAGTGTTTTAAATTTAGATTGATTTGGAGTTTAAACTCTTTTTACTGTATTGAATGGTAGTTAAATCTCTTTGTGCTCGAGAAAACTCTTTTTTTAGAGATACTTTGGCTAATGCCTTAGGAATGATAAAGGGAGGTTTTTGGATTGCCACGGCTATTACATCACCTCGCAATGACAAAAAATCAAGTAAAATTAGATTACCACAGCTTTTTATGAGACTTTACAATGATGATAAAGAAAAGTTTTTGTAATATCATTAGAATGCTAGAGTTTAAAGAGACTCTGCAATAATATTGGCTTGCTTTGTTGTCTTGCTCTTTACAATGAAAAATTAAACAAAAATATAAAAAATAAATCATATTTTATTTTTAAAGAAATCTTAAAAGTTAAATGATAAAATTTCACTATGTTTTAAGCAGTTTTTATTGTCTTTTAAAGGCTTTAAGGAGGCTTAATGGTAGAAATAAATATTTTTATGATACTA
>NZ_NBIU01000047.1 GCF_003245365.1 Helicobacter valdiviensis
CCAACATCTCCCATACTTTTAGATAAAACTCTTTAATACTTTCTTTTGTAGAATCACTATCTCTTGGATCTTTAATTCTTCCTTGTGATACTAATCTTGAAATACCCGGATAAACTATGGTTCCACCATAACCAAAAGAAGTAAGGAAAGAACCATAATCAATAATATATTCAGGCTTAAATTTCTCATCAAAGAAAGGATCCAATCCATTAATAAGTTCTCTTTTTTCTTGGTGTGTTTTTAAAAGTTGTGCTTGCAAAGGATTTTTTCGCATCATTCTTGTGCCATATTCATAATTAGAAATAAGAGTTTCTAAAGCTTCTTTACTTCCTAGTGCAATAGAACATCTTAAAGAGGCATTATAAGGGATTAGGGCGTAATTTAATACTTCTCTAGTTAAGCCTGATGGAGCATAAAATTGTGCTGCTTTTAAAAAGGCAATAGGGCTTTGGTATTTAATAGCAGCTGCTAAATAAAGTTCTGCCCCTAAAAGATCCCTATCATTTCTTTGTGCTTCTTCATCAATAGCTTCCCATACTACACATTCTAGTGCATAGCTATAACAATCTTTTGCTTCTTCTCTTATTAAAGATAATTGTGAGCTACCAATATCTTGATGGATAAGCTTAGCTCCTATACTCCATTTATACATTGCATAATATAAATAAGCAACTTCTGGGATATTGTATTGTTTTAGCTCTTTTACAATACTAACACTTAAAAAAAGTTCTTTTAGAGAATCTTTGTGGTTAGTTTGCGTTGCTCTTTCAAAAAGAAGTTTTGCATAATAATATCCTGCTTCTAAATTTCCACTTTTATAAGCAATTTTTAAAAAGTGTAGGATATCTTCACTAAGTTTAAAATCTAAGTTTGCAATATGTGTGGGATTTTTATCTAATAAATCTTTTGCTTTTTTGAATTCTTTAATTCCACTTGTCTGGCTTCTTGTAGAATATTCATAAGCTTTATAATCTACATTTACATAAGGAAATAAAACAGATTTTAATTCTGATTTTTTAACAATCATTTTTCTTTGTTCTTTTAAAGAAAGAGTTTTAAAAAGTTCTTTTTCTTCTTTGCTCCAAATTATGCCATTACTAGAGGATTGTTTGTAAGAGGTGATGGTTTTATGCATCTCTTTTAACCAAGCCTCTTTATCTGAATCATACTTTGTAAAATTTAAAGCATCTTCTTGATGTCTTGTATAAAATTTTTTCCAAAAATCTAACTCTTTCTTTTTAAAAATTACACCTTTCATTGTCTGTCCTTAATATCAATATTAGTTGGGATAAAATCTTTATTATAGATAAAATTGCTAAGTAGGCGTTGTTTAAAATTGCTTTTCATTAATTACTTTCTTCTTCTGGATCTTTTCCATAGCCTTCTAATCCTTTATTAAAGTCTATGGGTAAATCTAGTATTTCTTTAGGAAAGACATAAGGCCTTGCAGAAGGATAGCCATAGATAAGTTTGGAATAGATTTTATTGGCTATAAATCTTTCATAGCTTACTGGCATATTTTTTGGAAAGCCATAGTAGCTGGTAGATGAAACCAACATCTCCCATACTTTTAGATAATATTCTTTAATACTTTCTTTTGTAGAATCACTATCCCTTGGATCTTTAATTCTTCCTTGTGATACTAATCTTGAAATACCTGGATAAACTATGGTTCCGCCATATTCTAATGAAAACAAATAGCCATAATCAATAATATATTCAGGCTTAAATTTCTCATCAAAGAAAGGATCCAATCCATTAATAAGTTCTCTTTTTTCTTGATGTGTTTTTAAAAGTTGTGCTTGCAGAGGATTTTTTCGCATCATTCTTGTGCCATATTCATAATTAGAAATAAGAGTCTCTAAAGCTTCTTGGTTACCTAGTGCAATAGAACATCTTAAAGAGGCATTATAAGGGATTAGGGCATAACCCAAACCCTCACTGGATAAGCCTGATGGAGCATAATTTTGTGCTGCTTTTAAAAAGGCAATAGGGCTTTGGTATTTAATAGCAGCTGCTAAATAAAGTTCGGCAGCTCTAAGGGTTCGCTCAATAATGTCTCTTTGTGCTTCTTCATCAATAGCTTCCCATACTACACATTCTAGTGCATAGTTATAACAATCTTTTGCTTCTTCTCTTATTAAAGATAATTGTGAGCTACCAATATCTTGATGGATAAGCTTAGCTCCTATACTCCATTTATACATTGCATAATATAAATAAGCAACTTCTGGGATATTGTATTGTTTTAGCTCTTTTACAATACTAACACTTAAAAAAAGTTCTTTTAGAGAATCTTTGTGGTTAGTTTGTGTTGCTCTTTCAAAAAGAAGTTTTGCATAATAATATCCTGCTTCTAAATTTCCACTTTTATAAGCAATTTTTAAATAATGTAGGATATCTTCACTAAGTTTAAAATCTAAGTTTGCAATATGTGTGGGATTTTTATCCAATAAATCTTTTGCTTTTTTGAATTCTTTAATTCCACTTTCTTTGCTTCTTGTAGAATATTCATAAGCTTTATAATCTACATTCACATAAGGAAATAAAACAGATTTTAATTCTGATTTTTTAACAATCATTTTTCTTTGTTCTTTTAAAGAAAGGGTTTTAAAAAGTTCTTTTTCTTCTTTGCTCCAAATTATGCCATTACTAGAGGCTTGTTTGTAGGAGGTGATGGTGTGGTGGATAGTATCCCTTAGAAATTCTAATTTACTTTTATTTGGTGGAAGAACAAAACTCATCACTTCTGCATCAAATTTTTTCCAAAAATCTAACTCTTTCCTTTTGAAAATTACACCTTTCATTGTCTGTCCTTAATATCAATATTAGTTGGGATAAAATCTTTATTATAGATAAAATTGCTAAGTAGGCGTTCTTTGAAGTTACTTCTACACAATTCCTCTTTTTCCTCTTTTTCCTCTTTTTCCTCTTTTTCCTCCAATCCCGTATCCCCCTTGTAGAATTTATAATTATATTCTGCTAATCTTTTAAGTGCAATTAAAAAATCTTTGTTTGGATAAAATTCTTCTTCTTTGGTTTTATCTTCTTTGGCTTTTTCTTCTTTGGCTTTTTCTTCAAGAAGTTCTTGGTTGCTTAAAGTCTTAAAATTAAATTTTTCTTCTTTGTTTAAATCTATATAGGAATAAACTTTATAATAAGCTTCTTGATATATTCTTGTAGCCTCTGAATCTTGGTAGTTTTTAAAATAATCTTCATCATAATATTTTCCATTGTGGGGTATGGAATTTTGTTTTATAAATTCTACAAATTGCCTTTTAGCTACTTCTTCATTTTTTAGATATGCTCCTTTGCTTGGATTATGTATGCAATAACCCACATTTAAAGAACCCTCTAATAGCACAGAATGGCAAAAATCTCCAATCATTAAAGTCTTAGAAAGCTTTTTGGGGATAAAAAAATTATGCTCACTCCATTTAGAATAAGAATTATCCCCTTTACTACGCATTCCCATAGACATCAAAGTAACCGCTCTTGATAATTCTTCATCTTGAATGTGTGGATATTTCTCATACATATAAAGTGCAATCATAATGGGAATAATCTCAATATCTATTGTGAATTTTTTTGGTTTAATTTGCATTATTTGAAAGATTTTTAATAGGTTGTTTAGGTTTTCATTTGTTATAGTTTCATTATCATTTGCAATAGCATTGTTGAAATCTTTTTTTATCCCTAATGTGTTTTTTAGCTCATTAATTAATTGTGGAGTTTCTAAGCTCTTTTCATCTCTTATCCAATTTTCAATGCGTTTTTTAGAATAGTTTATGCTATTTTCTATAATGTCTATTTCATCTTTATAAATAGAAGCAAGCTCTCCTATATAATTTTCTATTATCTCATCTATAATTTCATTAATAGCATTATCCATTTTGGTATTGTCTATTACCTGTTCTGATTGGATATTTTCATCTTGAGAGTTTTTTAAAGTTTGCAGAATTATCTTAAAATTATCTTTATAATCTAAACTATACAAATACAAAATAAAAACATATAAATTTACTTGAATATCATATCTAAAAAAATTAAACCACAAATACTCCTCTTTAAAAGGCATAATTGCTATGGCAACCTTTCTAATCTCACTATTATCTAATGCACTTTCTAAATTAGTTTTAAATTTTTGAAAGGCTTCGCTTTTTAGCACTTCTTCTAATAAGCTATTAAGTCCAGATAGTTCCTCTTTAGAATTTTGTGCAAAATAAGCATTATTAAAAATATGAGAAATTATAAAGATATTAGGGCTTAAAGAGATTTTATTAATAAGAGAACGCACTCTGTTTCTTACTTGGATTAAATCTTCTTTAGCAGGTGAGCCCTTATTATCTTTTTTAGATTTAAAGTCTAAAAAATTCCCAAGAATCAAATCAAATCCAAACATTTCTTTGATAAGTTCTATTGCATTATTGGAAACTTCTTTTAATTCTGCTTTAAAATATTTATGATCTTTCATAAAATCACTAAGATCATAAAAAGCATTAGCAACCCCCTCAAGCTCTAACCCATAAAATTTATTTTTTAAGATTTCAAGTTTGTCTTTTAAAATTTCGCTATCATCACTTTTAAATAAAATTTCACCTTTATTGTAATTATCTTCAAGTGCTTTAAAATTTAAAGTAATCTTCTCTTCAAACTTTTCAAAAAACTCTTTTTTTTCAAAGTTTTGGATTAAATTTAAAAATAATATGGGATTTTCTTCGCCCATCGCTCTTTTAATCAAAACCTCTTGAATGCAGTTTTGAACTTGATAGTGCATATTATCACTTTCTAAAATATTGCATACACATAATACAACTTTATTGCAAAAAGCTTGTGTGTTTTCTTTACTCTTTAAACTTTGCAAGATTAAATCTAATGTGAGAGTGGAAGTAAAATGGGGAGTTTGTATAAATAAAAAATTACTAAATTGCAAAGTCATATTTTTTAAAACATCAAAAGCACTATTTGCTAAGAACTGCTCATCATTCCATTGTGTATTTTTAGGCGGAAAGTAATGTAGAATGGAAAATTCTTTTAATTCATTTGCACGACTTTTTTGTGTTTTATCCTCACTATCTTTGATAACTGCTTCGTTAGGGAGCGTAAAAGTATAGATTAAAGCAGGATCTAAAGCAAAAGGATTAGGAGTTGTAAGATAACTTTTTGTAATGATACTATCATTATAATATTCTAAAATATTACCATAATCATTTGTATCAAGATTCACAACACTCACTAAAGCACCATTGTGTCTGTTTAATCCTTTAAATAACTTATCCAAAACATCATAGAATTTATAAATCTCTACTTTTAGTTCTGCCCTTTCTTTGTGTTTTGCAAAGTAACGAATGGTTTCCCAAGCTAACATTGTAATTGCCACAAGAGCACCTGCTGCACTAGCAAATAATACAATCCTTATTACACCTATCAAAACCCCCGATGATAAAAACCCAGAAATTAAGGTTCCAATAATGGGGCTATGTGCTTGAAAGATTGTTATATACAATAATTTAAAAATATAAAAACTGCTTTCATTTTCTATATTTTTAGAAACTTCATTTTCGGCTCGCTCTATTTCTTTTATGATTTGCTCTAAATCTTCTTTGCCTTTTTTAAAAACGCTAGAAGTAATAGGAACTTCTATCCCATCTAAAGAGCTACTTTCAAAAGCAGGTTTAAAAGTATTTTGAAAGCTTTGAAGGATTTGCTTTATATTTTTTATTATCTCATTAATATCGCGTTTAACTCTATTATAATCTTTTGCCTCATCTTTATCATATTCTTCATAGATTTTGAAAAATTTCTCAACAATTTTTTCTAAATTAATACCCAAAAATTCTTCATTCTTTTTAAAAGTGATATTTTTTGCTCCCTTTTGTTGGTTGCTATTTTGAAGATATTCTTGCAATTCTTGGCTACTTATAGAGCCTATAAGTTCTTTGTAAGGGTAGTTATTCAATGCTAATTCCTCATAGCTAGTAAAAAATTTCCATGAAACATTAGCTCTAAGAGTGTTTTTTGCAAGAGTATTGCTAATGCTTGTTGTAATTGTTTCTTCCATATTAACCCCCTATTTAACCCTTAAAAGCAGTTTTTCCATTCCGCTAGGTGCTATAAACACTCTGCCTTGAATATCAAGATTTTCGTAAGTCTTTCTTGTATAAGGCTTATTTAAATTTGCATAAAATCCATAGCCAAATCCTATTTCTTCTTTTTGCCTTGCTTCTTTTAGCTGTTTTAAAATAAAGCTTGGTATGGTTTTTGGAACAATTAAAATATATTCAAAAATAGAATATGCAATTTTTAGAGTAAAAATTCTAAAACTAAATAAATTTATCGCATAGTCTTTTTTTAATTCTTCTAAAATTGCACTTAGGGTGCTTTCAAATTGTAAATCTTTATAATCCTCTCCTTTTTGGATAGGTGCAAATGCAATTTTTATTTCTTGATTGCTCTTATAAAGTGTAAAATCTAAATCATTTTTGGCTTTTTCATAAATGCTCGTGCTAAAGTAAAATTCTTTTAAATTTCTATAAGGTGTAAGAATATCAAAATGTGCAATTTCTAAATTTACACTACTCTCCCCTCCTATATCCCCTAACCCCCTATCTATATCAAAGCTATGATCAAATTTAAACTTAGTAGGAGTAAAGCTAACCTTTAGGGGAACTCCTTTATCTGTTAGAGAACCACTAATAAGCTCTTGTAAGATTACAAATTCTCCATTGACTTTCTTTTGGGATAAAGAACCCTTTACACTTACTACTTT
>NZ_NBIU01000048.1 GCF_003245365.1 Helicobacter valdiviensis
CTTTCTATCTTTCTATCTTTCTATCTTTCTATCTTTCTATCTTTCTATGTCCCCCTTTCCTTTTCTCCTTTTTACTCTTATCTTTATATTCCTTTTTGTTTTTTTCTTACTAAATTTCTATAATTTCCCATAAATTTCCCCTAAACCCCTTTTTTATTTAATCTCACTTTAAGCTTTTAAAGCTATAATTCCATTTCCTTTTTTGCGCTACACTTTCTAGCAAGAGCTTAGAAACTATCGCTTAAAGATTACACAAGTTTAGAACAATACTTTGTTAGAGTTCTTATCTTAAACTCTTTTATGCTTTTAAGATAATCTTTAATAAGCTTTTTATTGTCTTTAAACAAGTATAAGATACACTTAATATCTTTAGCTATTAAGTTCCATCTTTAGTCTATAAAGATAAAGTGTTTTTCTTTAAACTTTAGAAAAAAGTAGTAGTTTAGCATAAAAGATGTGTTCTTTAACTTTTTAAAATGATTTTTATTGAAATTTTAAAGTTAAAATGATCTTTGACAACTAAGCAGGAAATTAAGTAAAACAACCTATAAAGTAATTTTCTTAATTTTCTAAAATCGATACAACATAACTCATTTATTGCTTTGAAAGTTTTATTCTTTAAAAGTAAAAGTTTCTCTTTTATTTTTAGCATAAAACCAACAAATCTATACAGAGATTTTGAGATTTTAGGACAAACTAATCCAAACCTAAATTCTTATCTAAATAAGATTAGAATTTAACAAACAAATCTTTTAAACTTAAATTCTTAAGTTTAAGTATTTATTTTTTTGGAGAGTTTGATCCTGGCTCAGAGTGAACGCTGGCGGCGTGCCTAATACATGCAAGTCGAACGATGAAGCTCTAGCTTGCTAGAGTGGATTAGTGGCGCACGGGTGAGTAATGCATAGGTAACATGCCCCATAGTCTGGGATAGCCACTAGAAATGGTGATTAATACCGGATACTCCTTACGAGGGAAAGTTTTTCGCTATGGGATTGGCCTATGTCCTATCAGCTTGTTGGTGAGGTAATGGCTCACCAAGGCTATGACGGGTATCCGGCCTGAGAGGGTGATCGGACACACTGGAACTGAGACACGGTCCAGACTCCTACGGGAGGCAGCAGTAGGGAATATTGCTCAATGGGGGAAACCCTGAAGCAGCAACGCCGCGTGGAGGATGAAGGTTTTCGGATTGTAAACTCCTTTTGTTAGAGAAGATAATGACGGTATCTAACGAATAAGCACCGGCTAACTCCGTGCCAGCAGCCGCGGTAATACGGAGGGTGCAAGCGTTACTCGGAATCACTGGGCGTAAAGAGCGCGTAGGCGGGCTAGCAAGTCAGATGTGAAATCCTATAGCTTAACTATAGAACTGCATTTGAAACTATTAGCCTAGAGTATGGGAGAGGTAGGTGGAATTCTTGGTGTAGGGGTAAAATCCGTAGAGATCAAGAGGAATACTCATTGCGAAGGCGACCTGCTGGAACATTACTGACGCTGATGCGCGAAAGCGTGGGGAGCAAACAGGATTAGATACCCTGGTAGTCCACGCCCTAAACGATGAATGCTAGTTGTTGGGGTGCTTGTCACTCCAGTAATGCAGCTAACGCATTAAGCATTCCGCCTGGGGAGTACGGTCGCAAGATTAAAACTCAAAGGAATAGACGGGGACCCGCACAAGCGGTGGAGCATGTGGTTTAATTCGAAGATACGCGAAGAACCTTACCTAGGCTTGACATTGATAGAATCCGCTAGAGATAGTGGAGTGCTAGCTTGCTAGAACTTGAAAACAGGTGCTGCACGGCTGTCGTCAGCTCGTGTCGTGAGATGTTGGGTTAAGTCCCGCAACGAGCGCAACCCTCGTCCTTAGTTGCTAACAGTTAGGCTGAGCACTCTAGGGAGACTGCCTTCGCAAGGAGGAGGAAGGTGAGGATGACGTCAAGTCATCATGGCCCTTACGCCTAGGGCTACACACGTGCTACAATGGTATGTACAAAAAGACGCAATACCGCGAGGTGGAGCAAATCTTTAAAACATATCTCAGTTCGGATTGTAGTCTGCAACTCGACTACATGAAGCTGGAATCGCTAGTAATCGTGAATCAGCCATGTCACGGTGAATACGTTCCCGGGTCTTGTACTCACCGCCCGTCACACCATGGGAGTTGTATTCGCCTTAAGTCGGAATACTAAATTGGTTACTGCCCACGGCGGATGCAGCGACTGGGGTGAAGTCGTAACAAGGTAACCGTAGGTGAACCTGCGGTTGGATCACCTCCTTTCAAGAGAATAGAACTAAATATTCGTTTATTTAGTTTTTAAAGTTGTTTTATTCCTGCTTAGTTTTCAGAGATCATTTAAAAAGTAAGACTTTAAAAGTAGGGGCTTATAGCTCAGGTGGTTAGAGCGCACCCCTGATAAGGGTGAGGTCGGAGGTTCAAGTCCTCCTAAGCCCACCATTATCTTAATGGGGAATTAGCTCAGCTGGGAGAGCGCCTGCTTTGCACGCAGGAGGTCAGCGGTTCGATCCCGCTATTCTCCACCATTAAAGTCTTAAAGCATTGCTTTAAAGTAAGATAAATCATTATCTTATAAAGTTTAATGTGAGATTTAATGATTTGCTCATATCTTTATATTAAATAAATATGTTAAATATAAAGTTATGAAGATAAGTTTCACATTAGACTTTAGTCTAAGTGTTATTTAAAAACTCATTGTTAAAGCCTATATAAGTAAATAACTACAATCACGCATAACCAAAGATTGTCTTAATGAAGTTACATTCATTAAGGCAGTGGCGTTAATAGAATACAAAGTCAGTTAAGCTTGTAAAGGGCAAATGGTGGATGCCTTGGGTAGTAGAGGCGATGAAGGACGTACTAGACTGCGATAAGCTATGGGGAGCTGTCAAGATGCTTTGATCCATAGATTTCCGAATGGGGCAACCCAATGTATTGAGAGATACATTACCTTAAATGGAGCGAACCTAGTGAAGTGAAACATCTCAGTAACTAGAGGAAAAGAAATCAAACGAGATTCTCTTAGTAGCGGCGAGCGAACGGGGAACAGGGCAAACCAAGTGCTTGCACTTGGGGTTGTGGACTGCAACATCCACTAAAATACTCTAATAGAACATTCTGGAAAGGATAGCCATAGAGGGTGATAGTCCCGTATATGAAAGAGTATTTTTAGGTAGCAGGATCCAGAGTAGGTCAGGACACGTGAAATCCGGGCTGAAGCTGGGGGGACCACCCTCCAACCCTAAATACTACTACTACACCGATAGCGAACCAGTACCGTGAGGGAAAGGTGAAAAGAACCGCAGTGAGCGGAGTGAAATAGAACCTGAAACCATTTGCCTACAATCATTCGGAGCCCTATGATTTATCAGGGTGACGGACTGCCTTTTGCATAATGATCCTGCGAGTTGTGGTATCTGGCAAGGTTAAACTAATGTGAAGCCGTAGCGAAAGCGAGTCTGAAAGGGCGCTTAGTCAGATGCTGCAGACCCGAAGCTGAGTGATCTATCCATGGCCAAGTTGAAAGTGGGGTAACACCCACCGGAGGACTGAACTCGTACCCATTGAAACGGGTTGGGATGAGCTGTGGATAGGGGTGAAAGGCCAATCAAACTCAGTGATAGCTGGTTCTCTTCGAAATATATTTAGGTATAGCCTCAAGTGATAGTAATAGGGGGTAGAGCTCTGATTGGGCTAGGGCTGCTCACCGCGGTACCAACCCCTGTCAAACTACGAATACCTATTACCGTATCTTGGGAGTCAGGCGGTGGGTGATAAAATCAATCGTCTAAAGGGGAACAACCCAGACTACCAACTAAGGTCCCTAAGTTCTATTCTAAGTGGAAAAAGATGTGGAGTTACTCAGACAACCAGGAGGTTGGCTTAGAAGCAGCCATCCTTTAAAGATAGCGTAACAGCTCACTGGTCTAGTGATTCTGCGCTGAAAATATAACGGGGCTAAGATAGACACCGAAGTTGTAGATTGTGCTGATGCACAGTGGTAGAAGAGCGTTCACATCAGCGTTGAAGCCATACCGGTAAGGAGTGGTGGAGCGGTGTGAAGTGAGCATGCAGGAATGAGTAGCGATAAAAGTGGTGGGAATCCACTTCGCCGTAAATCTAAGGTTTCCTACGCTATGCTCGTCATCGTAGGGTTAGTCGGGTCCTAAGACAAGTCAGAAATGGGTAGTCGATGGAAAATAGGTTAATATTCCTATACCAACATTAGTGTGCGATGGGGGGACGCATAGGGTCAAGACAAGCTGACGGATAGAAGTGTCAGTCGAAGGGTGCAAGTTAGGAGATTGGTAAATCCGCTCCCGTATCCCAAACCCAACAGGCTCTTTGAAGTCTTCGGATGGATAAGAGAATTGTTAAGATCGTCGTGCCAAGAAAAGCCTCTAAGTTTAGCTAATGTTGCCCGTACCGTAAACCGACACAGGTAGATGAGATGAGTATTCTAAGGCGCGTGAAAGAACTCTCTTTAAGGAACTCTGCAAACTAGCACCGTAAGTTCGCGATAAGGTGTGCCTACGCAAGTAGGTCTCAGCAAAGAGTCCCTCCCGACTGTTTACCAAAAACACAGCACTTTGCCAACTCGTAAGAGGAAGTATAAGGTGTGACGCCTGCCCGGTGCTCGAAGGTTAAGAGGATTAGTCAGCAGCAATGTGAAGCTTTGAATTGAAGCCCGAGTAAACGGCGGCCGTAACTATAACGGTCCTAAGGTAGCGAAATTCCTTGTCGGTTAAATACCGACCTGCATGAATGGCGTAACGAGATGGGAGCTGTCTCAAAGAGTGATTCAGTGAAATTGTAGTGGAGGTGAAAATTCCTCCTACCCGCGGCAAGACGGAAAGACCCCGTGGACCTTTACTACAGCTTGGCACTGCCGATGGGAGCATTATGCGCAGCATAGGTGGGAGGCTTTGAAATCTTTACTCCGGTAGAGATGGAGCCACCGTTGAGATACCACCCTTAATGTTTCTGTCTGCTAACTAGCTTGAGTTATCCTCAAGTAGGACAATGCCTGGTGGGTAGTTTGACTGGGGCGGTCGCCTCCTAAAAAGTAACGGAGGCTTGCAAAGGTTGGCTCAAAATGGTTGGAAATCATTTGTAGAGTGTAATGGCATAAGCCAGCCTGACTGTAAGACAAACAAGTCAAGCAGAGACGAAAGTCGGTCATAGTGATCCGGTGATTCTGTGTGGAAGGGTCATCGCTCAAAGGATAAAAGGTACCCCGGGGATAACAGGCTGATCTCCCCCAAGAGCTCACATCGACGGGGAGGTTTGGCACCTCGATGTCGGCTCATCGCATCCTGGGGCTGGAGCAGGTCCCAAGGGTATGGCTGTTCGCCATTTAAAGCGGTACGCGAGCTGGGTTCAGAACGTCGTGAGACAGTTCGGTCCCTATCTGCCGTGGGCGTAGGAAAGTTGAGGAGATCTGTCCCTAGTACGAGAGGACCGGGATGGACATACCACTGGTGTAGCTGTTGTCCTGCTATGGGCATCGCAGCGTAGCTACGTATGGATGTGATAAACGCTGAAAGCATCTAAGCGTGAAGCCAACTCCAAGATGAACTTTCCCTGAAGGTCGCAGGAAGACTACCTGCTTGATAGGGTAGGGGTGTAAGCATAGTAATATGTTTAGCTGACTACTACTAATAGACCGTTTGGCTTAATTGATAAAATAGCCACTGCCTTAATGAGTGTAAAAGCTCATAAAAGGTAAATTTGGAAAAAGCAATTATAGGGTTTATAAAAATAAACCTATAAAGATTGTGAAATTTACTTAAATACTAAAAAGATCTTGATAGTCTTTATAAAACCATTGAAAGTTTAAAAAGCTTTTTAGTGGATATAAGATAGAATTCTTATCTTTATAAGAAGTTTTTAGGATTGTCGTTTTATATTCTTTAGGAAATAGATTAAAAACCAAAAAGAATAGAAGATAGAACAATAAGAGATAAAATAAGATAAAATCTAAAAGCTTAAGAAAGATACTTAAGATATCTTCTAAAGATTTAAAAACAATAGAGAATTTTAGTAGAAATACTATAGGCTTTCTTTACATTGTCATCTTCGTGCTAATAGAGAAGAGGTTCCACCTAGTCCCATTCCGAACCTAGAAGTTAAGCTCTTCTTCGCTGATGATACTGCTCCTTTCAGGAGTGGTAAAGTAGGACGGTGCGGAGATGAGAGTGTAAAGTAATGGGTTACTTCTTAACTTCTTTTTTAAACTTCTAAATCTTTAAAAATTTAATTGCTTTATGATTGTAGAATGTAGTTTAATTCTTATTTTATGATACTTATATTTTTATTTGTTGTATGATACTTTGTTTGTTGGGTAGTGTTTGGATTAGTTGGTGGATAGGGTTTAATTTTATAGAGTTTAGAGCGTATAAATATCTTGTTGGAGATTTTATTGTTTAGCAATTATTTGTAAGATATTAAATATTTAAAGGCGTTTAATATCAATAGAAAAATTTAAAAGCTTTATTTGTTTTTACTTTATCCTATATTTATGATTGCTTGGTTTAGTTATTCTTTTATGCTAGTTTGAGTGGTAAAGTAGCTTTAGAGAGTTTGAGAGGTTGTGTTATCTTACTTTTAGAGTTTAGTAAAGATTTAGGTTATTGATTACTTTATGGAGTTTAGAGTGTTGTGCTTATTAGAAGAGTGAATGGTTTGTTATTT
>NZ_NBIU01000049.1 GCF_003245365.1 Helicobacter valdiviensis
AGTAGAATTATTAGAAGAAGTATCAATGATTAAGGAGAGGTAGGAATTGCTGGTGTGCATGGGAGACCTTTAAAATAAAATTTCTCTAAAATTCTTAAAGAGATTTAAAAACTTTACTTATAGATTAAAAACATTTAACTCTTAATATGTTTTTAAGTAAAATAAACAAAGTTTTATCTTACTTAAAAACAAAAAAAGCAAAGCTTATGCTTTGCTTCCTCTCCAGTCATCACTGCCACTTGTTCCTGCTACTGTATGTTCCCATACAACTTTTCTATAATTTAGAGAAACTTTAAAAAGCTCTGTTTTGTCATGGTTTGCTTTATCTTGAGCATTTGGCATAATAAGTTCAATATTTGTAATAATTGCATCTTCTAGCTTTGTAGTAAAGAAATGCTCACTATCTCCATTGGTTGAAGTTCTAAACCAATGCACTTCAACATTAGTAAGCCTTTCTCCTTTAGTAAGTGCATTATAAAGTAATGGAACTGCTTTATTTAAAGAACAAGTAAAAGTAAAAGGTTTATGCACTCTCTGGCCTGATGGCTGTCCGCTTTGTTGATCCACTGGAACAGTTACAATATGTGAAACTTCTTGAGCCATAATCTCATCTTCATGTCCTGTTTGGTAGCGATTGCCAACACTTGCTTCTGTGGTAGCTCCACTTGTAATTAAACCTTGGGTTGAACCTTCAATTTTAATATATGCAGGCTGTGCCATAAATTCTCCTTTACGATTTTTATTTTTTGTGTCAATAATATTAGCATTTTTTTAATTTTTTTAGAATAAAATATGCAAATTTTTAAAATTTTATTTCTAGTTAAAATATTAAGAAATATATAAAGTTTAAAGTGAGGAAACCCACCATGTTTAGCAAGATTATTAGTTTTATAAAATCTAAATTATTTCTTTGTATTCTCTCTTTATTTCTCCTATTCTTTATATGTTTTGCATTTTGGCTATGGGGTTCTTTGATAGCTTTTAATGATGTTTATATTTTTAGTAGCCCTTATTTAAGATTTGGAATTATTTTTATTATTTGGATATGTGTATTTTTGTTCTTTTTGCTAAAGCCTCTTATTAATTTTATCACCTCTCTTAAAAGTGAAAAAAGAGCACAATTAAAACAGTTACAAAAAGAAGCAGATCAATTTCTCTATAGAGCAAAAAGAAATTTTTTTATTTCTTTAAAAGACGCCAAGGATACTTGGAAAAAAGAAATCAAGATAAAAAATATGCCTCTAGTTATTATTATTGGAAATGAATCTGCAGGAAAAAGCACTTTTATCAACTACTCTGATATTGAATACCCATTAAGCGATAGTTTGCAGTCTTATAAAAAATTGCACCAATCCACACAAAATTTTGCTTTATATATTTCAAAGAAAGGCGCTATTATTGATACAGAAGGCAACTATTTTTCTCAAGAAGAGTTTTTTAATCCCACTAGTAGTGATGAAATGCCCGAAGATGACTTAAGTAAAAATGAAAAATACATTCTAAAAAAGAATGTCTGGAGAAACTTTTTAAACTTTTTAAATAAAAATTTCTTTCACAGCAAATTAAATGGTATTGTTCTTGTGATAGATACTTTAAACTTTATCAACAATCCTAAAGAATATTCTCACAATCTTATACGCTATCTAACAAAAAGGGTTAATGAGTGCGAAAAATCTTTAAATTTAAAACTACCCATTTATATAGTGTTTTCCAAAATAGATCTTATGGAGGGTATGAAAGAGTTTTTTGAGATTTATCATGAAAAAATTACACACAAAACCTTTGGCATATCCTTCAAAGAACCTATAAAATATGACTATATCCATCAAACCTTTAAAGAAATTAGCAATTCTTTGCTTTTTAACTTTATGAATAAAAACACTCATATCCACTCTATTGAAGACAAAAACAAAACCTATTGGTTTATAAAGCAAATGGATAATTTGTTTGCATTAGCAAGTGATTTTCTCATAGAATTACAAAACGAAAATATGCAAAAAAATAGCTCATATCTGCGTGGAGTGTATTTTGTAAGTGCCTATCAAGAAAATATACCAAGAAACCATCTTATTGATACAATATGCTCCAAATACAAAATCAAACAAGCCCTTGCAAGAGTAACCCCAAACTACAACAATAAAAGCTATTTTGTGAAATCTCTTCTAGAAGAAGTCATCTTCAAAGATTATTCTTTGGGTAGCACGAGAAATCTTTTCAAAAAAATAGCCTTGCTTAGTCTTACTCTTTTTGTTTGCATTGCTACTTATTCAATCTCTTACTATTTTATTCACAAAAGCAACCTAGAAAAAGAAAAGAGTAATATAGTTTTAAATTCTTTAGAAAGTCTTTTGGGTAATTTCCAATACAACACAATGGATATCGAGCAAAAAGCTACATTGCTTACACAACTAAGAAACATTCTTGCTTCCTACGAAGAGCTTGACAATCCACCAAACTTACTCAAATATCCAACTCTAAATCTTTCTTATAAAGGTTTTCAAGAAATTAATAATTTTTATTATACTCTAAATGAAGATGTGCTTAAAAATACTCTTATTAAAGAAATGGAAAATATTTTATCAACAGATAGCAATCATGAAAATATCATCAAAACACTCTATATGTATAAAAGTCTTTTTGAGCCCAAATATTTAAATTTACCATTATTAAAAAGATGGATTAGTGCAAACTGGAACTATTTACAAAAATATAAAATTTCTAAAGATAGCTTTCTTAGCGGAATTGATAGCTTTAAAAACACAAATTCCAACACTTACAAAATAAACGAAGAAAGCATTACCTTAAGCATTGAAAAATTACAAAATATTAGCCAAACACAAAGAATATATATTTTACTAGACTTCCTAAAGAGCCATCAAGCAAAAGATAAATATTATATCTCCCAAGAACTTGGCTATTCTCAAAATAGTGTATTTGCTAATAGTAAAGAAGTTTTTGTAATTGACAAAATCTACACCAAAGAAGGAATGCTTGTATTTTTAAATAATCTCAATACAGAAGTAAATAATGCTATCAACATAGAAGCATGGCTACTTGATAACCCTACCAACACCCAAGAAAACAAAAATACCATTGTGCTTGGAATACTAGAACTTTATTTAAACGAATACCAAACAAAATGGCAAGAACTACTTGCTTCTTTAAAACCACAAAACTATAAAGGCAAAGAAGCGATGCTAAATCAGCTAGATATTTTAGCCAAAAAAGACAATCCCATTTCTGCCCTTATCAATACTGTGAGTAAAAATACAAACATCAATGATGTTTCTTTGCTAAGCGAAGCATACAAGCTAGGCCTAAATGCAGGAGAAATCAAAACCCACTTTGCAAATATTAGCAACATTTTTGAACCTTATCATAAAATTGCTAATGAAAATTCTTTATTAAAAAGTGGCGCAACAGCAGTAGGCCTAAACTCTAGCAATGAAAATATAATGCAGATTTTAAGCAAGGATATTATAGAAATCAAAAATAAAATTATAAACTTCACTGCTAACACTAATCTAAGCGCTGAAGAAAAAATATCCTATGCACTTGGTAAAACAAAAGAAGTAGATGATCCTTTTACAACCTTTAGTAACGATATCAAAAAAATGCCAGATGCACTCAAACAATATTATGAAATACTTTCTAACTACTCTTGGAATTTGATAGAAAACAATGGAATTGCTTTATTCAACACTGCTTGGAAAAATGAAGTTTATATGCCTTTTATTAATGAAATTGCACCTTTTTATCCTTTTAATCAAGATAGCACAGAAGATTTAAGCCTAGATACCTTTAAAAACTTCTTTGGACAGAATGGAACTCTAAATAGTTTTTACAAAAAATATCTTAATGATATTTTAATCAAAAGAAAAAATATCTATTCTATCAATCCAAAATATAGAGCCAAATTAAATTTCTCTGAAAACTTTCTAAACTTTATTACAAAAAGCGCTAATTTATCTAATCTCATACTTAGCCAAAATGACAATATTAAAGTCAATTTTACTTTAAAAGCTCTTGATTTAAGTGCAGACTTTTCATATCTTGAAATTTCTTATTTAAACAATTCTTTAAAATACGATCATACTTTAAAGACACAGCTTAATGTCATAGCAGATCAGTTTAGCCCTTCCACTCTTTTAAACTTCAATGCCTATAATTATGGCTCCTATCAAGTAAGTCATAATCAAACTTACAAAGGGGAATGGGCTTGGTATAAATTCATCAAAAATACAAAGAACAAAGACAAATATACTTTAATTTTCAACAATAATGAAAAATTATATTTTGATTTTGAAATCATTAATGGCAAAAATAATCTAACCACAATCATTCAGCTTTTAGAAGATTTTAAAATAATAGAAAATATTACAACTGGAGAATAATATGGATCAAGAAATAGGTGTTATCATTGAAAATATAGAAGAATGCGTGAGTGAAAAATATGCTTGTGTTTTTGACAAAACAGGAGGCTATATTGGCAATTCTACGGACAATAAATTCTGCATTCAAGATAAACAAGGACAAATTCAAGAAAAACATATCAAAATAACTTTTGAAGAAGGCTGTTTTGCACTTACTCCTGTGACAAATTGCGTTGTTTATTATAACAAATCCCATTCTCAAATGGGTGGAGGCTATGGAACAATCATTAATTTAAATGATACCGCAAAAATAGGCAACCTTATATTGCGTTTTGTAAAACCAAGCGATATTGATGAGAGCAAAATCCATCAAAAAAAGATTATAAATGACATAGAAAAACAGCCAGAATTCCAAGAAGAAATGCTAAAGCCAAGAGGACAAGTAAGTGTAAATTTTAACAAAAAAGAAGATATTAAGGAGCTAATAGACACCAAAAAAGAGTTTGACTTTTTAGAAAAAAAGTTTGATGACAGCTTTTTAACAACACTACCTAAAGTAAATGCCAACAATTTTGATTATCAAAATGTTTTAAAAATACTAGACAAAACTTTTAAACAAATCCAAAGCAATCAAAAAAGTAGTAAATTCAACGATATTTATGAAAACTTAAGCCTAAAAGATTTAGAAGCCATCATTTCAGAAGTCCCCCTTATAAAATCTACCAAACTTATTAATCTTTTAGTGCTTAGCCTTATTACAAAAGAACTTTATAGCCCCATATTTGAAGAAATGGAAGAAGATATGTTTATAAAATATCTCAAAGTAGCTTTACAAAGTAATGTAAAAGAAGAAAAGCTTTTATTTGAAAATCTAACCCTAAAAGCATTGGAGAAATACAGAAAAAAAAATTAGATTTTATATACCAAACTCACTACAAAAATTTATCCCTCCCTCATTTCTCATTCTTTTCTTCTTGCTCCCTTTGCCGCTACAAGCATAGTAAAGCGATCCATAATTATGCAAATCACCCTATCATTGCAAACAAATATGCAATATTTGCATGGCAATCTAATTCCCCAAAAAACTAAAATATGCCACAATACCTAAAAAGGCTAAAATTAAATAAGCAATACTATGTCTATATTTTCTTTAATAATTCTAATGAAACTCTATATATAGGCACAACAAATAACTTAATAAAAGAATTTACAAATACAAAAACAAATTAATAGAAAGTTTTACCAATAAATATAAAATTAACAAACTAGAATATTATGAAATTTATGATGTTTAAAATATAATACAAAGAGTAAAACAACTAAAAGCAAGAAATCATATAAAGAACAAGAGCTAATAAACAATATAATTCCACAATAGAAAGATTTATATGAGGATTTAATTTGAACTCTTGATTATCTTTTAGACTGCTTCACTTTTTTGCAACAGCACCTTGTCATTCTAAAGGCTTTAGCTAAAATATCTTAACTTGTCTTTGTAAATTCCCTCTCCTGTCATTGTAAGGAGCAAGACAACGAAGCAAGCTATTATCATTGCAAGTCTCTCACTGTCATTGCGAGCGTAGCGAAGTAATCTAAAAGAGCAACCAAGAGTCTAGATAAATCCTTAAGATTGCCACGACTTATTTTTGTAAGTCTTGTAGTGATAGATAATAAACTTTTAAGACAATTTCTTTAGTTTTCCTTAATATGCTCTTAGTAGCAACAAGGATTATTCTTTAATATTATGTTCTCTAGCATAGGCTTTTATCTTTTCTTTTAAATCTTCTGGGAAATTATAACGATAAATAGCAGGGATTCTAGGATCAAGTTTGGCGTCTAGTTTGTGTCTTTTATAATACCATTCTAGGTTTTCAGGTGTAAAATAATAAGGCGCATTAGGATAGCCTTGAGGAGGAGTTAAGGCTGCAAGTTTGGCAGTTAAAATCATAGAATCTATTTTTAATTGCACACTTTCTTCGCTCAAATCATTTGGAATATCATAGCCATAAGCATTTACCATACCATTGTAATACCCTCCCCTATAACGATCAAATTCCCTTCTGCTTTCATAAGTAGAATCCACATCTCTTGGATCTTTTATTTTACCCTCAACCACATCACTTCTTAGGGCTTTATA
>NZ_NBIU01000005.1 GCF_003245365.1 Helicobacter valdiviensis
AATATTCTAAGTAAAACCCGCTTAACTTATGCTTAAAACTATTAAAATTAGTCTTTGGAAGATAAAGCGGGTAAGGAGGCTAAAAGATTATTTTTTAGCTTTTACTTCTTATCTTTTAAAAAGGAATTTTAAACTTTGTAACCCTTTATGATAAAAGGGTTACAAAGTTTAAAAACTTTTCTTTCTTTAATCTTGTTTTAAAACAAAATCTTCTTATTTAATGCAAGTGTAAATAATATTAATATTAATAATTTTAGTCTTGTTGTTTTTTAGATTGCTTTGCTACGCTTGCAATGACAAGGTAATAATATTGGATTGCTTCGTTGCTTTGTTCTTTGTAACGACAGAGGGGAAGAGTCTTACAATGACATTCTGCTTTATCATTGCAAAGCCTTTAGACTGAAACAATCTAAGAAAACAACCAAGAGTTTAAATTAAATCCTCATATAAATCTTTCCATTGTGGAATTATATTGTTTATTAGTTCTAGTTTTCTTTTATGGTTTCTTGCTTTTAGTTGTTTTCTCTTTGTATTATATTTTAAACATCATAAATTTCATAATATCCTAGTTTGTTAATTTTATATTTATTGGCAAAGCTTTCTATTAATTTGTTTTTGTATTTGTAAATTCTTTTATTAAGTTATCTGTTATACCTATGTATAGAGTTCCATTAAAATTATTAAAGAGAATATAGACATAATATTACTTATTTAATTTTAGCTTTTTTGGGGTTTTTGGATTGTTACGGCGATTACATCGCCTTGTAATGACAGGGGGGTAACTCGCAATGAGGAGGTAATAATATTGGATTGCCACGCAAAGTTTAAAAATTTTCTTTCTTTAATCTTGTTTTTTAAATAAATTCTTCTTGTTTAGTAAAAATATAAATAGTATTAATAGTTTTTTATCTATGAAGTAGAATAATAAAATTAAGTAGAGTTATGCAATCTATGAGAATGCTTAGGGGTTTTGGTGATTCTTTTTAGATTGCTTCATCGCTAGTGCTCCTCGCAATGAAATAGGGGAACTTACAATAACAAGGGGGGGAGAGCCTTGCAATAACACTTCACTTTATTATATTGTCGTCCTCCGCTTTCTTATAATGGCACATATTGACATCTTTACTTTATTATATTAGGTAAAGCGAAATATCGCTGATTTAGAAAATCTTCTTTTAAATTCTTATCTTATAGATTTATTTAAGAAAACTCCCTTTAAGGATTTTCTTTTGGAAATATTTTGGCTAAAGCCTTAGAACAATAATAGAGTGTATTGAGTATTTTTAGTTTGCTTTAAAGTTAAAATTCTTTCTGATAAAAGAAGCTTCTTTGGTAATATTAAAGGGCAGATAAGCAGTTTGAAACACAATAAATTACTAAAAAAATATACTTACTTTTTAATAACTATATTAGAGAATGATAGCTTCACCCCCTAAAAACCTTAAGTAAAAAATATTGTAAAATTATTTCACAATAACTAAAAGAAATAAAACGATTAAAATATTAGTGTAGTTGAAAATTACAAGCTACCTTTTAGGCTAAAATTGTATAATCCTTATTAAGACTAATTAGCAGGATAATTTATGTTTCCCATTAAAAATAAACTACATTTAATCGGTAGTGTTTTAGCAATTTCAAGCAATAAAGATTATATTTTGTGTATGGATAATCTTTATAATGTTTGTGTGTTTAATAAAAATAATATGACTTTAGAAGATAATATGAAGCTTTCTAAAAGTGCAGAACCTATGCATTATTTTAGTAAAAGCGTAGCAATTTCAAATCATAATTCTAAAGTAGCAGTAGGTATTTCTAAAACCCCTAAAGCTATTGTCTTAAATGCACATAAAACAATTGCCCCTATTGCTACGCTTACTTGGCAAAAATTAGAGATTTCTACGATAATTTTTTCTAAAAATGATAGCTATTTGGCAACAGGAGGAGAAGATGGGAGAGTTCTTATTTATGAGGGGGATAGCTTCCAACTTCTTTTAAGCCTTCCTCCTTTTCCAGATTATATTTCTACAATTTGCTTTAGTGAAGATGAAAGTTTGGTGTTTGCTTCATGTTTTCATAAAAGTGCCATAATTTTTGATGTAGAGAAGAATAATTTAATATGTGAATTTGAGCTGGATTCTATTATTGAAGATGCGTTTTTTTATGAAGAGAATAAAAAGCTTTTTGGAGTGTGTAAAGATGGAAGTATTTTTATATATGATATCTTAGAAAAAAAAATAAATTTGCAAAACCAAGTTTGCAAAGTTTGGCTTACTACTACACAACGGATTAATGAGGATTATGCGATTGTGGGTGCTAAAGATGCACTTTTGAGAATAATTAGATTAAATGATGGAATGCTTATAGAAACTATTTTGCTTGACAATCCTGGAGTTAGTTCCATACATAAAGAGGAGAATTTGCTCTATGTGGGTGGGAGTGATGGTAGTTTGCAGATAGCAGATTTAGATAAAGCAAAAGATGCTATGGAAGAAGTTTTGGAGAAAAATGACTTAAAGGCTGCTATGGAATTGATTTTGAAAGAAAATATTTTTTTAAAGATTAGTAAAGATTATATTCATAAAGTAGAAACTTTATGGAAAGATACTTTAAAAGAAGCCATAGAACTGCTTGCTAAAGATAGAATGGAAGAAGCTTCCAATCTTGTCGCTCCTTTTATGCTAGATAGACACAAAAAGGAAGAGTTTGATTATTATTGGCAACAAAAGGAGAATGTTGCAAAGTTTAATGATGCAATTTTGGAAAAAAATTACCAAGAGGCTTATAAGCTTGCAGAATTACACCCTTATTTAAAAGAAAGTTTAGCCTATGCAAATATAGAAGAACTTTGGGAAAAGTCATTTGAAGTTTCTAAAAGACTTTTAGCGCAAAATGCAGAACTTAATACTCCCAAGGCTCAAGAGCTTTTACGCCCTTTTATGCAGGTTAAAGGTAAAAAGGAAACCGTAATGATGCTTTTACGCAATGTGGATAAATATGTGCAAGCTGATAAAGAATATAAAGCAAAAAATTTTGTAGAATATTTTAAACTATGCGAGAGATTTCAGTTTTTAAAAGAAACTACTCTTTTTCAAAGTGCGCTTTTTATAGGGGAACAAATTATGCAAAAAGTAGCCCTTTTGGAAGATAGTGGGGATTATGTTAGAGCACTTGAAGTTTGTAAAATTCTTTCTTCTATGCCTCCTTTTAGGCAAATTGCAAACGATAAGACAGAACGCATTAAAATTAAGCAGGAGTTTTTAAACGCTATTAAAGAGCATAAATTAGCACAAGCATTTATTTTAGCAGAAGAGCATCCAGAATTTAAGGGATTAAAAGAAGGTAAAGCACTTTATGAAAATTTTAAGAATAAAACTAAGATTGCATTGGGTTATGCTAATGCAGGAGATGGAAAGGCTACGCTAGATTGTTTAAAAGAATATTTGTATATTGATTTATGGAAAGATAAAATTGCTTCTATTTTAAAAATTGCTTATTTGAATGAGTTTTTAGCACATTCTCCTAAAAAAGAAGCTCAAAATAAAGAGGAAGAAAATATTTCTTGGGAAGAGACCTTTGGCTATTATATTGAACGCTATGGTAAGGATGAAGAGTTGAAAAAAGTGGCACAAGAGATGGGATTAGAGGCAATTATAGATAAAATTCCATTAGATGGGAATGCAAAAGGCTATTTAACTGCTATAATTGCAGATTCATTAATTTCAATAGATAACCAACCCTTACAGGAACATAAACAAGAATAAAGGTGAAAACTATGGAAACACTAAAGAAGCGTTTTCCAACCAAACAAATATATGTAGGTGGCGTAGCAATAGGTGGAGATGCACCTATTTCAGTGCAAAGTATGACTTTTTCAAAAACTGCAGATCTTAAAGCTACAAAAGAGCAGATTGATAAGTTGCAACTCGCTGGTTGTGATATCGTGCGTGTAGCTGTGAGTGATGAAGAAGATGCTCATGCACTAAAAGAGTTAAAAGAGCAAATTTCTTTGCCATTAGTGGCTGATATTCATTTTCGCTATAAGCTTGCACTTATAGCTGCACAAAGTGTAGATTGCATTAGAATAAATCCTGGAAATATAGGTTCTAAAGAAAAGATAAAAGCAGTAGTAGAAGCTTGTAAAGAGAGGAATATCCCCATACGCATAGGAGTAAATGCAGGAAGTTTAGAGAAACAATTTGAGAATAAATATGGTGCAACTCCTAAAGGAATGATAGAATCAGCACTTTATAATATTAAGCTTTTGGAAGATTTTGGCTTTAGTGAAATAAAAGTTTCTCTTAAAGCAAGTGATGTAGAACGCACTATGAGTGCTTATAGGGGTTTAAGAGAGCTTGTTAGATATCCTTTTCATTTAGGGGTTACAGAAGCAGGGGATTTAGAATCTTCTATGATTAAAAGTTCTATGGCACTTGGTGGGCTTTTGATGGAGGGGATAGGCGATACTATGCGTGTGTCTATTACAGGAGAGTTAGAAAAGGAAATAGAAGTTGCGCGTGGAATTTTGCGCTATAGCGGAAGGCAAAAAGAAGGGATTACTTATATTTCTTGCCCAACTTGTGGGAGATTGCAAGCAGATTTAGTCCCTCTTTTAAAAGAGATTAAAGCCAAAATGCCTCCTATTAAAACTCCTATGCAACTTTCTGTGATGGGTTGTGCAGTAAATGCACTAGGAGAGGCAAAACATGCAGATGTTGCCATTGCTTTTGGGAGTGGAGATGGCTTGATTATTAAAAAGGGAGAGATTATTGGTAAATATAAGCAAGAAAATTTGATTGAAGTTTTTATAGATGAGGTGGTAAAAACACAAAAGGAAATGGAAAAAAGTGAAGATTAATGAACTTGATTTAAGTGATTGGAAAAATTGTGATATAAATACAGATTCTTTATGGCTTATTTCAAGTCGTTTGTTATTGGTGCGAAAAAATTAAAGCTTGAAGGAATAGATTATGAAGCCTTATGAAAAAATAGTTCAAAATTTTAGAGATTTTGTATCCAAACATAGTAATGAAGCCTATAGAAATCTAAAAACATTTTTTGAATCTCAAAAACAAGAATTTTATGTGCAAAAAATTAACGAATTATATTTACAAGGGTTTGAAGAACAAGATTGTATCATAAAGGCAAGACAAGGCTGGGTTAGTGTTATAGGTAGAAGCTTAGAACTTGTAATTGAAATTTTGATACAAGATTTTTGCAAGGAACATAACCTAAAAATTACAAATGATAAAATTTTGAAAAGCAACAATTTAGATATTGAGTTAGATTCTGTCAAAAGAGCGTTATTGGTACATTTTGGAGAATATAGTGTTTTACCTGATGGTGATATTATTATTTATAAAATGAACTCTTATAGTCCTAAAATACTTGCAATTTTATCGGTAAAAAATTCTTTTAGAGAAAGATATACAGAAACACCTTACTGGAAACTAAAACTTATGCAATCAGAGCTTACAAAACATATAAAAGTATTTATGATTACACCTGATAATGATGATGAAATTAGTTTTAGTGACAATCCTAAAAAATCTCGTATTGTTATGGAATATGAGCTTGATTGTATATATTTAGCAAAAGATGATTTTCATAGTTCAAACAAAATAAAGGGGATAGAATCTCTGCTTGTTGATTTGGAGAAAGTATGCAAATAAGTGATATGTTAAATACCGCCCCATTTTTTACTTGCAATAATATCGTGCTTTTAAACGAAAATGTATTGCAAAAAGATTGTTTAAAGGAATCTTTTTTTGATTTAGGTATTACTTCTCCACCTTATAATGTTGGCATAGAATATGGCTCTAACAATGATACTTTAAATTATGAAGCATATTTGGAGTTTAGTAAAACTTGGCTTAGTCATTGCTATTTTTGGGCTAAAGATAGGGCAAGATTTTGCCTTAATATCCCTTTGGATAAAAATAAAGGCGGACAACAAAGTATGGGTGCAGATTTAATTAATATTGCAAAAAGTGTTGGCTGGAAATATCATAGCACTATAATTTGGAATGAGGGCAATATTTCAAGACGCACAGCATGGGGGAGTTGGCTTAGTGCTTCAGCTCCTTATGTGATAGCACCAGTAGAACTAATAGTAGTTTTGTATAAAAACGAATGGAAAAAGAAAGCTAAAGGAGAGAGCAATATAAGCAAAGATGAATTTATGGCTTGGACAAATGGATTATGGACTTTTAATGGGGAGTCTAAAAAGAGAATAGGACACCCGGCACCCTTTCCAAGAGAATTACCAAAGCGTTGCATAAAACTATTTTCTTTTATAGAAGATATTGTATTTGACCCATTTAGTGGTAGCGGAACGACACTTATTGAAGCTAATGCAAATAATCGTTTTGGGATAGGTTTAGAGATTGATAAGGAATACTGTATTTTATCTAAACAGAGAATTCAAAATCAAATACAATTGCTTTAATGAATTGCACCAAGAAGTAAATTCAAGCTCTCATCTTTTTTATTTGAAAGCATTGAAGAGACTTTAAAAGCAAAAGATAAGGTCTTAAAAGATTGTATCTTTTGTGATATTTTTGCAGGAACATCAGCGGTAGGAAAGCTATTTAGGTCAAAAGTCAAGCAAATCATCGCCAATGATAAAGAATTTTATAGTTTTGTTTTGGCAAAAAACTATATACAAAACTCAAATTTCTTATCTCGTGCTGATGAACTGATAGAAATGCTAAACCAAACACCACTAATAAAGGATAAAATTTACAAATATTACGCAATAGGTGGTGGGGAAAATAGGCAGTATTTTAGTGATTTTAATGCAATGAAAATTGATAGCATAAGAATGCAAATTAAAATTTGGAAAGAACAAAATTTTATTAATGAAGAAGAATATTATTTCTTATTGGCAAGTTTATTAGAAAGTGCAGATAAAGTCGCAAATACCGCTTCTGTTTATGGAGCTTTTTTAAAACATCTTAAAAAATCAGCCAAGAAAGAGCTTGAGTTAAGCCCTGCTAAATTTGAATGCACTCACACAAAACACATAGTTTTTAACGAAAATGCAAATGATCTCATCAAAAAAATTAAAGGCGATATTCTTTATCTTGATCCGCCCTATAATGCTAGAGAATACGGAGCAAATTATCATGTGCTTAATTCCATTGCAATGTATGATGATTTTATCCCACAAGGAAAAACGGGCTTGAGAGTCTATGAAAAATCTGCTTGGTGTAAGAAAAATTTGGTTTTTGATGCTTTAGAAGATTTGATTAAAAACGCTGATTTTAAATTCATTTTTTTAAGCTATAACGATGAAGGCTTGCTTTCTTTGGATCAAATCAAACAAATTTTTGAAAAATACGGAAAATATGATTTTAAAAGCCAAATTTATCAGCGTTTTAAAGCCGATTCTAGACGCACTCATAAACAAGATAAAACTATAGAATATTTGCATATTTTGGAGCGTTAGAGTATTTTTATTTCATTCTTAAGCAAGTTTTTTTTATAATTGTTTAAAGTTTTAAAATTAGGAGTAAAAATGAAAGTTTTAGTTATTCAAGGACCCAATCTTAATATGTTAGGGATTAGAGATCCTAGAATTTATGGAAATTATAAATTAGAGAATATCCATCAAAATATCAAAGCTCATGCAGAGCAGTTAGCTTTAGAAGTGGATTTTTATCAAAGCAATTATGAGGGAGAGATTGTAGATAAAATTCAAGAGTGTCTTGGACAATATGATGGAATTATCATCAATCCTGCTGCATATTCACACACTTCTATTGCAATTAGAGATGCAATTAGTGCTGTTGGTTTGCCTACCATTGAAGTGCATATTAGCAATATCCACGCAAGAGAAGAGTTTAGACAAAAAAGTTTAACTGCTCCTGTTTGTTCAGGAAGTATTGTGGGATTTGGGCCTTTTGGTTACCATTTAGCATTACAGGGAATTTCACAAATCTTAAATGAAATCAAGGCAATTAGAGAGGCACAAGCAAAACAAGCACAAGAACAACAATAAATGAAAGATTAAAGGGGGGTGGGATGGAAAATTTTATTATTCAAAATGAAAATGCACTGTATTATGAGATAAATTATAGTTGCGATCATGGGCTATTTTTAGCCCTTGGAGATAAGGGATATTTTTTTACCGATGGGCGTTATGAGGTAGAGGCTAAAGAAAATATAAAAAGCAATAAATATGATATTGAAGTGCAAATCACTAAAGATTTAATTAGAAGTGCAAGAAATATTCTAAAAAAATACCATAAATTAAGTGTGATTTACAATCCACAAGATTTTAGCGTTTATGATTTTGAGAAGTTAAAAGCAGATTTAAAAATCAATTTTTTAGCAAAACCTAATTTTCATCAAGAAAAGCGTATGATAAAAACAAAAGATGAAATAGAGTTGCTTCATAAAAGTCAAACTCTAAACAATGAAGCTTTTAAAAAGTTTGCAAAATATATTAGTAAAAAAGGGGAAAATGCTTTAGAGTTTTTTTTGCACTTTAAATCACAAAGTTTTCTAACCCATAAAGGTAAATATGATCTTAGTTTTAATCCTATAGTGGGGATTAATGCAAATGCTGCAAAACCCCATGCACTTCCCTCAAATGATAAGTTAAAAAAGGGAGATTTACTGCTTTTTGATGCAGGAATGAAGTATCAAAGATATTGCTCGGATAAAACAAGGACGGGTTATTTTAGTAAAAATGGACTATCTTTTAAAAAAGAGCAAAAGTTTAAAGATGCTAAAATGCAACAAATTTATGATACCGTCCTAAAAGCACAAGAAACAGCTATACAAGGAATAAAAGTTGGAATGCTTGCAAGTGAGGTAGATATGCTTGCAAGAGAAGTGATAGAAAAAGCAGGTTATGGGAAATATTTTGTCCATAGCACAGGGCATGGGATAGGGCTTGATATTCATGAATTGCCTTTTATTTCTCCAAAATCTAAGGTTGTCTTGGAAGAAGGAATGGTTTTTTCTATTGAGCCTGGGATTTATTTGCCTAAGGAATTTGGTGTAAGGATTGAGGATTTAGTGGTTGTGGAGGCAAATGGAGCTAGAATTTTAGGAGAATAATAGTATTGAAAAGCAAGAACTTTTATGCACTAAAAACCTATCACCAAAGAAAGATTAAAGAAGGTTTTATAGAGTTTAAGCCTAAGATTTTTAAAAAACCTTTTTGTAAAAAGCAAAAAATGTGGAAAAACCTTAGGAGAAGTCAGCTTTTAAGAAATCCACAGCCTTTTATGTTTTATAAAAATCCTAATACTTTTAAAAAGGCAGTTCTCCTAGGAATAGGGGGGAATGTAGGAGAAGTTTTGGTAACTTTTTGGAAACTTTTTAAGAGGTTAAAAGGTAAAAATGCTATAATGCAAGTATCGCCTTTTTTGAAAAATCCTGCGTTTGGCTATACAAAACAAGAGGATTTTTATAATACGCTATTGTGGTTAAGAACACAAAAAGGTTATGTGGATTTTTTCTCCTATATGGCGTATTTAGAGAGAGTTTTTGGGCGTAAGAGGAAGCGTGAGTTTAAAAATGCTCCAAGAACTTTGGATATTGATATTTTAAGTTTTAAAGAAAAAAGGATTAATCTAGCTCATATGCATATTCCGCATAAAGAGTGGGCTAAACGAGAGAGTATAATATTTCCACTAAAGGGTTAAAATGAAATTATTTACTTATCAGGCACAAACCTCCTCATTAGCAATAGCAGAGGCTAAGAAAGAACTAGGAGATGAATTTTCGCTCATTTCTCAAAAGAAATTGCCCGATGGGAATTATGAAATATCTGTTGCCATTGATGAGGCAGAGCTCAAAAAAATAAAGGAGCAACGCCAAAACCAAGAGGCAAAAGCAGATGCATTTGTAGCTAAAAATAATAGTATTGCAGAACGCTTAGAAATCATTGCAGCAAAGGAGTTAGAGAAAAAAAGGGCATTAGCAAATGCGCAAAATTTGCATGCAAGATTGCCAGAAGATGTTTCTTTACAGCTTTCAGATGCGGTGCGTCAGATTTCACAAATTGCAGGGGTAGAGAGTAAAATACCTGCAAAATCTCCTTATCAAGATAAGCAAATAAGCACACTAGCTCCCAAAAAAGAAGAAAAGCAAGAAGAAAATAAAAAAACTATTAAAAGAGATAAAGATGGTGGGGATTTTCGTTCTCTTAAAGGGGAAATTGATAGATTAAATGATAAATTAAAACTTATCCAAAATATGTTTTGGGAAGAGAGGGGGCCAAAGAGTGATGGGCTTATCATTCCTCATGAGTTTGCAGAAATTTATAGAATCACAAAAGCAAGTGGAATGGCAAAGGAACATTTAGAAAAAATTATGCAATTAACCTTAGAACTTATGCCTATTAAAATGCGTGAAAATTCTGTGTTAATTAAGCGTTATTTTAGAGAAGTTTTAAGAAAGATGGTTTATGCAAGGCAAGAAAATCTAAGCTCTAATGCAAAAAGTATTATGATGCTAGTGGGACCTACAGGGGTGGGGAAAACCACAACTTTAGCAAAGCTTGCAGCAAGATACTCTAAAATGCTTAATAAAAATTATAAGGTAGGTGTTATTACCCTTGATACTTATAGGATTGGTGCAGTAGATCAGTTAATGTTTTATGCTAAGAAAATGAAGCTTAGTATTGAAACTGCAGTAGATACAGAAGAGTTTGTGAGTGCGCTAGATTCTCTAAAATATTGCGATTATATTTTAATAGATACTATTGGAAGTTCCCAGCATGATAGGGCAAAATTAGAGTCTTTAAAAAGCTTTGTAAATGCAGATCCTAATGCAAAAATTGATGTAAGCTTGGTAATGAGTGCTACGACAAAATATGAGGATTTAAAAGATATTTACCATACTTTTTCTACTTTGGGTATTGATACGCTTATTTTTACTAAGCTTGATGAAACGCGTGCTTATGGGAATGTATTTTCTTTGATTTATGATACTAAAAAGCCTACAAGCTATTTTTCAATTGGGCAAGAAGTTCCTAATGATTTAAAAGTGGCGAGTAGTGATTTTTTAATTGATTGTCTTTTAGATGGGCTTGTTAAATGAAAAATCAAGCTGCAGCACTTGATAGTCTTATAAGTCAAAAAAAGGTAGATACGAAATTTATCGCTATTACAAGCGGTAAAGGGGGAGTTGGTAAATCTACTTTTAGTGCAAATTTAGGTTATAAGCTTTGGCAACTTGGCTTTAAAGTTGCTATTTTTGATGCAGATATTGGACTTGCAAATTTAGATGTAATGTTTGGGGTTAGGGTGGAAAAAAATCTTTTGCATGTGCTTAAAAATCAAGCAAGGCTAAAGGATATTTTGCTTCCCATAGAACATAATTTTTATTTAATACCAGGAGATTCAGGAAGTGATATTTTTCGCTTTAAGAGTGAATTTATGTTTGAAGCATTGATTGAAGATTCTAAAATTTTAGATGGATTTGATTTTGTGCTTATTGATACAGGAGCAGGTATTGGTGAATATACGCAAACTTTTTTGAAAAATAGTGATGATATTATTGTGCTAACTGTGCCAGATCCAGCAGCTATTACAGATGCATATGCGACGATTAAGCTTGCTTCGCATTATAAAAAGCGTGCTTTTATGATGATTAATATGGCAAAAAACGACAAAGAAGCTTTGATGATTTTTGAGAAAATTCATAAAATTGCTAGTAACAATATTAAAAACATTACTTTAGAATATTTGGGTAAGTTCTCTAAAGATCCTCTCGTTAATCGTTATACAAAAAACCGTTCTATTATTGTAAGAGAGGAGCCAAATTGTTCGTTGTCAATGGAGATTGAAGAGATTGCAAGAAGATTAGCACAAAAAATGGAACGGAATGTGCTAGTAGAAGAAGATAAAAGATTTGGTAAATTCCTCAAAAGGATTTTGGGGCATTTTTAACAAGGAATGTAAATGACGCTAAAAATGGATAATTTTTTAAGCTTTGCAATTGTTAATGGTTTTTTTATAGGGCTTTTACTCTCTTTTTTAAAATTTGATGAGCCTGAAATGATTGTAGCTTGGACGCTAATTGCCACGATTGGTTTTTATTTGATAACCCTTGTTAGTGTTTCCTTTTTTATGCACTTTTTTGATGATAAAAATAAGGCAAATGTTCATAAGTCTTCTTATAATAAGATTTTAGAAGATTATATTGAAGAATTTGATAAGCGTGAGAAAGCCACAAATAAAATTAGGAATTTCCTAAGAACGATGGAAAAAAGTGCCAAGGAAGAAGAGGAAGAGGAAGCTCTTTCTAGGAAATCTTAAGTAGGCTATGATGTTAAACAAAGAAAATCCTTATGCACAAGCTTTAAAAAATCAAAAAGATGATTTAGCAGTAGCTTATCTTCCAGCACTTAGAGCTTTGGCATATCGGCTAAAAGAGCGTTTGCCTTCTTTTATAGAAGTTGCAGATTTAATTTCTGTTGGCACAGAGGAGTTGATAAAGCTTGCAAGAAAATACGATGAGAATTTAAACGATTCTTTTTGGGGCTATGCAAAATCTAGAGTTTATGGAGCTATGCTTGATTATTTAAGAAGTTTAGATTGTCTCTCACGCTATACAAGAACTTTAGTAAAAAAAATTGATTATGAGATTTTAAAGTATTATAATGAATATCAAGAAGAGCCTACCAATGAGTATTTGAGTGAAGTTTTGGAAATAGAGATTGAAAAGATTAAAGAAGCAAGATACGCAAGCGAAATATGTGTGAATTTGCCACTTGATGAGCAGTTGAATTTTTGCCAAGATGAAAAAACTTATGATAAAATAGAAAAAGAAGAATTGGTTAAGATTATAGAACAGATTTTAAGTGCTTCAAGCAAAAATGAACAGCTTGTTGTGCAACTTTATTATTATGAAGAATTAAGTTTTAAAGAAATTGCAGAAGTTTTGGAAGTTAGCGAATCAAGAGTTTGTCAAATCCATAAAGCAATTATTAAAAAAGTAAGAGAATATCTTGCACAAAGGGGATATGATGGCTGATATTTTAAGTCAAGAAGAAATTGATGCTCTTTTAGAGGTTGTAGATGATGAAGGGAGTGATACAGAAGTTTTAGAAAAACCTCAAGTATTACAACAAAGACAAATTACGCTTTATGATTTTAAACGCCCCAATCGTGTAAGTAAGGAGCAATTGCGTGCTTTTAGGGGAATCCATGATAAGATGGCTAGAAGTCTTTCTAGTCAAATTTCTGCAATTATGCGTTCTATTGTAGAAATTCAGCTTCATAGTGTGGATCAAATGACTTATGGGGAATTTTTGATGAGTTTGCCAAGTCCTACAAGCTTTAATGTTTTTTCTATGAAGCCTCTTGATGGAACAGGAGTTTTAGAGATTAATCCAAGCATTGCTTTTCCGATGATTGATAGACTTTTAGGAGGTAAGGGGGATCCTTATGAATCTACGCGAGAATTTAGTGATATTGAGTTAAATCTCTTAGATACAATTTTACGCCAAATGATGCAGAATCTAAAAGAAGCGTGGGCGCCTATTACAGAGATTTTTCCAACTGTGGATGTAAAAGAATCTAGCCCTAATGTTGTGCAAATTGTTGCACAAAATGAAATTGTTATTATGGTTGTTATGGAGATTATCATCGGACATAGCAGTGGAATGATGAATCTTTGCTATCCAGTAATTTCATTAGAATCAGTTCTCTCGCGCCTTGCAAGTCGTGATATTATGCTAAGTGAGACAAATTCTAAGAAATCTCGTAATAAAGAATTACAAGCACTCTTAGGAGGTGCTAAAGTTAATGTTGCAGCAATGCTTGGGGAAACAAAACTAGCAGTAAGAGAGATTTTAGAGCTTGAAGTGGGTGATATTGTAAGGCTTGATAGACCTGCTGATGATACGGTAATTATTAATGTAGATGGTAGAGAGAAGTTTTTAGCAGGTATTGGGCTTCACAGATATAGAAAAACCATTGAAGTTAAAGAAATGATAAAGACTGAAAAAGACCAAGTTAAAGAAATTTTAGAAATGCTAGAAACACAACGCAAAACTAGAGCAAGTGAAATTGAAGATGAATAGGAGTGAAAAATGTTAAGTGATTTTTTAAAACTTGTTGTGCAAGAGAGTGTTGCTACTATAGAGGGGCTTTTGGGGCAAGCGCCTGATGTTGCACATTTAGCAAGCGAAGATGATAAAAGTGATAGTATTAAAGCTCCTATGGCAAGAGTGGATATAGAAGCAGATAATGGGACAAAATTAGCATTTTTTATTCCTCCACAAATTGCAAGTGCATTAGCTGATATGATGCTAGGGGGAGAAGGAGAGCAAAAAGAAGTTTTAGATGGAGATGATTTAGATGCTACAAAAGAGATTGTTTCTAATATTTTTGGGGCAATTTCTACCTCTCTTGGAGCACAAAAAGAATTACCAAAATTAAGCTTTAGTTTAAAACATATTGATTTTTTGTCTAGTGGAGATTTAGGAATAGGTTCTTTTGCACATTTTTATACTTTTGGTTTTACCTTAGGAAGTTTGCAACAGCAGATTTTTTTAGCACTTTCTCGTGAATTCATTGATACTTTAAATCCTAGTGCGACTCCTATTGAAGAACCTCAAGTTTCCCACCATCATGGAGGAGATTCTAAAATAGAGTTGAGTGGTGGGGAAATGAAAAATATGGCAATGCTACTAGATGTAAGATTGCAGGTTAAAGTGCGTATTGGACAAAAGAAAATGCTACTTAAAGATGTGATTGCTATGGATATTGGGAGCGTTGTGGAATTAAACCAACTTGCAAATGATCCTTTAGAAGTTTTAGTAGATGATAAAGTGATTGCAAAAGGTGAAGTTGTGATTGTAGATGGAAACTTTGGGATTCAAATCACAGAAATAGCACCTAAAAAAGATAGAATAGAACAGTTAATGTAACACATAAAAAAATAGGTTATAATTTAGGATAATTTTAAAGCTTAGGAAAATAGATGTATTTTTTAACAATCATTATAGATTTTTTTACAAGTTTGAATGGCATTTTTTATACTATTGCCTATCTAGTGGGAGGAATTCCTTTTGGGCTTTTATATGCAAAAATGGCGGGTGGAGTGGATATAAGAAAAGTAGGTAGTGGTAGCATAGGGGCTACAAATGTGCTAAGAGCACTTAAAGAGGCAAATCCAAAAGTGGCAAAAAAAGTAGCTATTTTAACAATGTTAAGCGATGCACTAAAAGGAGCTATCGTAATTTTAATAGCAAAGGTATTTGGACTAAGTTATGAAGCACAATGGATGTTAGCACTCTTAGCGGTTATTGGGCATTGTTATTCTCCATTTTTGGGCTTTGAGGGAGGTAAAGGCGTGGCTACCATAGTGGGCGTTATTGCTGTATTTTTACCTATTGAAGCCATTAGTGGGCTTGTAGTCTGGTTTTTAGTGGGGAAATTTTTAAAAATTTCGTCTTTAGCTTCATTGGTGGGAGTTTTGTTTGGAGTGGTTTTGAGCTTTTTTATCCATCCAGATATTCCGCATATCCATACGCACACACCACTTGTAATTGCAGCATTTATAGTGTTTTATAAGCATATTCCAAATATTGTGCGACTTATTCAAAGACAAGAGGGCAAGGTTCTCTAAAATAAAATGCAAAAGTTGGTAAAAAAGCTATTTGGAATTTTTGTCCTAAGTGTTATAGGAATCTCTTTTAGCGCTTGTATTAGGCTATTAGAGCCTATTTTATATATACCAGATACACCAAGCTTGATAGCAAACTCACTAAATTCTAAAGCTGCAGGGAGTGTGTGTGAAGGAATATATACACTTTTAGATAAGGATAAAAACCAAGAAGCTTTGCTAAAAGCCTCTAAAATTATGGGTTATAGTAAAGAAGAGTTAGAAAAAATCTTGCAAAAAGCTAATGTTAAATACCAAACCTATCACAAAGGCGTTCTAAGCTATGTAAGACTTAAATATCATCTAGCTTATTTATTAGAAAATTACCAAAAAGAGCCAGAGCTTTTAAAAAAGATTTTACAAGAGAATTATTTTTTAGAAGAAGCAGAGGCTAAAATTATTGCAAAAGAGGGTGCAATTTCTAAACAAGAAGAAGAGATTCTAAAACAAAAAGGATATTTTTTAGATGTTTTAGCACTAAATTCTAAAAATTTAAAAGAAGCTAGAGATAGCCAAGCAACCTATACGACAAGCAATCCCATTAAAAAAATGATACATTTAAAATTGAAACCAAAAGGGGAGAGCCCCTATAAGGAAAGGGAGCTTGAAATGTTATTTTTGGCTAATAGTGAAAATCTCTTAGAATTAGAAAATATAAAAAGTATAAAAATACATTTTGAGCTTCCCAATCCTAACAATATTCATCCTGAGAGTTTAATGTATGGTTTTGTAGATACAACTTCAGTTACTTGCAACATTGATAGAGACTATAATAAAATGCGCTATGAATATCCAACGCTCTTTGGTGTCCAAACCCAGCCTTTAGGGGAAGAAGAAATTTTGGTGCTTTATTTATTTTAACTTTTATGGATAGTTTTGAAATATAAATTGGTTGGTTAGATTTATCTAGTGTTGCTGGGCGTGTGTGGAAAATATGGAGAGGTTTTAGCCACCTATAGTTGTATTTGTTTTAATAATGCAGTTTTTACTCTTTTGGGCGTAAAAATTTAATGAGTTTTATAAAGAATGGCAGATATTAGCTTCTAATAATAAAAAGAAAATTTAAGATGTTGTAGTTGGATTGGTGTGTCTTATGGTAATATGTGCTGTAATTTAAAAACTTTAATTGAATAATTGCTAAATCAAAGACGATTAATAGTGCTATAAAGATATTATTTGCTATTAGATTTCCTTAATGCAGTTAAAAGTGTGAGGGCTATTGTATATTTATTTTAAAACATAAAGTTAGTATTAACAATTTATGAGTAATCACAAAAAGCAAAGCTTTATTAGCCAAGAAATGGAAGATAAATGGCCATATTAAGAATAAAGAGAGTGATAAGAAAAAAAGAGATTAAGAAGCTCATTTAGGCGTTGTGTGAGGAATTTATATGGATTAAAACTCCTTCTAAAATTGCATCAATATCTCCATCTAAAATATCATTGACATTTGTGTAAGCTAGATTGGAACGCAAATCTTTAACTTGTTGGTAGGGCGTTAGCACATAGCTTCTAATTTGATGTCCCCAGCCAATTTCGCTTTTTTCTTGGTTTGAATTTTGCTCTTCTCTTTTTTGTCTCTCTAGCTCATAAAGTTTGGATTTTAGCATTTTTAGGGCTGTGGCTTTGTTTTTGTGTTGGCTTCTATCATTTTGGCATTGCACAACGATTCCAGTGGGTGCGTGGGTAATACGGATTGCTGATTCTGTTTTATTGACATGTTGTCCTCCAGCACCCGAGGCTCGGTAGGTATCTATGCGTAAGTCTTTTTCTTCAATTTCTATATCAATATTATCATCTACTTCGGGAGTTACCATTACAGAAGCAAAGCTTGTGTGGCGGTTAGCATTTGAATCAAAGGGCGAGATTCTAACAAGGCGGTGAATCCCATTTTCTACCTTAGCATATCCATAAGCATTTTCACCTTTAATGATGAAACTTGCATCTTTAATCCCTGCTTCATCGCCTTCTTGATAGTCTAAAAGCTCTACTTTAAATCCCCTTCTTTCTCCCCAACGCAAATACATACGATAAAGCATACTAGCCCAATCTTGCGATTCTGTTCCACCCGCACCTGGAGTTATGGTAAAAATTGCATTATTAGAATCTAGCTCACCATTTAGCATTACTTCAATTTCTGCATTTCTTATTTCATGTTCTAATGCCCCTGCTTCTTCAAATAATAAAGCAAGAGTTTCTTCATCATCTTGTGAAATCTCAAAAAGCTCTTTAGCATCATCTAGTGCATTTTTAGCAGAATTGTATTTGCTAAGTTGTCGCTCAATGCGTTTTTTTTCTTTTTGTAATTCTGCTGCTTTTTTTGCATCTTCCCAAAACTCTTTTTCTTGCTCTTTTGCTTCTATTTCTTCAAATCTAGTTTGTAATTTTTGCGGTTGCATAATTTTTGTAATATTGTCTTGTTTTGTTTGAAGTTCTTTTAAAAGTTTGCTATATTCGTAATGATCCAAAAGTATTCCTTTATTTTAAAGTGTTTGCAAAATTTTGTATTTCTTGCAAGGTATTTTGTGTATTTGTATGTGTGATGCTATACAAATAATTTTCTTTTTTATAGACTTTATCATAATATTCTATTAGTAAAATTTCTGCAACTTTTTCTAAGTTGTTTGCATAGAATGCATTTTTTGCTTCTTCCCAAAAACTTTTTTTCATAAAAGGTGCAATTTTTTGCATAGAAGTTTCAAAAAATTCTTTGCTAATTTTACCATATTGTTTGATAATGCGTTTTATCCTATCTTCTAGTGGAGAGATAATAAGAATTTTTGGAGCTTTATGGTAGGTTTCATAGAGCAAGGTAGGTAAAATCAAGTTTCCTAATTTCTTGCTTTCTCCCTCAACTAACACAAAAGGTGCATTTTCTAGATTCTTTAATCTTGCAAAAAGAAGATCATAAAAATATTTCATACTAGGCTGTTTCCCTAAAACTCCTCCAAAGCTGGAACCAAAATGCTTTGCTAAGCTTTCAATATCCAAAGAATTAGCAAAAGAATGGATAATTTCACTCTTGCCACATCCTGTTTGCCCAACAAGTGTAATAAAGCGATGTTTTAATGGAGAGCTAAGATAGTTTAGCACTTCTGTGCGGTAAGCTTTATACCCTCCTTCTAATAAAACTACTTGATAGCCAATTCTTTTTAACACTTCATAAAAGGAATGGCTTCGCATTCCGCCTCTAGCACAATAGATACCAAAAGGCTTGGCAGGACTTAATAAGTCTTTGAGATTTACAAGATGGTTTGCGATGTTTTGACACACAAAACTTGCACCCATAGCTTTTGCGTTAAAAGAATTTTGCTTATAGATTGTTCCAATTTGTTCGTATTGACTATCTTGTAAAACAGGATAATTGAGTGCGTTTGGAATATGTGAATATGCAAATTCTTTAGGGGATCTTACATCAAGGATTAAACTAAGCTCTAAAGAAAGAAATTCAGCAATATTTGCTATTTTTATCAAAGAAATCTCCAAAAACTTTTTTAGTCCGCTATTTTAGCAAAATTTTTTAATAAATTTTTTCTTAATTTTTTAAATTAATTTATAAAATTAAGTTTTGTTTTGTATAATAGTAAAAAAGAATTGTATCTAAAAATTTATAAAGGAGAGTTATGGAAAATATTTATAAGCTTGAAATTATTACGCGTTCTGAAAAATTAAATGTTTTAAAAGAATCTCTTTATGCAAAAGGCATTAAAGGGATGAGTGTAAGTAATGTGATGGGTGCTGGTAATCAAAAGGGTAAAGTAGAAATTTATCGCGGAAGCGAAACGACTATTGATTTAATCCCTAAGGTAAAAATAGAGATTTTAGCTAAAGAAAGTATGTTAAATCTTATCATTGAGATTTCTAAAAAATGTTTGAATACTGGAAATATGGGTGATGGAAAGATTATTGTGCTTCCAGTTTTAAATGTAATACGCATCCGCACAGGAGAAGAGGGTGAAGATGCTATTTAATAGGAAGAAAAAATGAAATTTTTACTCATTTTTTTAGGTTTATGTAATTTTGCTTTAGGAAATAATAATGAGTTTTCTAGTAGCGATACAGTATTTTTGATTTTTTCTTCTTTATTGGTTATTTTGATGACACCTGCTTTGGGGTTATTTTATGGAGGTATGGTTAGAAAAATCAATGTTTTAAATACATTGGTTGTTTGTATTGTGGTATTCTCTTTAGTGGCGTTGCAATGGGTTGTGATTGGTTATACATTGGCTTTTGGGGAAGATAATTATGGAATAATTGGCGGATTGAATCATATTTTTGCTCTTGGAATGGATGGAAATTATATTGGGGGTGTGCCACAAAAACTTTTTATGTTTTTTCAGATGCTTTTTGCAATAGTGGGTTCGGCAATTATTACGGGTGCATTTGTGGAGAGAATGCGTTTTGGTGCACTTTTGATTTTTGTTTTATTTTGGAGTATTTTTGTCTATGATATTTTAGCGCATTGGGTTTGGGGGGGGGGTGGTTGGCTTATGCAAATAGGCTCACTTGATTTTGCAGGTGGAGGAGTAGTGCATATTGCAGCAGGTGTTGCAGGGCTTGTAGGAGCTATTATGGTGGGTAGGCGAAAGGGTGCAAGAGGTATTTTGCCTCATAGTCTTCCTTTATCTTTTATAGGTGCTGTATTTTTGTGGTTAGGTTGGCTTGGTTTTAATACAGGAAGTGCTTTAAGTGTAAATATGGTAGCTGTAAATGCTTTTATTAATAGTAATTTAGCAGTTGTAGGTGCGGTTTTATCATGGGTTATGATAGAATGGGCAAAGTTTGGAAAACCAACACTTTTAGGAAGCCTTACAGGAATTATTGCAGGGCTTGTAGCTATTACTCCTGCATGTGGGTATGTAAATGCCATTTGTGCGATTTTAATAGGGTTTTTAGCTTCTCCTATTTGTTTTTTTGCAATTAGCACATTAAAAGCAAAGATGGGTTATGATGATACGCTAGACGCTTTTGGCTTGCATGGAGTTGGAGGTATTTGGGGAGGGATTGCTACAGGGTTATTTGCAAGTAGTGAAGTGAATGGAATTATTAGGCAAGAAGGAATTAAAGAGGGGCTTTTTTATAGTGGGGATTTTACACTTTTGATGACACAGATTGTGGCAATTATAGCTTGTTTTTTACTCTCTTTACTTGTAAGCTATGGGATTTTAAAAGTCATTAGTTTTTATACGGTTTTAAGAGTGGAGGATAGTGAAGAGGAAAATGGGCTAGATCAAGCACTGCATGGAGAGAAAGCTTATCGCTAGGAGAAGATTTGCACTTCTTCTTCTAAAAGAATATTGTGTTTTTCTTGGACGCATTTTTTTGCAAGTTCTATTAAGTCTAGCACTTCTAAAAAGCTAGAGTCTCCTAGATTTACTAAAAAATTAGCATGTTTTTGGCTAAACATTAAAGATTTATTTTTGCCAAACTTTTTGCCCTTTAACCCTACGCTTTCAATTAAAAATCCCGCATAATTGTTACTTGGATTTTTAAAGCAACTCCCAAAGCTAGGTTCGCTAGGTTGGTTTTGACGCATAGAGGCAAAAAGTGGAGGCAAGTTTTCATCAAAGCCTTTATCTTTTTTAAAAATTCCTGCAAAAATGAGTGTGTTAATATTGCTTTTGCGGTATTCTAAAGAGAGTTCATCGCTTTTTACAAATTCTAATTGTGGGTTATTTTTTAAGCATAAAATTCCAAGCAAACTAGACTTAATTTCATATTCCTTTAAACCTGCATTCATTTTAATAATACCGCCTATACAACCTGGAAGCCCACGCAAAATTTCAAAACCAGCTAAATTATGCTTTTTAGCATAGGAGTAAAGCTTTCCACTTGGTGTTAGTGCTCCTACTTCTAAATACTCCCCACAATCTTTAATATAATCAAAATCCTTGCTTAAAATAATGAGATTTTTAGCTTGGGGTGAGATTAGGAGATTATTGGCTTTTCCGATAATATTAAGAGGATTTCCACTTTGTAAAAGTGTGTAATAATCTTGTGGATTAGAAATCTCATAAACTTCACAAATTCCACCTACTTTTATGCTAGAGTAGGTTTTAAAATCAATATATTTTTTTTGCATTTAAAAGATAAAAGTAGGCATCATATTAAAAATTCGTATGGTGAAGTCCATAAGCATATTTAGCATCCAAGGCATTGTGAAAATAATCACAATGATAACTGCTAAGATTTTAGGAACAAAAGTTAAAGTCATTTCATTGATTTGTGTGGTGGCTTGGAAAATACTGATAAGCAAACCCACCACTAAACCAACAAGAAGCATAGGAAGCGACAAAATAAGCGTGATTTTATAAGTTTCAATCGCTAAATTCATAAGTTGTGCTTCCACAAATTATCCTTATTGTATATTATCCCAAACCATTGTGGCTTTGCCATCTTTTTCTTCTACAGCACACATACCCATGATGTTGTATCCGCAATCTACATAATGAATCTCACCGCTCACTCCACTTGAAAGAGGAGAAAGAAGATACATAGCAGAGTTTCCTACCTCTTCAATGCTAACATTTTTGCGTAAAGGAGAATTTGCCTCATTCCATTTTAAGATAAATCTAAAATCACCAATACCGCTTGCAGCAAGAGTCCTAATAGGGCCTGCTGAAATTGCATTTACTCTAATTCCTTGTGTTCCAAGATCATGTGCTAAGTATCTTACGCTAGATTCTAAAGCAGCCTTAGCCACACCCATAACATTATAATGGGCTACATGTTTTACGCTTCCTAAATAACTCAAAGTTAAAATAGACGCATTTGGAGCTAAAACTTCTTGTAATTCTCTACATAACTCAATAAAGGAATATACAGAAATTTCCATAGCAATATTAAAAGCTTCCTTGCTAGTGTTTAAAAAGCTTCCATCTAGTGCATCTTTAGGAGCAAAAGCTACACTATGCACTAAAAAATCAAGTTTCCCAAAATCTTTTTTGATTTGTTCTTTTAGGGCGTTAAAATGCTCTTTTTTACTTACATCAAGCTCATAAACATATTGTGCATCTCCAAGCTCTTCGGCAATAGGACGCACTCTTTTTTCTATTTGCTCATTCATATAAGTTAAGCCAATAGTAGCTCCTTGATCTTTACAAGATTTTGCAATCCCATAAGCAATAGATTTATTGTTTGCTACTCCTACGATTAGTCCTTTTTTACCTTGCATTATCATTTTAAACTCCTTGTGAATTTTTTAAAATTTGGCAAAAGTTTTCTAATTTCCAACTAGCACTTCCAATGAGTGCACCATCTACATTGTTTAAGTGGATAATTTCTTGGATATTGTTTGCATTCACGCTTCCGCCATAAAGAAGTGGGATTTTACCTAATTTTTGCTTTAGATTTGTATGGATAAGCTCAATTTCTTCTAAACTAGCACTAATTCCAGTGCCAATAGCCCAAATAGGCTCATAAGCAATAATGAGTTTAGAATAATCTAAGCAAATACCATCAAGCTGTGCTAAAAGATAATCCAAAATTGCTTCTTTGCCTTTTTTTTTGATATTTAGAGGCTCACCAATGCAATAAAAAATTTCATAATCTAAAGCACTAAAATATTGAAATTTTTTAGCACACATTTGTTGATCTTCTTTAAAAATTTCGCGTCTTTCACTATGTCCTACTAAAAGGGTTTTGATTTTGAATTCCTCTAATTGCTCTTCTCCTATTTCCCCACTAAAAGATCCATTTTTTGTAAAATAGGCATTTTGAGCACCGATTTTAAAATGTTTAAAACTATTCTCTAAAAGTGCGCTAGAAGGAGGAAATATTGTAATTTGATGAGAGGTTTTTAAATTGTTTAAAAAACCTTCTAAATTAGTGCAATATTCTTTTGTGCTAAATCTTGTGTGGTTTGTCTTAAAATTACTTGCAATGATTTTCATTTGTCTCCTTTTTCTATACTCTTTAAAAATAACATTTCAATTTCTTTTTCTTCTTCTAATTCTTTAATTTTGTATTCTATTTTTGCAACTTTACTGATTTTGCCTTTAAATTCTGCCTCTTGTTTATCTAATTCTTTTTCTTTGATTTTTTCTTCTAATTTGGAAATTTTTAATTTTGATTCTTTAATAATTTTTTCATCTGTGCAGTATTTTTGATGATTTTTTAATGCGACTTTTAATCCTTCAATTTTGTTTTGTGTATTAGGATAGGATTGTAAAATTTGAATCTTGTTTTGAATGATTTTGGTTTTTTGATCGCAGAGTTCTCCAGCATTTAGCATAAATGGGATACAAGCTAGGGCGGTTAATAAATATTTATGATTTTTTTTCATGAATTTTCCTTTTGATATAAAATTATTCTTGATAATATGCATTTAATCTATAAGAGAGTATTAGTTCTCCTTTTTCTTCTTCAATATGGATAGGGAAAGAGAAACGCAATTTACCTTCTAAAGTTGAAATTTGACTTAGCGAATCATAGAGTGCGTTAATATCTTTTAGTCTGCCACTTACGATGAATTTTTGCACTTTATAAGAGTTTTCTAAAGTGGGTTCCCCATCTTTAACCACATCTACCTGCATAAAGATGGAAGAGAGTTGTTGTTTGATTTTTTGTGCAGTAGGTTTGTTTTTAAACGCATTTAGTGTAGTTTTGTGGGTTTCTTGATAGCTAAGGAGTGCTTTTTGTGCATTTTCCATTTGGGTATTGATTTGTTTTAATACAAAAATTTCGCGTCTATAGTTTGCATTATTTTCTTGAAAATCTTTTAAAGAAGGCATTACAACCCCAATAAAAAGCCCTGCTATTAAAAAGAAGTAGAAAATAAAAAAGAAAGTATTTCTAATCCAGTCAATTTGTGCAAAAAATGCTCTCATTTTTATTGCTCCCTATTAAGTTTGCTGATGGATACAAAATTATACCATCCATTTGGTAATCTATAGAAATCTGCTTTGCTTTGGTGGAAAACAGAACGCAAAGGAACTTCTAATAAAAAAGTATAGATTTGTTTAGAGGGGGTGGTGCCATAAAGAGTTAATTCTTCCTTATTCATTTCTATTTTTCTTAATGTGATTTGTTCGGGTATCATAGAAAAGAGATTATGCACACTTTCTTCTAGAAGTGCATTGTGTTTGGCAAGATAGCCTGCAAATTCTACTGTTTTTTGTTCTGTTTCTAAAGATTTTTGATAGCTTTTTATTTGCTCAATAGCTTTTTTTTGTTCTTGGAGAGTGATTTGTAATTTTGTATTCATAAAATATTCTTGCATTTTTAAAGTGCCTACAAAACCAACAATGATAAAAAGAGTTAAGAAAATATAACCCCACCAAATTTTTGTTACTCTTTTAAAAAGTGTTTTAACATTTGGTTTTGTAAAGCTATAGTTCATGCGAGCCCTTTTGTTTGAAAATATTTAAAAGATTCATACCCTAAATGTGCCAAAATTTCAGAAACATTGCAAGAGCGAATATTGATATTTAGCATGGTTACATTTTGGATATATTTTAGTGTGTCTTTATTGATATCATGAGGGTTGAAGATTACAATTTCATCTACAAATTCACTTTCATAAATTTCATTTGTATAAAACTCATTTAAGGCAAGTTGAATAAACTTTGCTGCACTGCTAACTCTAGAGAAATCATCAAAATTGCCATGCGTGTTTTGCGTTTCTTCTTCTTTTTCTTGTGGATTTTCACCCTTTAGTTCTTTGATGAGATTGTCATCTTCTAAATTTTCTAATTCATCTACTTCATCAATGCCTTTTAATTCATCTTGTAAGTCTTGCTCAACATCTATTTTTTCTAACTCATCTAAACCAGATTTAAGATTATTGCTTGTAAGATTGATTTGGCTCTCTATGTCGCTTTCAAGCACATAATAAGCACCAAAAAGCACGCCTTTTCCAAGTTTTGTAACAATCATTGTGATATGGGCTTTTTGAAACAATACATAAAGTTTGCAACCTTCTTGAAAAAGCTCTTTGCTTAAGGCATAAAGCACCATAAAAGGAGAGATAATAAAATCCACCCCTGTTTTTAAGAAACGACTCTTTGTTTCGCTAATGCCATCTTTGCCTACATAAGCATACCAATGATAGTTTTTTACATATTCTATTTCCTTGGGATTAATGCCATATTGATGAAAGCCTTCTTCGTTATCCTTGCAAATAGTTCCTTGCACAATTGAAGTTGGCAAGGTGGCAAGATAGATAAAAGGATGTTTGATTTTTGTTTTGTTGATAAATCTTACAGCTTGAATGGGAAATTGCCCAGGAGTTGTTTTATAAGATTTTTGGATTGTATCTGTGATTTTGCCATTTTTATAATATCTTAGTGTGAGAGTGCAAAGCCTACTATCAATTTCTATGCCTACAATTACTGTATAGAAAAAAGGACGAATAAGTTGGATTAATTTCATAAGCACTCCAAGCTAAAATCTTTAAGTAATGTTAATTGAAAAACCCTTAAGAATAAAGTAAATTTTTTGGGAAATTCTTTAAGGATGCATATCATGTTTATCCTTATTATTATGATCCATAGTATGCATCTTGTGGCTGGCATTTGGATTTGTTAAAAACATAATACCTTTTTGTATCATAAAAACCCCAAAAATAATGATAGCAAGTGTAGAGAAGATAAGAGCAAATTTTCTTAATGTATTGTTGTTTAGAAGAGAATTTGCCAAAAAGCCCATAATAAATAAAGCAGGAATTGTTCCAAGTCCAAAAACACCCATAATAACCCCCCCCATTAAAGGAGAAGCAAAGGCAGCTGCACCAAAAAGGTAGCTATATACAAATCCACAAGGTAACAAACCATTTAAAATTCCAAGAAAATAAAGGCTTAGTGGAGAGTTTAAAGAAAGGAATTTTTTAAAGCTTTTTTGATACCATTGCCTCTCTTGCACGGAATGTTCTATGAGGGTTAGAAACTTAATTTTTCCCAAGAGTGAGAGCGCGGCTAAAATCATCATAACGCCCGCAAGGATAAATAAAGTGGCTCTAAGATATCCATTTAAAACAAACATCTTACCTAAAAATCCTACTAAGATTCCAAGTAAAATATAGGTGCTTACGCGTCCAAGATTATAGATAAGATGTAAAAAAGCAAGCTCTATTTTGCTTTTTTGAATTTTTCCCATTTTAGCACAATAAGCCAAAACAATCCCTCCGCACATTCCAATGCAATGTCCAAAGCTTCCAACTAATGCAATGCTAAAAAGTGCTATCAAACTAAAATCGCTCATTGTTTCTCCCATACACATCCATTAGGAGTATCCATAATGGAAATTCCTCTAGTGGCTAAGTCTTGTCGTATCGCATCAGCTTTTTGATAATTTTTAGTTTTTTTTGCTTCAAGTCTTTCTTGTATAAGGTTTTCTATGTGTTCTTTTTCTTCTTGAGTAATTCCTAATTGGAAATATGTTTGGGCATCTTTTGAGCCAATTCCTAAAAGCTTTTGGATAAAAGATAGATTGCCTGTAATTAAAGGAATTTTATCGTGAAGTTTGGAATCTAAAAACTCATTAGCTTGAGAGATGAAGTCATCTACTACACTTAATGCTTTGGAGATATTTAAATCATCATTTAAAGCCCCCAAAAATGCTTCTTTGAAACTCGGGCATATTTCTTGATTGCCTGTAAAATTGATGCGTTTTTTTAAACGGTAGATTTTATCAAGACGCTTTTTGCAAGCTAGTAAATCTTCTTCGCTAAAATTTAATCCTGCTCTATAGTGTGTGCTTAAAAGATAAAAGCGTAAAATCTCACCATCATAGTGTTTGAGTGCATCTTTTATAAAAAAGCTGTTACCTAGAGATTTTGCCATTTTTTCCCCATTAATAGTAACAAATCCATTGTGAATCCAGTATTTTGCTAAGGTTTGATCGTTGGCACATCTTGTTTGTGAAGCTTCATTTTCATGGTGAGGGAAGAGTAAATCTGCACCACCTCCATGGATATCTATTGCATATTTTCCTTTGTAAGCTAAATGTGCATCAATCATAGCAGAACATTCAATATGCCAACCAGGACGCCCTTTGCCAAAAGGAGAATCATAGCCCACATCGCCTACACCTTTATAGCTTTTCCAAAGAGCGAAGTCTTTATTGTCTTCCTTTTGCTCGCTATTTTGGATTCTACTAAGGTTTTCTAAGTCTGCAATTCTTCCGCTTAAACTTCCATAAAGCTTGTCTTTATGGACAGAGAGATAAATATCGCCATTGGGAGTTTTATAGGCATATCCTTTGTCTAAAAGCTTCTGAATAAGAGAAAAGATAGCTTCTAAGCTTTGTGTGGCTTTGGGTTCTATATCAGCCCTTTCTACTAAAAGTGTTTGCATTTCATCAAGATATCTTTGTGTGTAGGTTTGTGTGATTTCTTCAATGCTTTTTCCATTTTGAAGAGATTTATTAATGATTTTATCATCAATATCTGTAAAGTTTTTAGCAAAAATAACTTTAAAACCATTCTCTCTTAAAAGTCTTCTCCATAAATCAAATACAATAGCACTGCGTGCATGCCCTAAATGCGAATCATCATAAACAGTAGGTCCGCACACATAAAATCTTACTTCTCCCTCTGTGATAGGGGAAAATTCTACTTTTTCTTTTTGAATACTATCATAAATTTTTATTTGCATAATGCTGTATTGCTCCACAATGATTTTTAGAAACTTTTATAAATAAAAGTATAGCAAAAAAGCTTTAAGGATTAATTATTTACAATAAAAGCCCATTAAAAAATATTGTTGGAGCTTATAGGAATTTTTTATCTCTCTTATTTAAAGTGCGGATATTTAAGTTTATATTCTTTAGATTTTGAAGAATGGGAAGAATTTATAATGGTGCGCTGAGCGAGACTTGAACTCGCACGGGTCGCCCCGCCACCCCCTCAAGATGGTGTGTCTACCATTCCACCACCAGCGCAAATTCCAAAAAGCACTAGGCTTTTTGGAGAAATAAGGAGTTTATTAAGCTCCTAGTCCTAAGTATTTTAGGAATGGGTTTGCATAAAGTAAAATCAAAGCAACAACAAGTGTATAAATAACTTGTGCTTCAATCATTGCTAGAGCAATAAACATAGTTGTCATTAGCTTTCCGCCAACACCTGGATTTCTAGCCATACCTGAAATTGTAGCAGCAGCTGTGCTTCCCATACCAATAGCACCACCTAAAGCAGCGATACCTAAACCAATACCAGCAGCAATTGCAGAATATGACAATAAAGTCTCTCCAATTCCATTTTCAGCAGCGAATGCAACACCAGCTAATGCTAAAAAAACTAAGAGTAATTTTTTCATCACTTAAACTCCATAAAATTTTGATTTCTCCAAAGTCTTTTCGGATCTGTCCCCTACTAAACACTCTGTTGGAAGTGGGATTATAAAATCTCTTTGCTAAAAATTCCATAAAATGAAAAATACTTTTTAAAATTTATCACTCCTTTAGCTAGAGTGTTTTATAATTTTAATTCCTGAGTGGTGCGAGATATCTTAATAAACATTAGAGGTCCAACACTTAAGTATGGCTGGTTGTATAGTCTCCTTTGTGTGTTTGGCATTCTCGCTATTAGTCTTAAAAAGATGAGAGTCTGCCCCTAAGAGGGAGCTTATGACTGGAATTTTTGGCTTTTTTTGGGGCCATAGGTTAAAAGAGACGCTCACTTGGGAGTTTTTAATTTTTGAAGTTTTTGTTTTTGGAAATTTTTTCTGCATATTTTAAAGAAAATTTTGAAAATTAAATTTTTATTTTTATATAAGTAAAGGTTGTAAATTTATGGAAATTGTAATCGTAGGAAGTGGAGCTAGAGAATATTCTATTGGGCTTGCCTTGCAACAAGAGTGTAGAATAGATGGAATTTATTTTTATCCAGGAAATGGTGCTACTTCAAAGCTTGGTAAGAATATTCAGTTTGCAAATGATAAGGAGTTTGTAGATTTTGCCATTAAGGAAAGCATTGGATTGGTAATTATTGGTCCTGAAGCACCTTTAGTAGATGGATTGGCGGATGTTTTAAGAGAAAATGGAATTTTAACTTTTGGCCCTAGTGCAAAAGCGGCAAGATTAGAGGGCTCTAAGGCTTACATGAAAGATTTTGCAAAGCGTTATGATATTCCTACAGCACGCTTTATTCAAACACAAGATTATGAAGAAGCAACTAAGTTTATAGAAGATTTGAATTTGCCTGTGGTGGTTAAGGCAGATGGCTTATGTGCGGGTAAAGGGGTAATAATTGCACAAAGCTATGAGGAAGCTAAGCTAAGCGTTAAAGAAATGCTTAATGGAAAAAGTTTTGGAGAAGCAGGGAAGAAAGTCGTTGTTGAAGAGTTTTTGGATGGATTTGAGCTTTCTGTATTTGCAATGTGTGATGGAAAGGATTTTATTGTATTGCCTCCAGCACAAGATCACAAAAGGTTGCTTAAAGGTGATGAGGGTCCAAATACAGGAGGAATGGGAGCTTATGCACCTTCTCCTTTAGCAAATGAGAGTTTAATAGAAAAGATTAAAAACAATATTATTAAACCTACGCTAGAGGGTATGGAAAAAGATGGAAATCCTTTTATAGGTGTTTTGTTTTGTGGAATTATGGTGGTAAAAGATGAGCCTTATTTACTAGAATTTAATGTGAGATTTGGAGATCCTGAATGTGAAGTCTTGATGCCGCTTTTTAAAAGGGGTTTGCTAGATTGTCTTTTGGGTTGTGCAAAGCAGGATTTAAAAAATGTGAGTTATGAATTAGAAGAGGGGTATTGTGTGGGCGTTGTTGCTGCTTCAAAAGATTATCCTTATAAGTCCTGTAAAAAAGAGCTTATTAGTATTAAAAATCAAAGCAATGAGGATTGTCATATTTCTTATGCAGGTGTTATTAAAGAAGGTATGGAGCTTTATGCTAGTGGGGGACGCATATTAGTAGCAGTAGGTAAAGGAAAAAGTGTTAGAGAGGCTACAAATAGGGCTTATGAGGCACTTAAGAGTGTAGAATTCAATGGAATGCAGTTTAGAGAAGATATTGCTTATCAAGCATTAAAATTAGAAGAGCAATGATGAGAAAAGAAAGCATAGAAGAAACTTTAGAGCGGGAAGAAATTGAAATCGCACCTCTTTATAAAAGGGTGCTTGCATATTTGGTGGATGATTTTTTATTAACACTTTTGATTTTGGGGATTTATTGGGAAGATTTTCAAACACTAAAGGATAATAAAGAAGCATTGCTTACTCTTATTTCTTCAACAACTATGATTTATTATATTATTTTTATTTTATATAATGCTATTTTTACAGCATTATATGGGGCAAGTATAGGTCATATGGTTGTTAAGGTAAAAGTTATTGAGATTGGACTTTTAGATAAGCCAAACTGGCAGCAAGCTTTTCTAAGGGCTTTTTTTAAAGCAATAAGTAGAATATTTCTCTTCTTGCCTTTTTTTCTTGTTTTTGAAAATTCTTTAAGAGCAACTTTACATGATAGAGTAGCAAAAACTTTGGTGGTTAATCTTGCAAACAATTATCGATAAAGCTTTAAAAAATACATTTAAATTTAGTCTTATTGCAACTTTAAGTCTTGCAGCTTTAGAAGCAAAGCCTAGCATTAAGCATTATGATAAAAGTAATCAAGCTGTTTTTGAATTTTTAGCCGATGATATGGAATATAATAAAGAAGAGGTTATTGGAAAGGGCTATGCAACAGTTATTAATGCAGATTATTATGTAACAGCCAATAAAGCAATTTATAATACAAAAACCTCTGAAATTACGCTCATAGGAAATGTAAATGCCTATAAGGGAAACTCGCTATTTTTAAAAGCTGAAAATGTAAAAATTAAATTAAAAGAGGATTATTCTTTTTTAAAACCCTTTTATTTGCAAGATTCACAAAGTGGTTTATGGATTAGTGCAGAAGAAGCACAACTAGATGATAATGTTTATAAAATTGATGAATCTAGCATTTCTACTTGTAGTGTCAATAATCCCATTTGGAAGCTAAAAGTAGCACAAGGGGAATATGATGTAAATAATGAGTGGCTTAGTGTTTGGCATCCTAGATTTTGTATTTATGATATGCCAGTTATGTATTTTCCCTATCTTTCATTTTCTCTTGGTTATAAGCGTAAAAGTGGCTTGCTTTATCCTATAGTAGGAAATTCAAGAGATGATGGTTTTATCTACTCGCAACCTATTTTTATTGCTCCAAAGGATAATTGGGATATGACTTTTTCTCCTCAAATCCGCACACAGCGTGGAGGAGGATTTTTTAATGAATTTAGAATGATTGATAAAAAAGATGAGATTTTATGGGCAAATTTTGGTGTTTTTGGTGATTCTAAAAGTTATCAAAATGAATATGATTTAGAAAATAGACAACATTTTGGCTTTCAATTAGAATACCAAACAAAAAACTTGTTTATAGAGCCTAAAAAAGAGAGTTATTTTAAAGAAGATGGATTGTATGCAAATATTTCACAAATTAATGACATTGATTATTTTAGACTTCAAGAAGATGAAAGAGTGCAAAATCGTACAGATTTGCAAGGAAGTTTACTAACTTCAAGATTAAATTATTTTTTAAAAAGTGATCAAGATTATATTGGGGTTTATGGGCGTTATTATACGGATTTAGAGCTAACAAGTAATGCTAACACCATGCAAACTCTTCCGCATGTGCAATACCATAGACAAATGGAAAGCATTTTTTTAGATAATCTTTATTATTCTGTAGATTATCAAATTAAAAACCATACGCGTCCTAGTGGTTATAGGGCAGTGCAGCAAGAAATCTCCCTGCCTCTTACTTACTCGCAACCTCTTATAGAAGATTATTTAAATCTTAGTGTTTCTCCTATAGTATATGCTTCAAGTGTGCAATATAGCAATATAGATAGGGGTTTGAATTTAGAAAATGGAACATATTTAAATCACTATTATGATTTTAAATTAAATTCAGATTTGATGAAAAATTATGGAGATTTTTCGCACACTCTTAGTTTGGAGAGTGAATTTATTTTGCCTGCAGCTAAACATAAAAAAGGAGATTTTACAAGCTTTTTTGAGTTGCCAGGGGATAGAAAGCAGGTTAAATTTGGTGCTAAACAATATTTTTATAACGCACAAAATGATCTTGTTCTCTCACATAAGATTCGCCAACATATCTATATGGATGATACAAAAGACAAATATGGGGAAATAGAAAATGAGATTCAATATTTTTATGATTACCGTTGGGATTTTTTAAGTAGTATTTATTACTCACACCAAAAAAATAGAATTTCAGAAGCTACCCATCAAGTTAATTATAATGATGAACTTATTAATGTTTTTTTTGGACATTATTTTAGAGAGGAATTTGCACATCAGGATTTATATAGAGGAAGATTTGGGGAAGCAAGTTATATTAATGCAGGTTTTAGTAAAGAATTTGATTATTTTAATATTTATGCAAAAATAGGTTATGATTATAAAGAAAATTATTTTAAAACTTGGCAAGTTGGTGTGGATACTAGCATTAGATGCTTTTCATTTGGAGTGAAGTATGTGAGTGAGATTTATCCTACTCTAACTACAAGAGGAGCAGAAGCTAAGGATGAGAAATATGTTCTTTTTGAAATTAAATTTATTCCGCTTTTAAGCAGCGATTTAAAAGTAGGGAATTAAGGATTAGTTTGGAATTTTTAGGCACTTCACAGCATTCAGCGCGTCGCAAGGTTTATTTTAAAAATAGAGAGGATGCACTAAGTAAGCTTTTGTCAAATATGCCTTTGAATTTTTTTGAAAAGCAAGATTGTGTAGTAGTTGGAATTTCTTTTGCAGGGATTTTATTTGCACAGCAGTTAGCACAAACCATTAAAGCACCTTTGGATTTTTTGTTCTCTGCGCCCATTTTGGCGCCTAATAATCCAGAATGTGAAATTGCAATGAGCACAGAAACGCATGATATTGTAATTAATGAAGCTTTGGTGCGATCTTTTGAAATAAGTTTGGATTATATCTATGGGGAGGCACAACGCCAATATGAAGATAAGATGTTGCCTTTAATTTACCAGTATAGAAAAGGCGATAGGTTTATTTCTTTAAAGAATAAGCGTGTTTTACTTGTAGATGAGGGTATTGATAGTGGATTGACAGCGCTTGCTGCTATTAAATCTGTCATTACACTTCAAGCAAAAACAATTTATTTTGCAGCACCGGTTGCACCTTTAGATGTGGTTCAAATTATTGAAGAAAATACAGATGGAGTTTTTTGTCTTTATCAGGATAAAAGTTTTGTAGATATTGGATATTACTATCAAGATTATCCAGAAGTGGATTTAGAAACGATTGAAAAAATCTTTGAAAATATTAATAAATAAGGAGAAAATATGGGCGAAGTAGTTTTAAGTTATGGTGAAAAATATATTTTTGATAAGTTTGCAAAGCAGAGTAGCGGAAGCGTTTATTTACAACAAGGGGATAATGTCCTTTTAGCAACTGTAAGTATTGATACTCAAGAGATTGTGGAAGAAGATTTTTTGCCCCTTACTGTGCAATATATTGAAAAGTCTTATGCGGCAGGGAAGATACCAGGTGGTTATGTAAAAAGAGAGGCAAAACCAGGAGATTTTGAGACTTTGAGTGCTAGGATTGTAGATAGATCTTTACGCCCTCTTTTTCCTAAAGATTATTGTTATCCTACACAAATTACCATTATGGTATTGAGTGCTTCTAGCGATGCAGATTTGCAAGTTTTAGCATTAAATGCTGCAAGTGCTGCACTTTTTGTATCTGAAATACCTCTTCAAAAAGCTGTAAATGGCGTGAGAATAGGAAGAATTGATGGAGAGTTTGTGTTAAATCCTAAAATGAGTGATTTGGGTGAAAGCACGCTAGATTTGTATGTAAGCGGTGTGGATGATGAACTTTTAATGATTGAAATGAGAAGTTTTGGAGGATTAAAAGTTGCCAAAGGACAAAATTTAAGCTTACTTCAGAATTTTGATGCAGAAAATGTGAAATTTAGTGCTAATGAGATAGATGAAGAAGAATTGATTTTAGCTTTAGAATTTGCTAAAAATGCTATCCAAAAGAAAAGCAAAGATATGCAAGAAAACTTTACATCTTTTGTAAAAAAACCTCTTGAATTTAGTCAGAAAAGAGAAAGTTTTAGCTCTTTAGAAATTAAAAATTTTATTAAAGAAGAGCATTTAGAGGAGTTAAGGAATATTATAGAAGTGCTTTCAAAGAGTGAGCGTAATAGTGAAATTATCGCATTTGCTAAAAAATGTGAGAAGATTTGGCTAGAAAAATATCCAAAAGAGGGCGACAATCTTGATAAAAAAGTAATGGAAAGTGTTCTAGAAATCAAACGCGAGATTATAAGAAATATGATTTTAAAAGAGAGAAAAAGAGCAGATGGTAGAGGCTTAAAGGAAGTGCGTCCTATCAGTATTGATACGAACTTTTTGCCTCAAGCACATTCTAGTGTTCTTTTTACACGCGGACAAACTCAAGCTTTAGTTGTAGCGACTTTAGGTAATGATATGGATGCGCAAAGTTATGAATTGCTAACCGATAAGAGTTCTCAAAAAGAGCGTTTTATGGTGCATTATAATTTTCCTCCTTTTTGTGTAGGGGAGGCAAGTCCCGTTTCTGCTCCTGGGCGTAGGGAATTAGGTCATGGAAATTTAGCTAAAAGAGCTTTGGAGGCAAGTCTTATTAATCCGCAAATGCAAACTATAAGACTAGTTTCAGAGATTTTAGAATCTAATGGATCTTCTTCTATGGCGACAGTATGTGGGGGTTCTCTTGCTTTAGCAGCTGCTAGAGTGGAATGCACAAGTTTGATTGCAGGGGTTGCTATGGGACTTGTGAGTGAGGGGAGTGAATATGCAGTTTTAACGGATATTATGGGATTAGAAGATCATGATGGAGATATGGATTTTAAAGTAGCAGGTTCTAAAGAAGGGATTACTGCAATGCAGATGGATATTAAGCTTGGTGGATTAGATTTAAAAATTTTAAAAGAAGCTCTAATGCAGGCAAAAGAGGCAAGAATCCATATTTTAGAGATTATGGAAGAAGCAAAAGAAAAGATTGTTTTTAATGAAGAGGTTTTGCCAAACTCTCAAATTTTTTCTATCCATCCAAGCAAAATTGTGGAAATTATCGGGCAAGCAGGCAAAACCATTAAGGAAATTATAGAGAAATTTGAAGTTGCGATTGATTTGAATAAAGAAAATGGGGAAGTTAAAGTTAGTGGTAACAAGAGCAAGGTGGATTTAGCAAAGGAACATATTATAAATATTGCAAACTCTAAAGAAGCTAAACCTAATATTCATGAGCTTTATAAAGTGGGTGATGTGTATGAAGGAAAGGTGAAGAAAATTATGGAGTTTGGCGCTTTTGTGGAGTTGCCTAATGGTTATGATGGACTTTTGCATATTTCTAAAGTGGTAAAAAATCGTGAAGAAAAAATGGAAGATTATTTGCAAGTAGGGCAAGTTGTTAAAGTAGAGGTTCTTTCTTTAAATAAAAATAAAGTAGAGTTAGTTTTGCTTTAAATGGAGAATTAATGAAAATTTAGGCAGAATCTAAAAAAAATACACAAAGGGAGAAGAATGAAGAAAATTCTTTTGGCAGGTTTGTTTTTTATAGGTGCACTTTATGCAAAAGAATGTGTTTGTTTTGAGCTAGAGGGAGAGTTCGGAGAGGAAATCAAGGCAATTTTGCAAAAATATTCTAAGAATTTAGGCTCTAAAGATATTAAAGTAGTAAGAGAAGATGCAGACTTGAGTGTGCAAGAGAAGAGTTTTGTAGATAGTCTTTTGGGAACTGGAAATGTTGCTAGCAATGATCCAACTTACAACCTAGAAAATGGTAAAAAGAAATATGAGAGAGATTGCGCAAGTTGCCATGGTAAAAATGGAGAGATTTCTGTAGCTAAAAAAGCTCCTATTAATACTTGGAAAGCTCAAGATATTGCAGATGAGATTAAAACTTATCAAAACCAAACTTTTGAAGGACAATCAAGATTTGTTAAAAATCAGATTTCACAACGCTACACTAAAAAAGATATGCTAGATATCGGACATTATATTGAAACTTTAAAATAAACTTTATAGAATTAAACCCTAATTGTAAAAATGGGGTTTAGTTAGCTTTTTAGTTTAGCAAAATCATATGCTTACTTTTTGGTATTTTGAATTTTTGACATAAAAACTTATTATAAAATAATCTTTTCTCACCAAAGAACTATTGTTAGAGAAATGCTTTGTTAGATTATCTTTTAAGAAAAAAATCTTTACAATTACTTTTTATTTTTTACTTAAAAGGATGATGATGTTTGAATGGATAGTAAGTCCAGAAATGTGGATAGCTTTAGCTACCTTAATTGCTTTAGAGATTGTTTTGGGGATTGATAATATTATTTTTATTGCAATTTTGGTGGGCAGATTACCCAAAGAACAAAGGCAAAGGGCTAGAATATTTGGGCTTAGCTTAGCAATGGCAACAAGAGTTTTATTGTTACTTTCACTTTTTTGGATTATGAAGCTAACAGAACCTTTATTTAGTGTTTTTAATCAAGAAATTTCAGGGCGTGATATTATTTTGATTTTGGGAGGATTGTTTTTGATTGCAAAATCCACTCTTGAGATTCATCATGATATAGACAATGCAGGAGAAAAAAGCGATGAAGAAACTTTAAAAGAGGGTGCCAAAAAAGGCTTTTTTGCCGTGCTTATTCAAATTGCTATTTTAGATATTGTATTTTCACTAGATTCTGTGATTACTGCTGTGGGTATGGTGAGTAATATTGAGATTATGATTATTGCTGTGATTGTGGCAGTGGGTGTTATGATGGTTGCAAGCAAGAGCATTTCAGAGTTCGTAGAGGATAATCCTACCATTAAGATTTTAGCTTTGGCGTTTTTGATATTGGTTGGGGTGACTTTAGTGGCAGAAGGCTTAGAGTTTCATATCTCAAAAGGCTATATTTATTTTGCTATGGCATTTTCTTTGGGTGTGGAATCTATTAATATTTATATTAAAAAGAAACATCTTAAAACAACACAAAATAGGGATTAAATTTGAAAACACTCACTATTATTGATACTTTTGGATTTTTGTTTAGGAGCTATTTTGCACTTCCGCCTTTAAAAAATAGTGCAGGATTTCCAACAGGATTGCTTTTTGGATTTGCTAAGCTTATAGCACAGCTCCATAGGGAATATCCAGAAGATTATTTGGTGTTTGCCCTTGATAGTGGGGGGGAGAATTTTAGAAAAAAAATTGATCCAAACTATAAAGCAAACCGTCCAGAAGCTCCAGAAGATTTAAAGCTTCAACTAGGGGTGGCTATTAAATGGGTAGAGCTTATGGGGTTTAGAAATATTAAAATTGAGGGTTATGAGGCAGATGATGTAATAGCTTCTATTAATGAAAAAGCTAATAAAATGAACATTAATGTGAGAATTATTAGCCATGATAAGGATTTGTATCAGTTAATTGATGGAGATACCTTTTTGTTTGATCCTAAAAATAAAAAAGAAATTAGAGAGGAAGAGTGTAAAGAAAAATATGGTATTTTGCCTAGACAATTTGTAGATTATCAAAGCATTGTAGGGGATAGTGCAGATAATGTTCCAGGAGTTAAGGGAATAGGTGCTAAGGGAGCTATGAATTTGTTATTAGCTTATGATAGTTTAGAAGGGATTTATGAAAATCTTAATAATATTTCTCCTAATAGAACAAAAATGCTCCTAGAGGCTTCTAGGGAGGACGCATACCGTTCAAGAGAGCTTGTTAGATTAAAAAGGGATTTATTAGAAGATTTTAGTTTGGAAAATTGTGAAATGCCAAAAGAATCTCCTTTGTATAAAATTGTTAAAGAGCTTGAAGAATACGAACTACATCAAATTTTAAAATCTCTAAAACTTAACAAAAAAACGCAAGTTACGCAAAAAGAAAACACACTAAGCAGTTTTAGTTATAGCGTGAGGCTTGTAAATCAAGACGAAGAGCTTTTAAAATTGATTGAAAAAATTACTCCCCAAACTATGGTTTCTTATGATAGTGAAACGACTTCTTTAGATGTTAGAGAAGCTAAGATTGTAGGGTTTTCTTTTAGTTTTGATGGAAATGAGGCTTATTATGCACCTATGGCACATAACTATTTAGGGGTGGAGGAGCAGATAAGCCACCAATGTGCTTTAAAATTTATAGAGGCGATTTTTTCAAAAGCCAAAAGAGTGATAGGGCATAATTTAAAATATGATTTGGAAATTTTGAGAACCAATTTTGGTTTTGTCTTAGAGGATTATTCTAAAATAGGCGATAGTATGCTCTTAGGCTGGCTTTTGCAAAGTGATGGTTTGTGTGGATTAGATCCACTGATGAAAAAATATTTTAACCACCAAATGATTTCCTATGAAGATGTTGTCTTAAAGAATGAAAATTTTTCACAAATACAAATATCTAGTGCTGCAAAATATGCTAGTGAGGATGCTGCAGCTTGCTATCAGTTGTATTGTAAATTAGAAAAACTCATTGATGATGCTAATCTTTTAAGTTTGGCACACACTTTAGAGTTCCCATTTATTCAAACACTTATTGAAATGGAGCTCAATGGAATTACACTAGATGTGTCTTATTTAAAAGGTTTAAAGATAGAATTTAGAGACAAACTTGCAATGCTCTCTCATGAAATTTATACGCTTGCAGAACGCACTTTTAATATTAATTCTCCACAACAATTAGCAGAAGTGCTTTTTGAGGATTTAAAACTAACCACTACTAAAAAAACAAAATCAGGCTTTAGCACAAAAGAAGCGGTTTTGCAATCTTTATACAAAGAACATCCTATTATTCCTAAAATTTTAGAATATAGAGAGATTTTTAAGCTTTTTAGCACTTATATTGAACCTCTTTTGCAATATGCACTTAGCAATAAAGAGCATAGAGTGTATGCTTCATTTATGCAGACGGGGACTAGCACAGGAAGACTTAGTTCTAAAAATCCCAATTTACAAAACATCCCTGTTAAAACAATGCAAGGAAGAAAAATAAGAGAAGGATTTATAGCAAGTGAAGGTTGTGTGCTTTTTAGTTTGGATTATTCACAAATTGAATTAAGACTTTTGGCACATTTTTCGCAAGATTCTGCTATGATAAAAGCTTTTATGGAAGATGAAGATATTCATTTAGAAACTGCAAAGAAGATTTTTGGTGATAGTGTGGCAAAAGAGAAGAGAAATATTGCAAAAAGTATTAATTTTGGCTTGATTTATGGAATGGGACCTAAAAAGCTTTCAGAGACGCTTAATATTACTTTTCAAGAGGCAAAAACCTATATCCAAAATTATTTCCAAAGTTTCCCAACTGTTAAGGATTTTTTGAAAAATCAAGAAGATTTTATTTTAGAAAATGGATATTCCAAAACACTTTTTGGCAGGAAGCGTAGTTTTGATTTTAATGGAGTTCAAGAATATCAAAAAGCTGCATTTTTAAGGGAAGGTATTAATGCGATTTTTCAAGGGAGTGCGGCAGATATTATCAAAAAGGCAATGAAGAAAATTGTAGAAAGCAAGTTAGAATCTAAATTGCTTTTGCAAGTGCATGATGAATTGATTTTTGAAGTGCAAAAAGATAAGGTAGAGAAAGAAGCGAAAGAAATTAGTGCTATTATGGAGGGAATAGCACAGCTTAGGGTTCCTCTAAAGTGTTCTTTGAGCGTTGGAAAACACTGGGGTGAATTAAAATAAGAAGGAGTTTTGGTTACCCACAGTATTTTTGAGAGTAGATTTTTTTGCTAGGCCATTCTAATGCACTAAGAGAGGCATTGTCTAGCTTTTTGAAATAAACACAGCCTGTATCAATAGCAGCAAAGTTTTTAGTAAGTAAAACTTGATTTTGCACATCATGTCCAAAGATATTAAAAACTCCATAATCCTTTTTACATTCCTTTTCTATATTGTGCATTTTAAGCCTATTCCAAGTAAGTTCGCTTTGCTTCTCTTCTCGTTCTTTAAAAAAAGGCAATCCAAAACCATGTGTGATAAAAGGATTGAAACCATTTTCACAAGGGTGTTCTAAAAGCAAAAAACGGGGTAAAGTTAAAAGCCAATCTAAGTGTTCGTGGATTTTATGCAATCCCCCCTTATTTTTATAGCTTTCCATTGTTTCATAGCCTCCATTGCTAATCCATATTTTGTTGTAGCCTTTTTGTGGGATTGCATGATAGTATTCAAGCATTAATTCTTCGTGATTTCCAAGCACGCAAGCATAATTGTTTTGAATAACTAAATCAATCACTTCGCAAGATTTTGTCCCTCTATCAATCAAATCACCTGTAAAAATTAGTTTGGAGTCCCATTTTTTAGGGAGTTTTTCTATTAATGCACAAAGTGTATCAAAACAGCCATGCACATCACCAATTACATAAAAAGGCTCTTTTTGCATTTTAGCTTCCTTGCTAGGTTAATTTTGCTAATTTAGAGTTATTGTATAAAAAAAATCTTTATTCTTTGATTTGGAAGTCTATTTTATGTCAAAATAAAATCTTTTTAATAAAAATGTAATAAAAGAAATTAGTAATTATTTTGCTTTTTTATAAAAAGGCTGATTGTGAGGTTTATAAATTTAGTGGGGTGGGCGATGGGAATCGAACCCACGACCCTCAGGACCACAATCTGATGCTCTAACCGACTGAGCTACGCCCACCACTTGAAAGATTTAAAAAATAAAAGATGGTCGGGGCGAAAGGATTCGAACCTTCGACCCCTTGGTCCCAAACCAAGTGCGCTAACCAGACTGCGCTACGCCCCGACAAGTAATTTTAATCAATAAAGGCGGAATTATAATCTTTTAAAACTTAATTGTCAAGCCCCCTAAAGAGAATAGGGGGGAGATTTTATTAAAAACTATTTTGTAAAAGTGAATTTAAGCGTTTTACAAAGGTATTTACATCTTTTAATTTTCCACCTTCTAAGAGTTTGGCTTCCTCTAATAAAAGATAGGCTACTTCTGCATTTTTGGCTTCGTTAGAACTCTCTAGGAGTTTTTGTAAAATGATATGGTTTGGATTGAGTTCTAAAATAGGTTTTGGTTCAGGCATATCAGCACCCATTCCCATAGCACCCATTTGTTTCATCATTTTCATCATAGCAGCATTTGGATCATCTACATCTGCCACTATACAAGAGGGGGCATCTACCAATCTTGTGCTTAAACGCACTTCTTTTACCTCTCCTTCTAGTGTTTTTGTGAAACTATCTAGTAGAGGTTGGAATTTGTTTTTTATCTCTTCGCTTAGTGTGTTAGCTCCGATTTCTTCCATCGCTTCTTTGCTGGTGATGCTTCTAAGTGGGGTTTTTTCAAATTCATGCACCATAGGCATAACAATTCCATCAATCTCATCGCTAAAGAAAAGAACTTCAATGTCTTTTTGTTTATATCCTTCAAGCAAAGGCGAATTTTTAAGTAGCTCTAAATCTTCTCCTTGTAGGTAATAAATAGATTTTTGATCCTCTTTCATTCTTTCTTTATATGTTTTAAAAGATATTTCTTTATCTTCACTTTTGCTAGAGCTAAATCTTAAGAATTCTAATAATTTTTCTTTGTTTTCAAAATCGCTATAAACACCTTCTTTTAGACATCTTCCAAATTCTTTATAGAATTTTATATATTTTTCTTCATCTTTTTGTAAAGATTCAATTTCGCTTAGAATCTTCTTGGTAGAAGCAGACTTAATAGTTGCTAAAATTTTATTTTGTTGCAAGATTTCTCTGCTTACATTTAATGGTAAATCTTCGCTATCTATAATCCCTCTTACAAAGCGTAAATAAGAAGGTAAAAGTTCTTTGTCATCATCAGTTATAAATACTCTTTTTACATAGAGCTTTACACCAGATTTATAATCTACTCTATAAAGATCAAAAGGTGCATTTTGTGGGATATAAAATAAAGTAGTATATTCTAGGCTACCTTCTACTTTTGTATGAATCCAAGATAAAGGATCAGCTCCATCATAGCTTAGAGATTTGTAAAATTCTTTATATTCCTCTTCCTTTAAATCTTTTTTGGAAACTCTCCATAGGGCAGATGCCTTGTTGATTTGTTCATTTTTTTCTTCAATAATTTCTTTTTTAGAGTCGCCCTCACCCTCTGTTTTAGTTTCTGTGTAGTGCAGAAAGATTGGGAATGGAATATGATCAGAATATTTTTTGATAATTTCTTCTATTCTCCAGCGACTTGTAAATTCTTTCTCATCTTCTTTAAGGTAGAGTTTAATCTCGCTACCATGAGAATCTTTTGTGCATTTTTCAATCTCAAACTCACCACTACCATCACTAATCCACGCATAAGCTTGTTCTTCTCCTGCTTTTTTGGTGGTTACAATAATTTTGCTAGCTACCATAAATGCTGAATAAAATCCAACACCAAATTGTCCAATCAGTGCAGAATCTTTTTTCTTATCACCACTTAATTTAGATAGGAAGTTTTTTGTTCCGCTTTTTGCAATCGTTCCTAGATTTTCAATGAGATCTTGCTCATTCATTCCTATACCACTATCGCTAATAGTGAGAATATTTTTTTCACTATCAAAGCTGATGTCAATTTTTGGGGTAAAAGAAAATGATTTTAGTTTTTCGTCCGTTAGAGTGAGGTATTGTAGTTTATCTAATGCGTCTGAAGCATTGCTTACAAGCTCACGCAAAAAGATTTCTTTATTAGAATATAAAGAATGTATCATTAAATCTAAAAGTTGATTAACTTCTGTTTGGAAAGTATGTTTTGCCATCTTAGTTCTCCTTAAAAATTTTGCAAAATTATAACAGATAAAGTTTTAAATTGCAAGAAACTTTATATTAATAGACTAAACTTTATTGATATTATTGTATATAATTATTACCTAAATCTACAAAAATAAAACATAAAAAATTTATGGAATAAAAAATGCTTGTATTTCTGTAAAATAAGGAGTTTAAAATGCGTTTAGAAAAAAATAATGTCTCATTACAACCTGCGTATAATACTGTTGATAAAAAACAAGCTTCAAATGCCTTTGCAGATTTTTTTGCCCTGCAAAATGCAATTTTAGAAAGTAAAAAACCTAAAAAAACTTTAGAGAATTTTAAGCCAGATTCCGAAGTTTTGGCAAATATTTTTGGAGGTGCAATTTATGATAGTAAAACTTCTTTTTTGCAAGATGAGAAAAAAGGGATTAAGCCAAAAGATGAGGAGCAAAACCCTTTTTCTTACCCTAGAAGTTTTGAAGTTTTAAAAGACTTGATGGAAGAAAAAATAGAAGAATATTTTGCTAAAAATCAAGATGAGAGCGATGCAAGATTGCAATTAATGTTAGCTTATAAGCAAGAATTTGAAGATTTTCCACATTTTATGGAAGAATTAAAAGAAAAAGCCACACAAAGTGCAGAATTGTTTGCTTCTTTAACGCCTGATAAATTGCAAGAACAAAAAGATATTTATTTTACAAGAGCACAAGATTTGCAAGAAAGTATTTTTGAATTTAGTGCAGGAGCGATGAAAGGACTTGATTTTATTGATAGCTTTTTTGGATTGATTGAGAAGGATCTTAGTGTTAGAGAAAAAGAACTTTTAATAGACCATGCACAGATTTTTCAGAATTATTGGTATAAGCAAACAGGTGGAGATGAGAGAAAGATTACTTTAAATAATGGAATGGTTTATGAAGGTGATGTGGGAGAAAAAGTGGGCGGTTTTAATCTAATTACTAGCAATTTACTTTATGCATATAGAGAAAAAACATTAGAAGATGACACAAAACAATGTGTTTTAGCAGTTTTTGACAAAATGGCAAAAAGTGGGGAACAACTACCAGCAAATATCCATTCTGATATTGTAGCCTCACTAGATTTTAATGATAGGGGATATAAGCTTGTAGGTGCTGTGGTGCAATAAAGTGATTAAATCACAAAGGGATAATAATTGATTTATAAAGATATTTAATTTTATTTTTTTTTTGGATTAAATGAGTATCATTATGGTAAAAATACTTAAAAAGAATGGAGTTTGAAATGTCCTCTTCACTAGAGAAGATGTCTATTTATTTTAAAAAGCGTTATGTGATGTATTTCATCACTACAATTGTGGTTTTTTGTGTTCCTTTTATTCAGATTAATGGGAATCAAATTTTTCTTTTGTCTTTTGATCATAAGCAGTTGCATTTGTTGGGGGTATCTTTTGATATGCAAGAATTGTATATGATGCCCTTTTTGTTGATTTTAATGTTTTTGTTTATCTTTTTTATTACTACGCTTGCAGGGCGTGTATGGTGTGGATGGGCTTGTCCGCAGACTATTTTTAGGGTGATTTATAGAGATTTGATTGAAACTAAGCTTCTAAAGCTTAGAAAAAGAAGAGAAAATAAACAAATAGAGCCAGATATGAGTCTTGGGATTAATAAGCTTAAAAAAGCAATTGCTCTTTTTATATGGGTGGTGCTTTCATTTTTAGCAGCTTCTAATTTTATGTGGTATTTTGTGCCACCAGCAGATTTTTTTGCTTATTTAAAAGAACCGCTAGAGCATGAATATTTATTGATTTTTCTTATTGGAATTGCTATTTTCTTAATAGCTGATATTGTGTGGATTAAAGAAAATTTTTGTATTTATATGTGTCCTTATAGTCGTGTGCAAAGCGTATTGTATGACAATGATACAATTATGACTGTTTATGATTATAAAAGAGGAGGGGCAGTTTTTGATCCTAAAGGGATTAAAATGTGGAAAAAGCCAGAGATAGCGAATGCAGAATGCACGGGTTGTGAGGCTTGTGTTAAGATATGCCCTACGCATATTGATATTAGAAAGGGAATGCAACTTGAATGTATTAATTGTCTTGAATGTGCAGATGCTTGCACAAAAGTTATGGGGAAACTTGGTAAGGAAACTTTGATTTCTTGGACAAGTCCGCAATCTATTGATACAAGAGACAAGGTAAAATACTTTAGATTTAAAACAGTAGCATATTTAGTGGTAATGCTAATTGCTTTTGTGGGACTTGTATTTATGGGTTCAGGAAAAGAAAATATGTTGCTCAATATTAATCGCGATCAGGGTTCTCTCTATACTATTAGAGATAATAAAAATGTGGAGAATGCCTATATATTTTTAGTGCAGAATACAAATCAAGAAGCTTATAAATTTTATTTTGAAATTGAGAATGAGAATATTAAAATTAAGCGTCCATTAAAGCCTTTTAAAGTAGAGCCTGGAGAAAAATCAAAACAAGTTGTTGTTTTATATACAGATACTAATTTAAGTCAAGAGGACAAAAAAGATACTGCAATTCCGATTAAAATTAGGGCTTACGCACTTGATTCTAAAGAAAAGATTGAAGTAGAAAGAACTAGCGTATTTATTTATCCACCAAAAGAAGTTATGGATAAAAAATGAGTATAGCTAGAAGAAATTATTTTTTTCTTATCGCTTTTCTTCTAACAATTCTTGCACTTTTTAAACTTTATTTGCCATTTTTGGCAAATATGCTAGTAGCATTTTTACTTTTTATTGCCACACATGTTTTATACCGCTTTTTATTGCAGAAAATTAAAAATAATTTTTTAACCTCATTTTTGCTAACTACATTACTTGTTCTTTTATGCTTTGTGCCTTTGGTGTATATGGGGATAAATTTTGCAAATTTGGCAAAAAATTTTGATTTTGGTAATTTTCAAAATTTTATTATGGATAGTCATTTAAAAATTATTACTTTTTTTAATTCAAGTTTGGAGTATTTGCCAGATGAGATTAGCTTGCAAGCTAGGGAGTGGATTGCAGCATTTGACAAGTTAGATTATGCAGAAATTTTTAAGCAAATTTTGAACTTTTTTGCAGGATTAGGAAAAAATGGCATTTCTTTTTTAAGCGATGCGGTGATTGTGGTGATATTTTTGTTTTTCTTTTATTTTTATGGCGATAGAGTGGGGAGATTTTTTTTAAGTCTTGTGCCATTTAGTGCTAATGAAGTGAAGTCTATTTATGAAGAAGTGAGTGCGGTGATTAGCATTGTTTTTTACTCTTCTATTTTGTCAATGATGTTGCAAGGAATTTTATTTGCAATTTTAATGATGTTTTATGGTTATAATGCGACTCTTTTGGGGATTTTTTATGGGTTTGCTTCTTTGGTGCCAATTGTGGGAGGAGGATTAGTGTTTATACCTATTGCTTTGTATGAACTGTATTTGGGAAATATTGCAGGGGCAATTATTATTTCTTTGTATTCTATGATTGTGATTGCAACTCTAGCAGATAATGGCTTAAAGCCTTTGATTATTGCATTTATTAATAGAAAGCTTGTTAAAACCCCTGTTATGATTAATGAAATGCTTATTTTCTTTGCAATTATTGCAGGGCTTTCTAGTTTTGGTTTTTGGGGAATTATTTTAGGCCCTGCCATTACCGCACTTTTTATAGCACTTTTAAGGCTTTATCAAAAGTATTCACTAAATTGAGCCAGAAGTGCTTTGTGGGGGAGTTTAGGTTTATGTAGATTATATTTGCTACTGTAAGCAAATATAAAACTTTTAAATGATAATTTAAAATAATTTTTGTAATGCAAAATGTGGTGTATTGCTAGGTTTTTTATCGCCACAAAGCTTTTATAAAAGGCTGAAGTAATCTATTGTTATTTTATCTTTATTGCAAGCAAATATGAAATATTTGCGCGAAAATCTCTTTTAATTTTATATAATTTTTCCTCATTGTGAGAGCCTTTAGGATTGTAGCAATCTAAGATTTATCTTTATTTTTTAGACTGCTATACTTGCTTTGCTTTATTTGTAGTGACAGAGCTATCATATTTATATTCTATTTGGATTGTTTGGATTGCCTTGTAAGTTTTATTGTTGGGTAGTGAAGTTTAAATCGCTACACTCTTATGCCTTTAAAGCTTATAAAAAGAAAGCATTATATATTTGAAATTATAAAATAAGAGAATGTGAAGAAGCAATGTATTTTGTGGGGAGTTTTTGAGCTATTATGGTGGTGCAAAGTTATTTTTAATTTCAATATCAAAGAGATATTGTGTAAAATATACAGTTTTGATATTGGATTTAAGTAGAATGCTTTGTGGAATTTGATAATTTTATATTAGCTAAGTATTTTTTGAATACATTTTTTCCAAGCACCATTTGTTTTTAAGAGTTTTTGAGAGTTATTACGCAAATTTTGACGCATTTGTAAGTGTAAAATTGTAAGAAATTTCTCTTCTAATTGTGTTTGGAGTTGTATGTGGTTTAGTTTCCACACTTCTTGAATGCTTAAAATGCAATCTTTAAAGCCTTGAATATTACAAGCTTGATTTTGTGTGATTTCTAAAGCAATTGTTGGCACTCCACAGGCTAAAAGCTCTCCTAAAGTTTGCCCCCCAGCACTTATGCAAATATCCATTTCTTGCATAAGAAGTCGCATTTGTTTTGGAGTTAGATTATAATATGTTTTGATATTTGGAGATAATGGGGTTTTGCTAATGCAGTGGAGCTCTAAATTTGCCAAAAAGCTAAATGTGCTAATTTTGGGCAAAAGTCCTAAAATATCTTCCCCACCAAGACTTAAAAGAACTTTTTTTGGATTTTTAGAAAGTGGAGGAGGCATAGAATGGAGTGCTTTTAAAAATTCTTCTTGCAAAAGCATAAAGTCTTTGCCAATCCATAATCTACAATTTGGATAAACTTTTTGGTAAATTTTCAAATCTGCCCCAAAGGAACTATTTAAAATGATACTATTTTTGGGGTAGTTTAAGCGTAAAGTATCGTCAAAAAAAATGCAATTTTTGGAATAATTTTGTGCTTTTTGGTAAGCAGTTTGTAGTAATACATATGAATCAAGCACAAGAATATCACAAGGTGTTAAATTTTTCTCTAAAGTATCGCTTTGGAAAAAGGAGGTTTTTACTCCAAAGTGTTCTAGGAGCGATTGTAGGGCTTTTGTCCTGCTAATATGCCCAAATCCTACTCCATTACTACCATCAGCAAATAATAAAGCCTTAGCCATAGATTTTTTTAAGATTGTTTAGATTGCTAGAAGCATTTAATAAAAGCATATCTGCTAAAATTAAAGCTAACATAGATTGGCATACAATGCTACCTCTAATGGCAATGCAAGGATCATGTCTTCCTTTGATATTGCAAATACAAGCTTCGCCTTTGGTATTTTGCGTGTTCTGTGGTAAGAAAATACTAGGTGTTGGTTTAAAATGCACTTTGATAAGTATTTCTTCCCCATTGCTAATACCTCCTAAAATTCCACCGCTATTGTTACTAATAAAGCCTTTGCTATCCATAGTGTCATTATAGGATTTGCCATCATATTGACTACTTTTAGCACCTAGCCCAATTTCTACAGCCTTTACGCCATTTAGTCCCATAAATGCTTCACCTATCGCAGAATCTAATTTATGATAAAGAGGTTCTCCAAGTCCTGTGGGTAGATTGCTAGCACTAATTAGCACACTCCCACCTATACTATTGTGGGATTTTCTAATTTCTTCTAATAAGTCTTTTTGCAAAGGTTCTTTTTCTTTGTCTAAAGAAAAAATCTCGCTTTGCATAGCATAGGAATAATCAATATTTTTAGCTTCAATATTTCCTATACTATAAATACCGCCTTGGATTTTAATATCAAACTCTTTTAAAAGCATACTAGCAAAAGCACCTGCAGCTACTCTAGCAGCACTCTCTCTAGCACTTGCTCTCCCGCCTCCTCTATAATCTCTAATACCATATTTATGAAAATAAGTAAAATCTGCATGAGAAGGGCGAAAAATATCTTTAATATTGTCATAATCACTGCTTTTATTTTGGGAATTTTTAATAAAAAAGCCTATAGGAGTTCCAGTGCTAAAGCCTTCAAAAACGCCACTTAAAATTTGCACCTCATCTTCTTCTTTGCGTTGTGTGGAATAACGATTTAAGCCACCTTTGCGTCTTTGCATATGTTCTTTTAAGAGTTCTAAATCAATTTTAACATAAGAAGGCATTCCATCAATCACACCTCCTATTCCTTCCCCATGGCTTTCACCAAATGTGGTTAGTCTAAATCTTTCTCCAAATGTATTCAATGTTTTTCCTTTAAAGCTTCTAATGCAATTTTGGCACAATTTTGTTGGGCTTCTTTTTTGCTTTTGCCTTTAGAAGTTGCATATTCTTTACCATTTATCCAAACGCTCATTACAAACTCTTTATTGTGATCAGGACCTTTAGAATCTAGCATAATGTATTCAGGGGTGTTGCCAAAAATTGCTTGTGTGAGTTCTTGCAAAGCAGTTTTGTGATCATAAAAGAGTGCTTTTAAATCTATGGTAGGATAGACTTCTTTTAAGAGCCTATGAGTGATTTCTTGTGCAACTTTTAAGCCACTTTCTAAATAAATTGCACCAATGGTAGCTTCAAATGCGTTGGATAAGATTGAAGCTTTTTTGCGTCCCTCATTAGATTCTTCAGAATGGGATATGAAGAGGTATTTTCCAATTTGTAAATAATTAGCAAGTTTTGCAAAGGCTTTTTCATTAACCATAGAAGCACGCATTTTAGACAGCTCACCTTCTTTTGCATTGGGAAATTTTTTATATAAAAACTCTCCTATAATTAAATCTAATACCGCATCTCCTAAAAATTCCAATCTTTCATTATTGTGAGATTTTTTAGTGCTTTTATGTGTGAGAGCTTCTTTTAAAAGCTCTTGATTTTTAAATTGGTAATGTAAAATTTGTTCAAATTTCTTTAGTTGTTCCATAACCCATCCTTGCATTTTTGATTTTAAGTGCCTCTTGTTTTGCTATTTTATCACACTTTTCATTTTCTATATGTCCGCTATGGCCTTTTACCCACATAATTTCAATTTTGTGAGGTTTTGAAACTTCAATAAATTCACGCCAAAGATCAGGATTTTTAACATTTTTAAAATCTTTTTTAATCCAGTTTGGAAGCCATTTTGAAAGTCCATCTAAAACATAAGTAGAATCGCTTACTACTTTAACATAACAAGGCTCTTTTAAAGCTTTAAGAGAATTAATAAGGGCTTTTAATTCCATTTGATTATTGGTTGCATTACTTTCTCCACCGCTTATGATTTTTTCTTTGTCTTTGTAGCGTAAGATTCCACACCATCCACCATCTCCAGGATTTCCCAAAGAGGATCCATCACAAAAAAGAGTAACCCATTTCATGCTTTTTCTCTTTTAGAAAATTACGCACATGCATACTAAGGAGTTTTCCACAATGCGGACAGCGTTCAAAAAACAAAGGGCTAGAACCCTTACACTCTTGACAAAAATAATGGAATGCTAAATCTCCTTGAAAATTTTGTTTTTCTTTTAAAAGGCAAAGGACTTCTAGCTCAAAAGTTGCTTTTTTATTGGGTGTTAGAGCAAAATATCCTTTTGCTTCGTAAATGGAATTTAAAAGATTATGGGTTTGTGGAATTTTGGGTAAATCTTGTAAAGGTATATTCCATAAAATATCCAAAATATCCAAAATATCTTCCTCTTTTAAGTTAAAAACAATTTCCCAAAATTCTCGCGGATAGAAATCTTTTAAAAAGCTTAAGATTAATCTTAAAAGTTGTGGTTCTTGCTTTAGGAGCATAAGAAGTTTTTTAAGTGGAGAGTTTAGATTTTTGGCTTGTAAAATAAGGATTTTGCTTTTTAAATATGCACTTTGAAGCTTTGTGTCTCCTTTAAGTTCTTCAAGACAATCTGTGCTATTTAAGGCTTCTTGGTATTCTCCTAGTTCCTCTTGGATTTTAATAAGTTTTTCTAAAATATTTCCCATACGCGGATAATAGCGTAAGATTTCTAGGAAAATTTCCTTAGATCTTTTTAGGAAGCCTGCCTTATAGTAAGCTTCTCCTAAATACTCTAAAATAGGCACTTTGTCTAAGGGGTTTTTGGTGTATTCTAAAAGAGTGGTATAAAGGCGTATGGCTTTTTCATAATTGCCACTTTTTTGATACATATTTGCCATAAAGAGGATAGAAGAAGTAGGATTAGAACTTAAGGCTAAAAATTCCTTAGCCTCTTCATCAAAACCTACATAATCGTAATTTTGCATAAATTTAATAAGGGCACTTTTGCGTTTTTTGCTTGCAAAGTAGTTCCAATAATAACCAATTAAACTAGCAATACCTACTAAGAAAATAAAAACAATAATGCCAAACAAAGGATCTCTATAATCAATTTCCCAAAACAAATGCTTACCTATAAAACCAAAATTTTGTCTATATTATAGCAAAGAAATTCCATAACAGTAATGGTATAAATTAGCAATTTAGCAATATTTATGTAAAATGCTTTTAATTTTAAGGTATAGAGTTTTTAAGGAAAAGGCGTGATTACACAAGCAAGTATTGAAGAAGTAAAGAATCAAATTGATATAATAGATATTGTTTCGCATTATATTGAAATTAAAAAGATGGGTGCTACTTATAAGGCTTGTTGCCCTTTTCATGATGAGAAAACTCCAAGTTTTGTGATTAATCAAAATAAGGGTTATTATCATTGTTTTGGCTGCGGTGCTAGTGGAGATGGTATTACTTTTGTTATGGAATATGAGAAGCTAAGCTATCCAGAAGCAATTGAAAAATTAGCACAGATGTATAATATTTCTTTAAGCTATACGCAAAGCACGCAAAAACAGAGCGATACGAGAATTTTTGAAATTATGCAAAGATTTTATCGGCAATCTTTAAAAAATGATGTGATAGATTATCTTCTAAATAGAGGACTTAGTAGGGAGATTATAGAAAGTTTTGAGTTAGGCTATGCACCTAGCAATTTTGAAATTATGTCTTTTATGAATGCGAATGCGCTTAATTTGCAAGAAGCCTGTGATTATGGGATTTTAGGGGTGGATAGCGAGAATAATCTTAAAAGATATTATGCAAGATTAACCCAAAGGGTAATTTTTCCTATCCGTTCTGCACAAAATAAAATCATAGGTTTTGGAGGAAGAACACTAGGTGATCATCAAGCAAAATATATTAATTCCCCCCAAACAAAAGTTTTTAATAAATCTAAAGTTCTTTATGGATATGAAAAGGCAAAGGACAGCATTTTCAAACAAGAAGAAATTATCATTAGCGAGGGTTATTTGGATGTGATTATGTTGCACCAAGCAGGTTTTACAAACGCAGTAGCAACACTGGGAACTTCACTGACAAAAGAACATCTTCCACTTTTAAGCAAAGGAAATCCAAGAGTTATTGTAGCTTATGATGGGGATAAAGCAGGATATAATGCGGCCTTTAGGGCGGCTACTTTATTATCTTTGGCTAATAAAGAAGGGGGGGTAGTGTTTTTTGAAGGGGGGCTTGATCCAGCCGATATGGTAAAGGAGGGTAAAATTGCAGAGCTAAAAAATATCTTTTCTAGCCCCTTGCCTTTTATTCCTTTTGTTTTAAATGAGATTGCTTCTAAATATGATTTACACAATCCTCTTAAAAAAGATCAATGCTTAAAAGAAGAGTTGGAATATTTAAAACAGCTTCCTATTGTGGTTCAAGAAGAATATAGAGATTTTTTAGCCTCACTTTTAAAATTGCCAAGACAGCTTATAAAGACAAAAGGAAGCTATATAAAAGAAGCTAGACAAGAAGAAAATTTAAGCGGTGCTGGAGGGGATTTTTATACTCTAGCAGAAAAAATTATTATTAAAAGTATCTTAGAAGATAGCTCTCTTATGGATTTGGCATTAAATTATTTGCAAGAAGATATGTTTATAAGCCAAAAAGAAGCATTTGTAGCACTTATGCACAATAACTTATCCCATTCACTTTTGGTAGGGATTTTGCTGGATAATAAAATCTTATCCTTACCCAAAGAGGGTTTAAAAAAACAGATAATTATGCTATTATATCGCTATTACGAGGGGCAGAAGAATGCCTTAAGTAATCAAACAAAAATGACTTTAAGAGAGAAATCTTATCTTTTAAGAAAATATCAAAATTATTTAGAAAAATTAAAAAAAGGAGAACTCGTTATATATGAGAGCACTAGCACTTTTTAGTGGTGGATTAGATAGTTTATTATCCATAAAGATTATAAAAGATTTAGGCATTGATGTAAAGGCTATCCATTTTAATATCGGTTTTGGTTCTAGGAAAGATAAAAGTGAGATTTTAAGAAAAACTTTAGCGCAAATTGATGTAGAATTAAAAATCGTAGATATTAAAAAACAGTTTTTTGATGAGGTATTATTTACTCCAAAATATGGTTATGGTAAGTATTTTAATCCTTGTATTGATTGCCATGCTAATATGTTTTCTCATGCTTTAGCTATGTTAGAAGAAGAGGGAGCAAGTTTTGTAATTAGTGGAGAGGTATTAGGACAAAGACCCAAAAGTCAAAGGGCGGAAGCTCTAGGGCAAGTAGAGAGATTAAGTGGTGGAAATGGATTGATATTGCGTCCTATGAGTGCTAAGCTATTGCCTCCAACAATTCCTGAAGAAAAAGGTTGGGTGGATAGAGAAAAGCTTTTAGATATTCATGGAAGAGGGCGTGATAGGCAATTAGCACTTGTAAAATCTTATGGCATTGAATATTATGAAAAGCCAGGTGGGGGATGTTTGCTAACAGATACAAGTATTGCAAATAAGATTAAGGATTTAAAAGCACATAGAGAAGTTGTTTTTGAGGATATGGAAATGGTAAAGTATGGGCGTTATTTTATTTTACCAGAGGGTGCTAGATGTGTAGTTGCAAGAAATCAAGAAGAAAATGAGAAGTTAAGCAAACCTCACCCAAAAATGAGTATAATAGAACTACTTGACTGCTTAGGACCTGTTGGTTTAGTAGAAAGTAATGCAAGTAAAAATGATAAAGAATTAGCTATTGCCCTAACTTTAGTCTATGGAAAAACAAATGCTAATGAAAATTATCAAGTAAATTTTGAAAATGAAGTTTTAACAAGAATGCCTTTTTCAAGTAAGGAGGAGGCTTTAAAGTTTGCGTTAAAGGAGGCATAAATGAAAGAAGAATATCAAAAAATAGTTACCAATCGTTACTCTTGCAGAGAGTTTAAGCAAGAAGCAATTTCTAAGGAAGATTTAGAATATATCCTAGAGGCTGGGAGAAACGCACCTAGCTCTTTGGGGCTAGAGCCTTGGAAATTTGTAGTCGTGCAAAATGATGCAAAAAAGAAAGAGATTTCACAAATTGCTTATAATCAGCCTCATGTAGCTAATAATGGAGCTTTAATTATACTTTTGACGCGTTTAGATTTTGCAGAATATTTTGAGCCTAAGCTTAGAGCTAGAAATATGCCACTAGAAGAAATCCAAAAAAGGCTTGATACTTATAAGCCATTTTTAGAAGGTATGAATGAAACTCAAAAATATGCTTATGCAAAAGAGCAAACGCATTTGGCTTTGATGAATCTAGCAAATGCAGCAAGTGCATTGGGACTTGGTTCTTGCATAATAGGCGGATTTGATAACGCAAAGCTAGATACTTATTTAAAGCTAGATACAAAAAAATATAAAAGTTCTGTAATGCTTGTAATTGGTAAGAAGAAAAATGAGGAGATTCCCCCAAAACTTCGCTTTGCTTTTGATGAGGTTGTGGAATTTTTAGAATAATAAAATTCGTGAAGACAATTTATTTTTTAGATAAAGGGTTTGTTATAAGGCGGTATAGGATTAAAAGCCTTATAACAAGCAAAATTTTATCTTAAAGGATAGTTTGTAAGATTTAAAATGATAAATTAGTTCTTAAGCCTTAATATCTATACTTTTACTTTCAGAACTATTTAACCCCATTTGAGAAAGAATTTTATTAAATTCTCCTATATCTCCCTTAAATTTCATACCAAAAAGAATTTCTAATTCATCGCTTTTGCCAAATTTAGTTTCTAGTAGTTTTCTTAAAAGTGCATTTCTTGTATTGTCTTCTTTGTAGGTTTCGCTTTTACTTTCTGCCTGTATCGGCTTAAATGGCTTTTCTTTGTCTTCTTCTAAAGTTTCTTTATTATTTGTGCTTTTTGCAGGATTATTATAATCTATCCCTTTTGCTTTTTCTGCTTCTTCTAGTGATTTTACAAACTCATCGTGTCTTTGTTTAAAATCAAGATATTTAGTTTTAAATTCTTCTAGGCTCATATTAGAGTTAATCATTTCTTGATATTCTTTGTCTAAATCCATTGCAAGTCTTGAAAGTTCGGTATTTCCTATATTATCACTTCTTCTAATAAAGTGTTTTATTGAAAGTTGCTCTTGAATGAAATCCCAATTTCCATTAAGAGTATCTTTTTCAAAAGCACTTTGAATTCTATTATTATTCATAAAATCAATAAAATCATTAAGCTGATTATTATTGATGTTGTTATCAAGTCCTAAAAGTTTTCCAAGCAATTTTGTTTCACCTTCAATGAGACTTTTACCAAGACCCCATATAGATGTATTGTTTGCAAAAGCCATAAGAACCCCACCTTTGCTAACACTGCTATCGTTATTTAAATAAGGGTTTTTGTCTATATGTGCTACTTGAGAATTAGAATGAAAGATACTATCTTTATCAATAGGAACAAATTGAAAACCTAAACCCAATCCAAGCTCTTTTGTTGTATTGAAAGTTAAACGCAAATAACCATCTGTGCTATAATTTTTTATTATAGTCTTTATATGTAATAAAATCTGTAACTTGAAGTGTGTTTTTATCTATTTTGTAAGCATAAGGTATATTTGCTAATTCTTCAGTAGAAAAGCTAGAATTTGAAGTTTGCGGAACAAGTTGGGAAAAAATTTTATAGGCATTTCCTAAAGTTTTTGCAATATCTACTTTGTAGTGTGTTGAGAGAATATCATTATTATTTTGAGTAAAATTTACAAAACTTTCCGCACTTTTAGCATAGATTTTATAATCTTTTGGCAATCCTGCAGCTTCGTTAAAATCGCTTGTAAAAAAGCCATCTTTATCTACTCCATAGCCTAAAATTTTATTTACTGCTTGTGATTTATCACTTACAAGGTTTGAAGTTTCATTTACAGTATTAGATGATTTTGTATTTGGAGTATTATTGCTAAAAGTATTTGTATATTTGTAGCTTGAATAAGAATTTATATTATTAATCATCTTTACCACCTTGTAAATAAAGTTTTATTTACAAGATAAATTGGCAAATGATTGCTTAACTTTAATGCTAGAAAATTAAACTTGCATACTTAAAAAGCAATTTTAACTAAACATATTCTTAAATGCTGTTGCATCAAAGTTTTCAAAATCGTAATTTTGAGAATTTGGTGCAATAGGCATACTTGCTTTTTCAATAAGTTCGCTCATTTTAGAAAGATTTTTACTAATCTCATCATGTTTATTAGAAAAATTTTCTACCAAATCTCCCTCTATCTGACTAGGCAATGGAAGAGAGAGAGAAATATTCTCACCTGCTAAGGACATGCTAAGCTCTCTACCAAAAAGCGATTCCCCTTTGAATTGTGCAGCTTTTGCGGTGTTATCTAGCTCTTGTGTGGAGCTTGTGCCAAGTTTTGCTTGATTGCTTAGTGCATTTAGCGTAATATCTGCAATTTGCATTGCACCTACCATTTCATTAGCACCTTTGATATCATTGCTAAAGCGTCTAATTTCAAGATCTCTTTGGGAAAGAGTTGGCAATTCTTGCAATTCTTGCAATTCTTGCAATTCTTGCAATTCCTGTGATTGTTGTGATTGTTGTGATTGTGTTATACTTTGTTCTTGTGGTTTTTGAATATTTTGCGATCCTTGCGGTGCAAATGCGTTTCCTATCCCATAGGGATTAACTGATGAAAGCATAAAAACTCCTTTTATTTATGTTTATGAGGAGTTAAAGCATTTTGTGTTCCAAAATTAATTTTTTTGGATTTTTTCTTCTAGGATTTGTATTTGTTTGGCTTGATTTTTTTGTAAAATAAGGAGATTGTCAGTTGCTGTGATTTGGTTTAGTAAAACCCAAAGACTAAGTGTGGCAAAGATAATAGTAATTACACAAGAAATAAGTGCTATTTTTACTGCATTATGGCTTGTTTTTTTGCAAAGTTGGAGTTCTTTTTGTAATTCTTCCATAAAATGTTCCTAAAAATTTTTGATGATTATAAGGAAAAATAAATTAAGAAATGATGATTTTATCAAAAAGCTTTTTATGATAAAAGAGAAATAATAAGTTTCTAAAATTTTAATGGGGGCAATTTGTCCTTAAAGCCAAACTTGCCACCATTTTTTGTTTTGTTTTTTTGTTTTGTTGTTTAAAATATTTTTAAATTTTAATCCTAATTCATGTTTTGGGTCTAAATCTAAGAGTATATGGATAGCCTCTAAGGCTTCATCGTATTCTTGGAGTTGCTTTAAACATTCTGCCTTGCTAAGAAGTGCGTCAAGATTTTTGGTATCTATTTTTAAACAAGCTTCATACTCTCTTAAGGCTTGCTTGAATTCTCCTAAAGCCCTTAAGCGTTCACCTTTGTAGTAAAAAGTCCAAATATCTTTGCGGTTGAGCTTTAAAGCTTTGCTAAGATAATTGATAGCTTCTTTATAATCTTCTAAATGTATTTTGATTACGCCCATAAAATGATAACTTTCATAAGAATTAGGGTCAAAATTACAAGAAATTTTTGCCATTTCAAAAGCATTTTCATAATCTTGTAAGAAGCTTAAAATTTGGGCTTTTTCAAGATAGTATTTTGCGTTATCATTGGCTAGCTCCAAACATTTATTAATATCTTGCAAGGCTTCATCATATTCTTCTAGCTCTCTTTTGCATTTGGCTCTATGATAGTAGAATACATCATTTTCTAAATCTTCTAAAAGGGCTTCATCATAGGTTTTTATAGCTTCTTCTAGCTCTCCAAGATCTTCAAATGAAAGAGCTTTGTAATAATAAATATCAGCCTCCTTTGAATATTTTAGTGCTTTATTAAAATCTTCAATCGCTTCTTCTTCTAGGCTTAAATAATACTTAGCAATTCCACGCCAAAAATATACTCTAAAATTATTTTCGCACACTTTTTGTGCTTCATTACAATATTCTATTAATTCTTCATAGGCTTCTAATTCTTTTGCACAATACGCTCTGCTAATATAAGCATTTTCAAAATCACTATTAATATTGATTTTATCTGCTTTAAAAACTAGGTTATAATCTTCTATAGCTTCTTTGAAGTTTCCTAGTTTGCTTTGTATCCAAGCTTTATGGGTGAGGGATTTAAAGTATTTATCTTCTTGATTATGCTTTTTGTAATATTTTATTGCCTTTTTACAATCTTCTAAGGCTTCGCTAAAATTTTCAATATCTGTTAGCAAATGCGATCTATTGAAAAAAACTTCAGGATATTCTGGTTTAAATCTTAGAGTTTTTTCAAAGTTTTCTAAAGCCTTTTGATAATGTTTTAATTCATATAAAGTATTTGCTAAATGGTAATAATTGTGTGAAATTGTGTTTTTGAATTCTTCTAATGCTTCATCTTCAAATTTGCTTTTGTTGTGCTGTTCTTCATAATAAGAAGCAGCTAAATCATAGTCCTTTTGTGCCTCATCTATTCTTTTTAATTGAAGCTTTGCATTGCCTCTATTTGCAAGAGCTTGAATATATTCCTCATCAATCTCTATGGCTTTATCATAATAAAAGATAGCTTCTTGATAGTCTTGTAAATCGTATAAAAGATTGGCAAGTGCATAGTAAGGATATTTTAAGTTTTCATCCAGTTCTATAGATTTTTTAAAACTTTTTATAGAACTATCAAAATTCTCCAAATCTCTATAGCAATGCCCTAAAATTAAATACGCCATTGCATTTTTATTGTTGAGTTCCAAAGATTTTTGACAATCTTGTAAAGCCCCTTCTAAATCATTTATTTTGCGTTTGTTGTTTGCTCTTTTAAAATACGCATCACTATAGTTTTCATCTACTTTTATTACTTTGTTAAAAAATGAAATAGCTTTTTCATAATCGCCTAAATTTTCACTTGCCACACCTTGAAAATAAAACAAATCTACATTTTCCAAACCTAATTGCTCTGCTTTTTGTAAATCCATTAGCGATTGTTTTGGATCAATATTTAGTAAAGTAATGGCTCTAGTATAATAAGCATTGGGTATTTTAGATTCTAAATCAATAGCAATCTGCAAATCTTTTAGGGCATTATTAATATCATCTAAGAGCATATAAGCTCTAGCTCGATTTAAATAAGCAGAAGTATAAGCATTATCTAAGGCTATTGCTTTGTTAAAGGCTAAAAGTGCATCTTGAAACAAATCTAAGTAAAAATTACATAGGCCTAAAAGATTAAATAAAGCTGGATTTTTGTGATCTAATTCTATGGCTAGGTTTACATCTTCCAAGGCTTTTTCATATTGTAAGCAATTAAATCTGCAAAGTGCTCTATTGTGATAAGCTTCCAAAAGTAAATAATGTTTGTCCTCATCATCTATAAAAATCATTTCGCCATTTTGTGCTAGGGTAATTTCTCCCTTGCAAAAAGCTATAAGTTTGTCTAAAGTCTCTTCGCATTTTTCAAAATCTTGATGGGCAAAATACTCTTTAGCTATTTCACTTAGTTCAATAATCAAACGATTCAAATTTTCTCCTAAATTCTATATTACTTAAAATAATTATAATTTTTTATAATTATATCAGGTTTTTGTAAAGAGATAAAAAATGTGAAAGCGTTGAAAAATAATTTAGAATAAAAGTTAAAAAACTCTGAATTACTGTGATTTTACTTTTTGTAGGTGATTAGTATTTATGTAATGGAATAGCTAGTTGTGAATACTGATAAAACCATTGGGTTAGAAAGGAGGATAATCATAATTTAAGCAATATAGATTGCTAATCTAAAGATATCAATAGATTTTAGGTGCTAAAAGATGTGATTAATGGATAAAAAATTACAAAGATATATAAATGTGCGTAGTAAATACATTTAATGTATAAGTTTGTAAAAAAGATTTTGGTGGGATTGAAAAGTGAAATAGTAATCAAGTATATGTCTGAAATATTTTGCAGAAGCTCTTTAGATAAAATCTATCCAAGTGAAGCAAGTTGTGTATAGAATATTACAAACATTAAAATAATGGTAGAAATTTTTAAATTTATCTTAAAAATTTTTATTTATAATTTTAAAGTTTTATTTTTAACAATAAAAGGAAAAGAATGCTAAGTGTCATAGGAATTTTAGTTATTATTGGAGTATTGTTAATTTTTATTGTCAATATTTATAATCATCTTATCATGCTTTATAATCGTGTAGAAAACGCATTTGCACAGATTGATGTGCAACTAAAAAGAAGATATGATTTAATTCCAAACCTTGTTGAAGTAGCTAAGGGCTATCTTGCACACGAAAAAGATACATTCATTAAAGTGGCTGAAGCTAGGAATAGTGCTAAAAGTGCAAGTGAGAATGCAAAATTGCAAGATCCAAAAAGTTTAGAAAAATTAAACAAGGCAGAAAGTGATTTAGGAGTTGCACTTTCTAGTTTTAATATTCTTATAGAGGATTACCCAGAGCTAAAAGCAAATGAGAATCTAATGCAATTAAGCGAAGAGCTTACCCATACAGAAAATAAAATTTCCTTTGCAAGACAAGCTTATAATGACAGTGCCACAAACTATAATATCGCACGACAAAGCTTTCCAACTAATATTATTGCAAGTTTTTTTAAGCGTTTTAAAGAAAAATTATCTATGCTAGAGTTTGGCGAAAAAAGAGAAGAGCTAAATAAAGCACCAAGTGTTAAATTTTAAAAAAGGATTAATATAAAAACAAAAATAAAATTTAGCAATCTTCTTGTTATTGCACTTGTAATTATTGCATTTGTTATAATAATTATTAATTACAATAAGGGTATTTATGCAATTTTTGAGAAATCGATAATAGATGCTAAAATAACTTTTTTGCAATTTTTATTTGCAATTAAAGAGGGATCGGGTCTTATAGAAGCTACTTTTCTTATGATAAATAATCTTCTTTTAACTTCTTGTTTTATTGTTGTAACTTCTTTGGTTGTTTTTGTTATTACTTATTTTGTCTTGGGCAAAGAAAATAAGCTAAAAGGTGATATTTATGAACTTCAAGATATTTCTAAAATGAAAATTTTGTGGTTAAATGTATTATTTTTTATATTATTGTTTTTCATATTATTATTTACTTATTCTGTGATTTTTAATATTCTTGCAATGAGTTATAAACAAAGCTATCACATTGCTTTTGTGATTGTTGCTTTTGTGCTTAGTGTCTTTATGTTTTTTATTGTTTTCTTTGCGTATTTTTACAAAAAAGTAGATATGGGAGAACAAGCTATTACTAACCTTGCTAAAATGCTAGAGGCCAGAGAAATCAAAGAGGAAAGTAAGAAGGTTTTAACACTAAAAGCCCGTAGAGCTTTAGAAGTGATAAAAGAAATGTCAATTGCTGCAAATATGCCTATGCCACAAGTTTTTCTTATGTTAAAAGAAAGCGGAGTAAATGCACTTTGCACAGGAGAAAACTTTGGTAAAAAAGATGAAAAAATAGCAATTTTTATTACAAAAGGAGCATTGGATACTTTTAATAAAGAAGAACTTCAAGCAGTAATTGGACATGAATTTTCCCATGCTTTTCATAAAGATGTGGCACTGAATTTAAAAATGCTTTCCCTAGTTTTTGCGTTAGGTTGTGTTTCGTTGGTGGGAGAAGTAGTGATGAAAGTTATAAAGATGGGTAACAGAGGGAGTGGTAGTTCAGATGGTAATAAATCTATGGGTTATGTGGTAATGATTGCATGGGTATTTTATGCTGTAGGAGCTTTGGGGGTTTTGTTTTCTAGGATTTTACAAGCTGCAGTTTCACGCCAAAAAGAATATTTAGCCGATATTTCAAGTGTGCAATACACAAGAAATCCACAAGCGCTTATTAATGCTTTAAAAAAGCTGATAGAATTGCAAAAAAAGACTACTATTAAAAATCCGCAGGCAAAGGGGTGTGCGCATATGTTTTTCTTAAAACCTTTTAATGGCATTTTTGCAACTCACCCAAGCCTTGAAAATCGTATTAAAAATTTACAAAAGCATTTTGGAGTATTAGAATAGAGGGATTATAATTAAACAAGCTTATGCGGATAAGAAGTGATTTTAAGTATTAGATTAAAGCATAAGTTTGAAATCTAAAATTAAGAGGTATTAATTAAATATTAGTTATAATAAATAAAATTTAAAAATGGTAGACAATAAATGTTGAATGATTTTATAAATTTTACTTTTGTGCTAAAACCAAATTTTAATAATTCTACAAATTTACAAGATTTCCAAGAAGCAATTAAAGGTATTCAATCACTTTATTAATCTTAATAAATTTTATTTATTTTTAAATATATAATAAAATTTAAGGAAGATTTATGCAGATACACGATTTTTATACTACATTGCATCCGACAAAATTATTCTTAAAATGTGCGTTGCCAAATATGGCAAGTGCTGCATTTTTATGTGCTTATTTTATTATTGATGGAATTTTTGTGGGGCGTTATTTAGGGAGTGAGGCACTCGCTGCTATGAATTTAATGATGCCTTTTATTATGATAAGTTTTGCGCTAGCTGATATGATAGCTATTGGCTCATCTGTGCAAATTTCTATGAATCTAGGTAGAGGCAGAAGTCAAAAAGCTAAGAATATTTTTTCATTTTGTGTGATGATTATTTTTGTTATTTCTTGTATTATGGGGATTTTGGGTTATTTTTTAGCGCTTGATTTAAGTCAAATAATGGGAGCAGATTCTTCTTTGCAAAAGCTTTGTGTGGAATATATGCAAATCTTTGCACTTTTTGCACCTTTTATTATTATTTCTTTTGCACTAGATAATTATTTAAGAATTTGTGGCAAGACGCTTTATAGTATGGCTATAAATATTAGTATTGCACTTATTAATATTTTTTTGGATTGGCTTTTTATTGTGGTGTTTGGTTGGGGGCTTTTTTCAGCGGCACTTGCAACTTGCATAGGTATGCTTTTTGGTGTGATTGCGGCGATGGCTATGCTTATATTTGGAGGAGTGGTTTTAAAATTTAATGTTCCAAAAATCACATTTTATACTTTCAAAAATATCATTTATAATGGCTCTTCCGAGTTTTTTTCTAATATTTCTAGCTCGCTTTTTACGATTTTGGCTAATATGCTTTTGTTAAAAATTGCAAATAATACAGCAGTTGCTGCTTTTTCCATTGTCCTTTATGTAAGTTCTTTTGTGTTTAGTTTGATTTTAGCTATGTGCGATTCATTGCAGCCTGCACTTAGTTATAACTATGGATTTAAAAATTTTGCGCGCATTCAAGAGATTTTTAAGCAAATGTTAGTGGGAGCATTTTTACTTTCTTTGTGTGTGTTTTTGGTTATCTTTTTTAATGCTAGAGAGATTGTTTTGTTTTTTGATAAGCAAAATAATTTAGAATTTGTAAATCTTGCTACAACCGCACTAGCTTTATATGTTTTTTCATTTTTGTTTTCTTGGTTTCCTAGACTTTGTGCTTCATTTTTTACCGCACTTGATAAGCCAAAATTATCCTTAGTGATTTCTATTTTGCAAAGCCTTGCAGTTCCTTTTGTGATTTTGGAGATTCTAAGCTATTTTTATGGATTGAAAGGAGTTTGGCTAAGTAGTGTGGTTAGTGAAGTTTGTATGGTTTTAATCGCTTATTGTTTATTGAAGAAAAATTTGGGTAAATTATAAAAATAAATTTTAATAGATTTAAGGGGTTAAAAATGGCAAAAATTTTTAAAATTTTTCTGCTAGGATTTGTGTTTTTGTTACAAGCTAGGGGCGAGGAATACCAGTTGTATAATAAAGAAGAAATTATAAAATTTGTAAAACAAGATAGTGCAAATTTTTTAAAATACAAAAAGCAGTATAAAAATTATTATGAAGAATTTAATAAGATTAATCAAGCACTTATTTTGGTTGTTTCAAAATACTCCAAAGGAAGATCTATCTTATATGGCAAGAGATTTTCAAAGAGCTTTGCAAGAAGAAAAGGAATTTTGTGCCCTAAAAATTATTGAAGCCAAAAAACTAAATTTGGATGAAATTGTAGAGTTTTTAAAAAAGGCTAAAAACAAGTTTGGATAATTATGAATTTATAGAGCCAAGATTGATTGAATACTGCAATTATGCAGAAGAGCTTGAACCTTATTGTAAGCCAGACATATTTTTAAAAATGAGAAAATTTTTTATTTTCAATCTTGCATTGGATAAAACAAAAGCCCTTTTAGATAAAAAAATTTCAAAAGAAAAAGATATAGAAAAACTTTCTATTATGCTTTTTTCAAGGGCTTTTACTTCTTATTTAAAAGAAAGATTTTTTGAATTTAAAAATATAAAAAAAGATGTATTAAAAGTGCAAAAGCTAGGTTTTAGTAAAGAAAAAATAAAAAATATTTTTGGATTTAGTGATGAATTTTTAGAAGCCTTTTTGATAAGCAAATTTATTTTTTAGACGGAGCAAATGAAATGCATAAGGAACTATTTAAATTTGTTCTAATTCAAGGTAAAAATGGCATTAGAAAATATGAGCGTTTTGAAAAAGATATTTTTCTTAGAGCTAAATTTAATAAGGAAAGTAATGTTGTGGATGTTATAAATGAGCTCAATCTTGATGATTATGATGGGGGAATTCAGCTTTATATGAATAATGTAAAGTCTTATTATGAAAAAATTGCTAAAGAATATGATATTAATATAGAGGACTTGCAAAGAGCTATAGGGGATGAATTTATAAATTATAAAATTCTTGGCAAATTTAGTGTTTTAAATGATGAAACAAAACAACTTTTAGTTTGTGAAGAGCATAAATATTATGTTGAGAGACCTAGAAGATTATGCTCTCTTTGGGATATTGACAAAGATAAAAAACCTATAGAAATTTATTATTTTAGTGAGCCTTATGGCTTTTTTAATAATATGCAAATTAAAATATTTACAGAAGCGGAAGATAAGGAAAATAAATTGTATTTTTATGTAAGTGATGATGTTTCAAGTAAGATTTTTTATCTTTTTAGGGATAAAGATAATAAAATCAAAGAAAAAATATTAAGAGAAAAAAGACATCAAATATTATTTAGTGCTTGGGAATAAAAAATATGGTGAAGATTATTAAAATTTTGTTACCGCAAGAATTTCATTGTAAAATTCTGTGGCAATGCGTGGAATTTATATAAATTTTATATCTTATGGTGCTAAAACTAATTTTTTTAATTCTTGTAATCTAACACATTTTTCATATTTTGGATTGCTGGGAATTTATAGGTTGGCAAAGCCAGTTTTGACATAAATCCTCTTTGTAAAGTTTTATTGCTTTATAAAGTTTTTTATTAATTAGTTTAGTTTATAAAGCTCATAAAGCATAAAATTTAAAGCTGTTTTTGCGGTAAATTTCTTGTTTTTCTATTTCTAAATCTAATTTTAATGCTTTGTTTTTATGGTTTTTGTATCTAAGTGCAAGATTTTCCTTAAAAAGTGTGATAAATTAGAATGAAATGATAGTTTTAGTTAGAAAAATAAGTTTTAATAGATGGCAAATAGAACAAATTATCACAATAAAGATAGAATTAACTTTAATAGGAGTTCTTTTAAATTTTAAAATTGAGTATGAATTATTACTTTTTATTAGTGAGTGATATTTTAAGACAATTTTTGGGAACTTATGGTGTGTTGTGTTTTGTGTGGAAGGTGGGGAGAATTTATAGTTTTTTAATTTAATAGATGATGAAATTTGCTAAAATAGCTAATGTTGTATTTTAATTATTGTTTTAATTTGCATAGTTTATTAAGAATAATAACTTTTTTATGCTAATTTTAACAAATTGGGAGCTTATTGTAAGCTTTTAGTAGGTTGTATTTGTGGTGTTTAGTATTTTTAGTAATGCTTTAAAAACACTTTTAATAAAATAAAATGATAAGCTTTGAGGGATAGAGTATTTAATAAGAGAAAAAGTGGCCGGGAGAGAGGGATTCGAACCCCCGGAGGTGTTACCCTCAACGGTTTTCAAGACCGCCGCTTTCGACCACTCAGCCATCTCCCGAAGCCATTAGCCTTTGGAGGCGACACCCAGATTCGAACTGGGGAGTGAGAGCTTTGCAGGCTCCTGCCTTACCACTTGGCTATGTCGCCATTAAAAGTTTGGTGGTGCCCGGGGCCGGACTTGAACCGGCACGGACGCAATGTCCGAGGGATTTTAAGTCCCTTGTGTCTACCATTTCACCACCCGGGCAAATTTTATTAGGGATTTTTCTAAAAAATAATGGAGCGGGAGACGGGGATCGAACCCGCGGCCCCAACCTTGGCAAGGTTATGCTCTACCACTGAGCTACTCCCGCAATTTTGAGTTTCAAAAAGAAAGACAAAATTATATCAATGCTTTTTTAAAAAATCAAGAGTTTTTATAAAAAAAGTCCAAAATTTATCAAAAAATTGCTAGAATACGCACTAGAATTTAACTAAAAGAGGAAAAAATGCTAAAAAAAGCTATAATTGCTGGTGTATTTATGGCAGTATCTTTATTAATGGGTGCAGAAGAATATAGAGTTTTAGGAAAAGAAGATTATTATCTTTTTGGGATAAAGCCTGAAAAATCATTTTTATGGATTATTAAAAAGGATAAAACAGCTAAAGTTGTGCTGGATACTAAAGAATGCAAGATTTTAAAAGATAAAGAGAATTTTTTGGAGTTTATTTGCACTACTCAAGAGAATATGGAGCAAAAATTTATCTTTGAAAATGAAAAATTAAATTTTCAAACTTTTAAAAAAGAACCAATAAGGCATTTTTCTTTAGAGCGTCATAGGGTTAAATATAGCTTAAATGATGATCAAAAAGTGCCTAGTAAAATTGAAATTGAGTTTTTTTGTTCTAGCGAAGAGGGAATGCAAAAGATTTTAAATACTCTTTATGGACAAACTTTTGATTGCACAAACGCTAAAGAGATTTTTATACAAGAGGCAAAAGGACTTATGCGAGGGCATTTGGAAAATCATCAAGATATTTATTCTAAAGAAAGCACACAAGAATATTTAATAAAGCACCCTTGGCAAGATAGTATTAAGGATAATGTGGCCTATTTTACAGAAGAGTTTATTTTCTTTGATAGAGATGAGAATCTTTATACCAAGGAAGATACTAAGAAGTATTCACGAACAGGAATTGCTATCACAGAAGATGGAGAAGAGGTGGATTTTAATGATGTGTTTGGAGGTTTTTCAAAAAGTTTAAAAAAGTTTTTATGGAATAAATATGTAGATTTAGCCAAGAAAGAAGGAAGAAAACCTATGATTAGCTTTGAGGATTTTAAAATATCAGAACATAATTCAAGAGATTTTGAAGCTACAAGATTTATTTATCAAGCAGGAGAAATTATGCCAAAAGAAATGGGTGTAATTGAATTAAGATGGCCTTATGAAGAGGGAATAGATGCAAATATTAAAATAAAGGAATAAGATGAGAAAAATAGTTAGTTTAGCTGTATTAGTAGTTGCGGGTTTGTTATTTTTGGGTTGTGAAAAGAATGAGCAAACAAGTACAAATTCACAAGAAATACAAGAGCCTAAAAGTAGCCTTTTAAAAAATCTTGTTTTAGATATTAAAAGCGATAAGCTTATTATCAATCAAGAAAAAAAAGATAAAGGTAATTTTAAGAGCCTTGATGTGCAAAAAGAAAATATTTTTAAAGAGCTTAAAGTAAGCTCACAAAGTAAAAAAGCCAAGATGCTCTTTTTCTTTACAACTTGGTGTGATCCTTGCAAAGGAATGATACCCCATTTGGAGAATCTTAAAAAGCAATATGGCGATAAGGTGGAAATTGTTGGGATACCTATTGATGATTTAGTGGGGGAGTTTGAAAACTTACAAGAGAGTGTGAATATTTTTAAGAGTGAAAATGCACTTACTTTTCCTCTATTTGTAGGTCAAGAAAGAAAGAAGTTGTATGAAGCATTAGGTTCAATTGATGGGATACCTTTATTAGTGATTTATGATGAAATGGGAGATTATGTAATAGATTATTTGGGGGCAATCCCAGAAGAAATGATTGAATTTAATCTCTCTCAAGCAATTACAAAATTAAAGGCACAATAATGTTTGAAATACTTAAAAAAACTCTTCAAAAAACTACACAGAATATTAGAGAAATCTTACCAAAAGCACAAAAAAAGCTAAGCAAAGAGGAGCTAGAAGAAATCCTTATCTCCACTGATATGGATTATGATTTGGTAGAGTTAATTTTATCTCCCCTAGGTGAAGAGATTAGTAAAAATGAGCTAGAAGTGGCTTTATTGCGTCTTTTTAGAGGTGAGAGCTATTATGATAAGGTGCAAGAGAAAAAAATAGAAGCAAGTCCTTTTGTGGATTTGATTATTGGGGTAAATGGAGCAGGTAAAACTACAAGCATTGCTAAGCTTGCAAATCTTTATAAAAAAGAGGGTAAAAGTGTTCTTTTGGGTGCGGGAGATACTTTTAGAGCAGCAGCCATTGAGCAAATTAGTCTTTGGGGAGAAAGGTTAGGAATTTCAGTAATTTCCTCAAAGCAAGGACATGATCCTAGTGCAGTTGCCTTTGATACCATTACCTCCGCAGTTGCAAAAAAGATTGACAGGGTGATTATAGATACAGCAGGAAGACTGCATAATCAAAGTAATTTACAGCAAGAATTGCAGAAAATTATGAGAATTTGTAACAAAGCAAAAGAGGGTGCTCCACATAGAAAAATCTTGATTTTAGATGGCACACAAGGCACTTCAAGCCTAGATCAAGCAAAGATTTTTTCTCAAACTTTAGGCGGAATTGATGGGGTGATTATTACAAAGCTTGATGGGACAAGTAAAGGAGGGGCTATTTTTAGCATTATTCATTCTCTGCGTGTGCCTATTTTATATATTGGCGTGGGCGAGGGTGCTGATGATTTGATTAAATTTGATGAGGGTGAATACATTAAGACAATTTTAAACTCTATTTATGAAGGCTAAGAATGGCTAAAAAGAAAGCACAAATTTATGAATGCCAACATTGTGGATTCCAAAGCTCAAAATGGCTTGGCAAATGTTCTAATTGTGGGGCGTGGGAGAGTTTTTTAGAATTAAAAGAGGAGCATATTAGTGCTTTTAATCAAGTGAGTGCTAATTTTTCTTCCAAGGTTTTGCCAATTTCTGAAGTTAAAGAAGAAGAATTTAGCCGATTTAGCTCAGGAGAGGCAGAGCTTGATATTGTGCTTGGGGGCGGGATTGTGCTTGGGGGATTGTATCTTGTGGGTGGAAGTCCAGGGGTTGGGAAATCCACACTTTTACTTAAAATCTCAAGCAATTTGGCTAAAAGTGGCAAAAATGTGCTTTATGTGAGTGGTGAGGAGAGTGGATCACAGATTAGAATGCGTGCAGAGAGATTGGGGGCAATTAGTGAAAATTTATATTTATTAAATGAAATCAAGCTAGAAGAGATTATTGCTCAAACTCTTATGGGAGAGCGTAATTATGCAATGTTAGTAATTGATAGTATTCAAACTCTTTATAGTGAGAAGATTAGTTCAAGCCCTGGGAGTGTATCACAAGTTAGGGAAGTTACTTTTGAGCTTATGCGACTTGCAAAAGAGCGGGGAATTTGTGTGTTTATTATCGGACATATTACTAAAGAAGGTTCTATTGCAGGACCTAGAATCTTAGAGCATATGGTAGATTGCGTGTTGTATTTTGAAGGAGATTCTAGTCGGGAATTGCGATTTTTAAGGGGGTTTAAGAATCGTTTTGGAAATACAAGTGAAGTGGGTATTTTTGAGATGAAAAGCAATGGACTTGTAGGGGCTAAAGAAGCTTCTAAGATTTTTTTTACTTCTAAGACTTCAAATCCAGGTAGTGCTTTAAGTGTGGTTTTAGAGGGAAGTAGGGCACTTGTTTTAGAAGTTCAAGCACTTGTTAGTGATTGTGCTTATGGAATGCCAAAGCGTTCTAGCACAGGGTTTGATAGCAACCGACTAAATATGATCCTAGCACTTTTAGAAAGAAAGCTTGAAATTCCACTCAATAGATATGATGTGTTTATTAACATTACAGGTGGGATTAAGATAATAGAAACCGCTGCGGATTTAGCAGTTGTTGCTGCAATTCTTTCAAGTTTTAGAAATAGAGCCCTTTCTAATAGTAGTGTGTTTATTGGAGAAGTAAGTTTGGTGGGAGATATAAGGGAGGTTGCTAATGCAGAACAAAGACTAAAAGAGGCAATCTCACTTGGGATTGAAAGAGCGATTTTGCCTAAAAAACCTAAGCAGGATTTAAAGATTAAATGCTTTGAAGTGCAAGAGGTTACAAAGATTATTGATTGGATGTAATTTGGGAAAATATGGAAATAAGCTTTGATTTTATAAAGTTTTGTTAAAATTAGCCGATTTAGTTAAAAAATATTTTAAGAAGTGTGCATGCAACTACAAACACAAGAGATTTTACAGCGATTAGAGCAAGCGAATACCAAAAAAGAAATTAATGAAGCAATGGTGTTAATCCGTGCTTTTGGGCAGGATTGGCAAGAGGGCATAGAGCAGAATGTAAAAGAAGAAATTGTTAGCAAAATTAGAGAAAAAGTCCTAAATATCATCATTGAAAAGGGTGATGTGCCAGATAGGGAAATTTTTTGGGCTTATGGACTTATGAATGGTGTGAGTGAGGATAAGCGATTTTTAAAATATGTGGATTTATGTGCCCCTTATGTAAAAGATACTAATTTATCTTTTTATGAGAGATTGCTTTTTGCGGATTTTAGTAGTGTTGCATTGCTATTAGCAGGGCAGAGAGAAGAAGCGGTTAAATGCTTTTTATCTTTAATAGTGTATTTAAGTTTGCGAGAAAATTATGTGATTGCTCTTAATGAGTTTTTATTGGGTTTTTTGCCTTATTATAAAATACCTATTGAATGGGTTTTACAGATTCAAAAAGATGCGTTAAGAAGCGATTATTTTTGGGCTTTAGATGATTTTAGTAAAAGAAATGTATTTTTATGGTCTATGCATGTCTTTTGGAATGTGAAGCATTATTTTAATGATTTAAAATGGAGGGGCAATTTTCCACTTTGGCTTGAGGTTTTAAAGAGGCTTTTAAAAGAGGGGAATTTGGATTTTGCGATGTATGTGGATTTTTATATCTACCATAAATTTGGAAATTCTGCTCAATATGATGAGGATTGGGAGGAGTTTAATCAAAAAGTCATCAAGCTTGTGGAGCCCTATTATATAGAGTATGCCAAAGGGTTGCCAAGGTGTAAAGACAAAGTGAGCGAGGGCAAGAAAAAAATTGCAATTTTAAAAGATAGGATAGTGGAAAATTCTCCTTTTAAAGTAGAGTATTCGCTCATAAAAGCATTGATGAGTAATGAAGAATTTAAAAAAGAATATGAAATTATTGTTTATAGTATGAATTATGTGCAAAAGAGTGAAGATAATCTAGAGCTAGCACAAGAACTTTGTAATCTTGGAATAAAGTTTATAAACCCAGTGTTTCAGATTGTAAAAGAGCAAAGTTATTATGTTTCACATCTGCAAAAAGCCTTACTTTTAAGGGAATCTATTTTAAGTGAAGGGGTGGATATTCTAATTTCTAATGGACCTTTAGATGGGAGTGATTTTTTACTAGCTACTAGAAGTGCTCCGCGCCAACTTTATTGGTCACATGGGAATGGAAGCTATGATATAGAAGGTATTGATGGGAGGATTAGCCATTTTAACCCTAAGAGCAAGTTTAGTTTTAAGAATTTTTCTGTTCCTATGGATATTGAAAAATTTTATAATCCTCCTATAGATGAGAATATTATTACTAAAGAGAAAGAAAAATATCCTATTAAAGATGATACGGTTGTTTTGGGTGTGATTGGAAGATTGGTAAAGATTGATAGCGATGAATATTTGCACTGCATTGCAGAAGTGATGAAAAAGCATAAAAATACAATATTTATCGCAGCAGGTAGTGGAAATATACCACTTATTAGACAAAAAGTGGAAGCACTTGGCATTAGTGAGCGATTTTTCATGCCTGGATTTGTCAATCCGCATGTGTATGGGCATATTATTGATATATTTTGTGATACATTCCCTTTGGGACAAGGGGAAAGTCTATCGGAGTTTATGCATAAAAAGGGTTCTTTTATTACTATGAGAAGTAATAAGATTTTTATTCAAGATGATAGAATAAATACTTTAAAAAACAATGAAGAAGTTCTTATATATTTTGAAAATCTTGAAAAACTTAATCCTAAAATAGAAGGATATAGAGAGTTTTTGGAAAGCGGGGCAATTTATCTTTATAATAAACAAAATATTGAATTAGATTTAGAGGTTGCAAAGAAGGCTGAATATTGCGAGTTTAGCCAAGAAGAAATGCTAAAAATCGGAGATTATTCTTGTAAAGTTGTGGATCAAAAGATTGAGTTTATTTCATCATATTTTACAAGAGCTAAAGAGAATATTTGGCAAGTTTATTATGCAGAAAATCTAAAATATTTTTTTCCATTGTTAAGTTGTATTGATTATGATGATCAAGGGAAATATATAGGTTGGTTATGTAATGGATTTGATCATAAAACATATTGTGAAAATTTAAGTAAAATAATCTCCAAAAAAGAAATTAGAGATAAATTGGATAAATTTTATGCATTTTTTAATCAGCTATCATATAGGCATCAAATTGAACTTGCTAATGAAAGTTTTTTGGGAAGTATAGAATGCAAACAGTAAGTATCCCTCCGCATTATAACTATATAGCTTTATTCTTAACTCTTGGGTGTAATCTTTCTTGTTCTTATTGCATAAATTTAAACGAAGAGGGTTCATCTAGAAGCTCTGTTGGCAAGAAGCAAATAAAACCACATGAGTGGATAGAGTTTATAAACAAAATAAAACTACTTGATGAAAATGGTAAAGAAAGAGGGGATATACCACTTACATTTCAAGGTGGTGAGCCTACTATGTATAAGGGATTTTATGAAGTGATAAATGGTATAGATTCTCGTTTTAAACTTGACTTACTAACTAATTTTATGTTTGATGTTGATGAATTCATTTCTAAAATCAATCCAAGTAAATTTACTAGAGATGCAAAGTATGCTGCAATTAGAGTTAGCTATCATCCAGGACAAAATAATATAGATGATTTAATTATTAAACATCACAAGATGCGTGATGCTGGCTTTTATGTTGGAATTTATTCTGTTGCTACACCACAAAATTTAAAACACATAAAAGAAGTTGAATCTAAGTGTGAAAAAGAAGGTATTGATTTTAGAGTGAAGGAATATTTGGGTTTTGATGGCAAAAAGTGGCATGGGACATATAAGTATAAAGATGCAATAAGCCAAAGAATAGAGAAATATTGTGAATGCAAAACGACAGAGTTAATTGTAGGACCAAATGGGAGCGTATATAGATGTCATTCTGATTTGTATGAGAATAGAACCCCTATTGGCAGTATTTTAGATGCTAACTTCAAAATAGAAGATATTTATCGTCCTTGTTATGTTTATGGACATTGTAATCCTTGTGATATTAAGGTAAAAACAAATAGATTTCAAGAATTTGGACATACTTCTGTTAGCATAAAAAATATAAGGGAATTAAAAGAAGATGAACGAGAAGTATTAAATAAAGGCAATTTTGGAATATAAGTGAAAAAAGAAAAACAATTGTAGGGTTTGTATGGTAAAAAATTTTGTATTAGATTCACATAAGTTACATTATCATTTTGAAAGAGTTGCAGAGTTTGCTAAAACAGGAGATTGCTATCCTATATATATGGAAGTTTCCCCTGTTGGTTTGTGTAATCATAGATGTATTTTCTGTGCTTATGATTATATTGATTATCCAAATAGGCATCTTGATAGAGATAGATTTTTGAGTTTTTTAGATGAGGTTTCGTCTTTGGGGCTTAAAAGTATTCTCTATGCAGGAGAGGGAGAGCCATTAATACATAAAAATATTGCAGAGTTTGTAAAAAAGAGCAAAGAAGTAGGAATTGATTGTGGAATGTTTAGCAATGGAGAATTATTGAGTGAGAAATTAGCACAGAAATTATTGCCTAATTTAACATTTTTGCGTTTTAGTTTTAATGGTGGGGATGCACAAACTTATGCCAAGATTCATAAGCCCAGTAAAAACAATGTTTCTATGGAGCAAATAAATATTTTAATGACTAAAGTGCTAAAAAATATAGAATATGCTACATCTTTTAGAATTAAAGAAAGGTTGCAAGTTGATTTGGGTTCCCAGTTTGTTCTTTTGCCTGAAAATAAACATTCTCTAATTTCTGCTATTTCTAATTTGAAAAATGCTGGTGTTGATTTTATTTCTATCAAGCCATTTGTTTTTCAAAATGAAGGTCAAAAATACAATAAAAACAACGGTTTTATTGCTCTTGATGAAATAAGGGATTTGATAAATGAAGCTAAAAGCTATGAGGATTCCAATTTTAAGGTTATTTTTAGAGAAAATGCCTTTTTAAATAAAGAAAAAGAAAGGCACTATGCACATTGTTATGGTTGTAATTTTATTACTACACTAAATTCTGCGGGAGATTTAGCTTCTTGTTTGCCTTATTGGGACAAAGAAGAGTTTGTCTATGGAAATATTTATAAAAATACATTTTATGAGATATGGAATGGGGAGAAACGCAAAAAAATAAAGTATTTTTTAGAGAATAGATTAGATTGTAATAAATGTCCTGCTAACTGTCGCCCTAATGCTATTAATGAGTTTTTAGATGAGATTTTAAATGCAAAAGTAAAACATGTAAATTTTATATAAGAGGATTTATGGTTAAAGAAATCAAAGGTAAATATTTTAATCAGCTCGTAGGGAAGTACGAAAGATGGCTAAAGCAAATTGGATTATATGAGTTTTGGAGACTATTTAGATGATTTAAGCTAGATTATTGGCTTATTAGGGTAAATTGATTAAATAATGAAGAGTAATGGAGGTATGTTTGTGAAGAATATTGTAAAATCCTTTAGAGTTTCTAACGCAGGTAACAATTTAATATTGGGTATCCTTTTAATGGAAAGTCAAGCTTATGTTTCAAAAAACTCAAAAGCATGGCATTATCTTTTTGCATTATGTATTTGTTTCAAAAATATAAAAAGGTAATATATGACAGAGATAGCAAAAGAAATAAGAAAAACACTACTAAAGTTGGCTAACAAAGCAAAAGGGCCACATATTGGTTCTGCTTTGGGTTGTGTGGATATTTTTAGTGCATTGTATTTTAAAGTTTTAAGGTTAGAACCTTATGAAGATAGAGATATATTTCTTCTTTCAAAAGCACATTCTGCTATGAGCTTATACTCTACACTTTTTCATAAAGGATTGATGTGCGAAGAGATGTTGTTTTCTTATTATCAAAATGGTGGCACATTGCCTGCACACACAGATAGAAGCACACATAAATATGTAGAAATCTCTGCTGGTAGTTTGGGTCATGCACTACCTATGGCTATAGGTATGGCAATGGCTTTTAAAAAAGATAAGCAAGATAGAAATATTTATGTGCTAATGGGAGATGGTGAGATACAAGAAGGTAGTATTTGGGAGGCTCTTATGCTTGGCTCAAAACTAGGCTTAAATAATATAGTAGCCCTAATTGATAGAAATGATCTGCAAGGGTATGGTAGGGCTAGTGAGCTTATTGCTTATGAGCCATTAGAGGATAAATTTATAGCCTTTGGCTGGGATTGTATGCGTGTAAATGGTCATTGTGAAGATTCTATAATTAAGGCTATAAATTCTAAAAAAGACAAGCCTTTATGTGTGATATGTGATACTATTAAAGGTAAAGGCGTTAGCTTTATGGAAGATAAGCTAGAGTGGCATTATTATTTGGTAACTGATGAAATCTATAAAAAAGCATTAGAGGAGTTACAATGAGAAATACAATTGCTTCATGCATTATTGAAGTGGCACAAAAAGATTCCAATGTTTTTTTAATTAGCGGTGATGCTGGGCTTGGTGTATGGGATAGCTTCAAAGAAGAGTATAAAGATCAATATATAAATCCAGGAATTAATGAATCTTTGTGTGTAAGCATGGCAGCTGGGTTGGCTGTGTGTGGCAAGAAAGTGGTTTATTATAATATAGCACCTTTTGTGATTATGCGTCCTTATGAGCAGATAAGGATTGATATTTGCTATCAAGAATTACCAGTAATTTTAGTAGGAACTGGGAGCGGGCTTACTTATATGCCAAGTGGTATGACGCATTATGCTTTAGAAGATATAGGCTTAGCCCTTAGTATGCCAAATCTAGATGTGTTTTCTCCAAGTGATCCACTTGAAGCTAAAGCTTGTTTTAAGTATGCTTATAAGAGTAATAAGCCAAGCTATATAAGAATTCCAAAAGCAGGTGAGCCAAATTTGCATAAAAGCGAGATTGTAGATGTTTCTAAAATGCAGTTTTTATTGAAAAATAATAGCGATATTTTAATACTTTCTCATAGTTCCATAGTGCAAGAAGCACTAAAGGCAGGAGAGATTTTGGGTTGTGATGTAGCTACCAAACCTTTCATTAATAGCTTTGATTTTAGTTTGGAATCTTATAGACATATTTTTGTGGTAGAAGAGCATTTTGGCTATGGTGGTTTAGGGACATTTTTGAAGAATTATACAAATGCAAAAATTGAAATTCTAGCAGTGCCTAATAAATATGTTCATTTAATAGGTAATTGTGAGTATGGAAGAGAGTATTTTGGTATAGATTCTAATGGAATAGTAAAATCGATAAAAGAAAGGTTGTAAATGGGAAGATTACTAGATATTTTTACGAAATTGCACAAAAAAACCTCTAGAGATTATATTGCAAGAATGATGGATAGCAAGATAGAATGTATGGAGATAGCAAAGAGATATGATGAATCTTTTTGGGATGGAGATAGAAGATATGGTTATGGTGGATATAAGTATGATGGTAGATGGGAGGAAGTAGCTAGAGTGCTAATAGATATTTATAAGTTAGACAATAATAGTAAGATTTTGGATATTGGTTGTGGCAAGGCATTTTTGCTCTATGAGATAAAAAAAATATTGCCAAATTGTAAGGTTGTTGGTTTTGATATTTCAGAATATGCTTTGCAAAATGCAAAAGAAGAAATAAAAGATTGCCTTTTTAATTTCAATGCTAAAGATCCATTGCCATTTGGTAATAAAGAGTTTGATTTGGTGTTTAGCTTAGGGACTTTGCATAATCTATCCGTATATCATCTAAAAAATGCTTTTAGAGAAATGGAGAGAGTTGCTAATGATTCTTATTTAATGGTTGAATCCTACAGGAACAATAAGGAACTTTTTAATCTTCAATGTTGGGCATTAACTTGTGATAGCTTCTTCTCGCCTAGTGAGTGGATATGGCTTATGAGAGAGTTTGGATATAAAGGTGATTATGAATTTATTTATTTTGAATAGAGGAGTTAGATATGAAGTATAAAATGAGTGATAGGATGATGCCAAATCAAAAGCCATTATTAGAATATTATAGAGGTAATGAATGTGAGATTGGAGAAAGAATTTTTAATGCTTGTTTGAGATATTCTAAAATACAAGATGAAGATATATATTATAAATTTCCAAAATCATTTCCAGCACAACAATATATGGGAACCGATCCAATTGTTAGAAAATTGCAAAGTATGTTGATATCTCAAATAAATGCAAAAAAAATTCTAGAAATAGGAACATTTGTTGGTGTATCAACTATTAATTTTGCTCGCAGTGTTGGAAAAGATGGTCATGTGACTACTATTGAAAAATTTTCAGAATTTGCTAGTATTGCTAGAGAAAATTTCAAAGATAATAATATTGAAAACATTACGCTTTTAGAAGGTGATGCCTATAGTATTATTCCAAAATTGCTCTCTGCGGGGGGGGGGGGGTTATGATTTTATATTTTTGGATGGAAATAAAGAACATTATGAAGATTATTTTAATATGCTTTTTTCTATATTATGTGTGGGCGGAATAATGATGATAGATGATGGCTTTTTTGTGGGTGATATACTAAATGATGAACCTCATACGCAAAAGGGGCAGGGGGTTAAGAGATTTCTGGAGGCCATTATAAATAAAGAAGGTGCTAATCCTTTGTTGTTGCCTCTTGGAGCTGGGATTTGCATTATTAAAAAGGAGAGATAATGAGTGGCAATAATGAAGGTTATATTATTGATAAGTTGAGAGCCAGTAATAGTATAGCGGGGGGGGGGGGATTTCCAAGCTTTATTCAGTTAGAGACTGTTAATGGATGTACGGCTAGATGTGTGATGTGTGGAATTGATGAGTGGAGCAAAAAAATGAATAGTAATTATATGGAAGATGCACTATTTTATAAAATTGCTGATGAGATTATAGAAAATAAAGAAAGTGTTAATAAGGTGAGTTTATATGTTGGTAATGAGCCATTGATGGATAAAAAAATAGCTTCAAGAATAGCTTATTTTAAAGAAAATACCATTAAAGTAAATTTTTCCTCAAATGCATCTTTAATGAATGAAAAGAGGGCTAAAGAAATTTTAGATTCAAAAATTGATCATATTAATTTTTCAGTTGATGGGTTGGATAAAGGTTTATATGAAAAAATCAGAAAAGGTTTAAAATTTACTGAAGTTTTAGGTAATGTATTAAAATTTATTCAAATAAGAGATAAATATAATTATGAAACTTCTGTGAGAATTAGCGTCATTAAACATAAAGCATATGAGAAAGATATGCAATATATTTGTAATTTTTGGAGTAAGATATTAGATTTAAAAAAAGGTGATAGTATTCGCATAGATGGTTTAAATAATTCCATTAGTGTTGGAAATAATAGAAGCTCTGAGATATCTTTAGAATGTGCGAAATTGCCTTGTTATGTGTTGTGGAATACAATAACTATCAAAACAGATGGTAGTATTGCTTTGTGTTGTGTTGATCAATGTCGTACATTTAAATTAGGAGATTTGCATAAAACTACCATTAAAGAAAATTGGAACAATAATGCTATTAGGGAAAATATTAAGCAGTTACACTTGCAAAAAGGAAGAATGGGTGTAGATGTATGTAAAAATTGTATAGCTTGGTTGTAAATAAGGAGTAAAATGGGATTACTATATACAAAATATAAAGTTTTTCATTACAAAGACAAAATAGATTCTTTGCCAAAAGATAAGGCAATAACACCTCCAATTCACATAAGAATAAAGCCTACAAATGTATGTAATCACGATTGTTGGTATTGTGCTTACAAGGTATCTAATTTACAGCTTGGTAAAGATATGGTTGAGAGAGATTATATACCAGAAGACAAGATGTTAGAGATTATTGATGATTGCGAGAGTATGGGGGTTAAGGCAATCACTTTTAGCGGCGGTGGAGAACCTCTTGTGTATAAGCATATGAAAAGCACATTAAATAGGCTATCTAAGAGCAATATTTCGTTTGCCACACTTACAAATGGAGCAAAGCTAAATGGTGAGATTGCTGAGATTTTTGCACATAAGGGAACTTGGGTTAGAGTAAGCATGGATGGTTTTAGTAATGAAAGCTATCAGAAGTTTCGCGGTGTTGGTAAATCAGAGTTTGATAAGATAATTAAAAATATGGAGAATTTTAAAAAGCTAGGTGGTAGTTGCTATTTAGGGGTTAGTTATATAGTTGGCAAGGAAAATTATCAAGAAATATATAATATGGCAAAGATTTTAAGTGATATTGGTGTTGATTCTATGAAAATATCACCTACTATTACTAGTAATGATGGTGAAACTACAAATAAATATCATCAAGAGTTTTATGATGGAGCAAAAGAACAGATACAAAAAGCACAAGAATCTTTTGGGAAGAATTTAGAGATTTATGATTCTTATCATTACCAATTAGATAGTTTTGAGAAGGATTACAATTGGTGTCCATATTCTCAAGTATTAATGGTTATTGGTGCTGATTTAAACATTTATCCTTGTCAAGATAAGGCTTATAATTTGGATGAAGCATTGCTTGGAAGCATAAAGGATATATCTTTTAAAAAGTGGTGGTTTGAAAATAAAGAATCTTTCTTTAAGGTGGATCCTACATGTGTTTGTAATCATCATTGTGTAGCACATGAAAAAAATAAAATGATTTTAGAGTATTTAAGTGTAGATAAAAATCATTTAGGGTTTGTATAAGGAGATATAATGAATGAATTTGTGAGATATTATGAAGAGAATAAAATTTCTCCAGTAACTCAAGATATTAGCGATATTAATTTGCATTTAAGACGCAGAAAGCATCTTTATAAAATGCTAGGTATTAATCCAAATTCTTTTAAAAACTCTACAATTTTGGAGGTGGGTGCTGGAAGTGGCTATAATTCCTTGGTATTTTTGTTAATGGGAGCTAATTTAGATATAGTGGAGCCAAATTCTAAAGGTAGAGAGGATATGGTTGGACTATTTGATAAGTTTAAGATTGATAAGAGAAGATATAATATTTATCCTTGTTTAATTGAAGATTTTACTAGCAATAAACGATATGATTATGTTATAGCAGAAGGTTTTTTACCAGCATTTAAGAGAAAAGAGAGGCAAAAAATTTTACAAGCTTTACTTAGACAAACTAAAAAGGATACTTATTTAGTGCTGACTACTATTTGTGAATTTTCTTATTTTTTTGAATTTTTAAGAGTGGTGCTTGGTTTGTGTTTGGTAAAAAATATTGAAGATTTTCAAGATAAAGTGCAGAAATTATCTAAGGCTTTTAAGAGTCATTTAGATGCTCTTAAATTTGCATCAAGACCTATAGAAGATTGGGTAAAAGATAGTATTTTAAATCCAACTAATGATTATTTCTCATACAGCTTAAAAAAATGTGCAAAGGATATTCAAAAATTTTCTTCTTCGTGCGGGGGGGGGGGGGAATTTGAGGTTATTTCAATGTCGCCAAATTTTATTTCTAATTTAAGTTGGTATAAAGATATGGAGTATTCATATATGCAAGAAATCATTAAGAGATTTGATGATAAAAAATATTTGTTGCTTAGCACGAGTTTTTGCGAAATGAGAGTGGATAGTAAAACAAACCAAAAAATTTCAAAATATGTAATTAAATTGCGTATTTTAGTTAAAGAGTTTAGAGTTTCTTTGTCGCAAGAAATACTAAAAGAAATTATTGTATTATTGCAAGATATAATTAATGATTGTTATGGGTTGGGTGATTTTTTTATAAAAAGTATTCAAGAATGTATTTCTTTGCTTGAAGAGTCAAATAAAATTACAGAGCATAAAATATCTTTAATGCCTAATTTTTCCAAGGCTTGGGGTAGAGGGCAACAATATATTAGTTTTGTTAAGGAAAGAGAATGAGTTGTTTATTGTGTGAGGGTGAATTAGAGGTTTTTTATGGGAATTTAAAAGGAAACATTTCAGCATATCCTGGAAATGTTTATCCTTTTAATATTATGAAATGTAAAAATTGCGATTTATTGCAGAAAGATATAACAAAATCTTATTTGGATTTTTTGCAAGATATTTACTGTAATCATTATGATTTTTTTTCTAACGAGCAAAATAGCCTAAATGATGGAGAAGTCAAAAGGGGTAAGGTTGTTATTGAAGCAATTTGCAATTTAGTTTCAAAAAAGAAAGTTACTTGGCTTGATTATGGTTGTGGAGGGGGGAATTTCTTGCGATTACTATCACAAGAAAAACCTCAATGGGAATTGTATGGATATGATGTTTCTTTGATTAATTCTGATAAGTTTGATGATTTAAAGTTAAAAAAACAAATATTTACAAATATTGAAGATATTAAAGTAAAATTTGATGTAATTAGCTTAAATATGGTTTTAGAGCATTTGCATAATCCTCAAAATATTTTAGAAAAATTGAGGGATAAAATAAATAATGATGGATATTTAGTTGTGAGAATACCAGATTTTAAAAATTTACCTACAGATTTTTTTATTTATGAGCATATGGCACATTATCATAAGAATGCTATTGAAACACTCATGGTAAAAAGTGGTTTTATAATAGAACAATATCTTGATAAAATTCCCAATATAGAACTTGCTTTTATCGCAAAAAAAGCCAAAAAAAACAAAAAAAATATTGTTAATCTAGTAGGGGGGGGGGGATTTATTAATGGCAAAAAATAATATTTTATGGGTATTAGAGATTGCAGATAAAATCTTAAAATATCCAAAAGAGAAGGTAGGGATTTTTGGAGTCAATGGGATTGGTGCTTTAATGAGTTGTCTTTTCCCAGATAAGATTGAGTTTATAGCAGATGAAGATAGTGCAAAACAAAATATGAAATTTGCTGATAAAAAAATAATTTCCCCAAAAGAAAGCAAAAAGGAAATTTTAGTAGCTTTTAGAAATGTATTGGAAACCAAACGCATTGTGGGAGAATTAAAAAATAAATATCCTTATATTGATTTTATAAATTTATGCGAGTGGGGTAAATAATGATGAAGGAGTTTAAGCAGGATAATAATGCTAAAAGTCTAACTTTTTACTTTAATAAAAAAAAGAAATTTTCGTTAATTGGTAAAAAACATATAGAATTTTTGTGTAAGATGGTTCGAAAAAGACGGCAAAGCTGCAGAATATGTTTGCATAATGATAGTGAAGATACTCTCCACAATATGATTATAGCTCATCCAAAAAATATTTATATAAGACCTCATAAAAATCCCTATAACGCAAAAGCCTATCACATTATAAAAGGAGCAATGAGAATTATTGGAATAGAGGATAATGGGAATAAGATATTTGATTTAGTAATTAATAAAAAGCATAAAGTTTTAAGGTTAGAGCCTAATGTTTATCTATTGTTGATACCTAAAACAAATATAGTTGTTTTCCAAGAAATTGCTTTGGGACCATTTAGGAGAGAGGGTGAAAATAGTCAAGTTTATGCACCTTTTAGTCCAGAGGATACTAATCAAATAGCTGTTAAACATTTTATAACCAAATACACAAAGGAAAAAAATGCAAGATAAAATTTATCTAATCAAACAATGTAGGTTGTGTGGAAGTGAAAAATTAAAAAAAGTAATTACTTTGTCTAAAAATCCAGTGGGTGATAGGTTTTTTTTTGATAGAAACATTGCAACAAGTATGGAATTGCATAATGTAGAAGTTATGCTTTGTCAAAATTGTGGACAAATGCAGTTAAGTGAGGTTGTAGAGCCTAAAGAGATTTATGAACAAGATTATTTATATACAACAAGCACTTCAGTTGGATTGGTAAAACATTTTAAAGAGAGTGCAAAAGAAATAATCAATAGATTTGGTTTGCAAGAAAATTCTTTGATTATTGAAATAGGTAGCAATGAAGGTGCTATGCTTGAGGCTTTTAAGAGTTATGGTATGAGGGTTTTGGGTATAGATCCTGCAAAAAGTGCTGTAGAAATTGCCAAAAAGCGTGGAATTGATACAATCTGTGGATTTTTCACAGAAGATTTGGCAAAAGAAATAAAGAAAAGCTATGGAAAGGCCAACATTGTAATCGCCAACAATGTAATCGCCAACATTCCTTTGTTGCAAAATGTTATTTTAGGTATTTCTAAAGTTTTATGTGATGATGGAGTATTTGTATTTGAGACAAGTTATGCTCAAAGTGTATTGAAAAAGCATTTGATTGATACGATTTATCATGAGCATATTAGTTATTTTTCAGCTAAGCCTTTGGGCAGATTCTTTGCATCTTGCAATCTAGAATTATTTGATGCAGAAGAGATTTGGACTAAAGGAGGAAGCCTAAGAGGGTATGTATCTAAGCCGTTGTGTTTTAGAAAAACACAACGGCTAAATGATATTATTAAAAATGAAGAGTCATTTATTTTTGCATCTCATATAGTGGCAAATAGCACAAATTTAGAAGTTTTATTTGAAGAAATTAATAAACTTTTAGGAGAAAAGGAAGAATTTATTTTTGAAAGTTTTTATGCTAAGTCAGTGCTTGAGAAAAATTTGCTAGATATGGTGTTTTTAGAACATATTAATTATTTGTATCTTTTGCCATTAATGGAATTTTTACAAAAGAAAAACTTGAAACTGTATGATGCCAAATTGATTGAAAGCAAAGGTGGAAGCATACAAATAAAAATTTCAAAAGATATGAGTAAAGAGAAATCAAAAGAACTTTTAGAATTAATAGAAAGTGAGAAGGAATTTTTCAAAAAAGAAGATATTTTTGCAAACTTTACAAATGGGTTAGAGCGATTTAAAAACGAGGTTAGGAAACTTGCATTAGAGATTAAACAAAGGCAAGGAAGTATTGGTGTATATGGAGCTTCTGTTGGTGGAGTTATGATGGTTTATCATTTGGGATTAGCAGATATTATTGATTATTTTTTAGATGATAATTTAGCTAAGATTGGAAAATATGCACCTTCTTTAGGAATTGTTGTAAAAGATTCTAAGGCTTTAGAGAATGAAAATATCAAAGAATGTATAAGTGTAGCATGGAGATTTATGGACGCAATTACCAATAAACATAAAGAGTTTTTGCAAAAGGGTGGAAAATTTTATAGTTTAGAATTGGATAAATTGCAAGTAAAGGAATATGGTGAATAAGAAAAAAATGCTAATTTTTGGTGGTAGTAAGGGCATAGGTGGGGTATTTACTAAGCAATCTTTAGAAAAATATGATATTACCTTATTTTCTCGGACAAATCCTTATTCTTTTAATGTCAATTTTATAGAGTCTGATTTTTGTAGTGATGATTTTTGTAGAATATTAAACAAGATTTCACAAGATGATGATAAGATTGATTATTTAGTGTTTTTTTTAAAATATAGAGGAGGAATTATAGACAATTTTAGCGGAGAGATTGCAGTTGAGCTTACAATGGTAAAAAACGCCTTAGAAATTTTAGAAACTAACTTAAATGAGAATGCTAGTATAGTATTTGTTAGTTCTATTTGTGGTAGTTTGATAGCAAAGAATCAGCCACTTGGCTATCATGTAGCTAAAGCTGGACTAGAGCAGATAACAAGATATTATGCGTTAAATTTTGCAAAAAAAGGTATAAGAGTTAATGCAGTTGCACCTTCTCTTACGCTAAAGCCAGAAAATGAAGAATTTTATAATGAGCAAAAAGGGCTAGTAGAGTTATATAAAATGCTTTCGCCTCTTGGTAGGATAGGAAAAAGTGAGGATGTATGTGAGGTAATAGAATTTTTACTAAATTGTAGTTTTGTTAATGGACAAATAATACGAGTGGATGGTGGTATAAGTATTCAGGAATATGAAACATTGGTAAGAAGTATTGCGGAATTTTATAATAAAGCACCATTGCAAAAATAATATTGAAGTATTGGTGCAAAGTTTGCAAAAATGGCATAAAAAAGTTTGATATAATTGCGGTAAAAATTTGGATTAATTTATGAAAATATTAATTTTAAAACTTGGCTATTCTGAGACGCTAGATCCTGAAATGGGGCAGGTTGTAAGTCTTGGAGATGTAATAAGATGCACAGTAGTGTTAGAAGCTTTAAAAGAAAAATATCCTCACTCAAAGATTACTTGGCTTGTTGCTCCAGAGGCCTTTCCATTGGTTAATGAAAATCCTTATATTGATAGAATTTTAGTATGGGATTCTTTTGTTCCGTTTGCGTTAATGCGTGAGCAGTTTGATATGGTTGTAAATTTAGAAAAGATACATGGAATTTGTGCTTTAGCTGATATGATACAAGGATGGGAAAAAGTTGGCTTTAGATTTGATGTTGTTAATGGAAGCTATAGTGCTTATGAAAAGTCAAAGAATGCTACAAATTATATTGCTCAAAAGGCTAGTGGTGAAGCACAGCATAAAATTTGGCAAAAAGTTATTGTGGAAATGATAGGGTGTGAATGGAAGGAACAAGAATATTCTTTGGGTTATCAATCAGTGCCAAAAGAAAAGGTTCAAGTAGGATTGAATTATCAAGTAGGTAGCAAATGGCCTACAAAGGCTATGAAAAAGGAAAAATGGGAAGAATTAGCAGATATTTTGCAAAAAGAAAAGATTAGTTTTTCTTGGCAACAGGGGATGAATAATTTGTATGAATATATGGATTGGATTAGTGGATGTGATATTTTAGTAACTCATGATAGCTTGGGGGTTCATTTAGCATTGGCTATGAGAAAGAATGTTATAGCTTTGTTTGGAGCTACTAGCGGAGAGGAGATATTTTATTATAATAGGGGAGTGTCGATATATCCTGAAATTGAACACTTAAGTGAGTATCAATGCTTACCTTGCTATAATCCTATTTGTGATAAAAGCATCCATTGTATGGATAGGATTGATATTAAAAGAGTTGTAAAAAATATTAAGGAGTTTTTATGAAAAAAGCATTAATAATTGGTGGAGGATTTGCTGGTTGTGTGATGGCATATTTTCTTAAAAAGAAAGATTTTCAAGTTCAAATTTTGGAAGGTGGCAAAGTTTTAGGGGGTGGTTGTAGGACATTTTTCTATCATGGACATCCTTATACTTATGGTCCTCATCATTTGTTGGTTAATGTTGGAGATAGTGCAGTAATTGATTTTTTTAATCAATTTTTAAACATGAGAGAATTGAAACATTATATGCTGACTTTTGTCGCATCTGATAGAGAGTTTTACTCATATCCTCCACATATTGATGATATAGCAATTATGCCAGATAAGGATAAGATAGAGAAGGAATTATCAGTGCGAGATCCAAATTTTAAAGCAAGTAATTTTGAAGATTTTTGGATTAATGCTATTGGAAAGACTTTGTATGACAAATTTATTAATTTTTATTCTCAGAAAATGTGGAAAATTAAAAATAACAAAGAAATTGATGTATTTGGATTTTTTGGAATTGATTCTGCTATACAAACTGGTTCTAAGCAAAGATTTGTTGGAAAGAAAGATGTTTTGTATCCAAGAGAGCTAGATGGATACAATAGTTTATTTGATAGATGTGTAGAAGGATGTGAAGTTAGGTTTAATACATATGTGGATAAATTTGAATTAGATAAGAAACGAGTGTATGTAAATGGGGAATATTTAAGTGCTGATGTTGTGATAAATACCAGCTCTTTAGATATGGTATTTGATTATTGCTATGGTGAGTTAAGATATATTGGTAGAGATTTTCAAAAGATTATCTTGCCTGTTAAATATGCTCTTCCAGAATTATATCATTTTGCTCATTATGCTGATAGTGAGGAGTCTTATACAAGAATTGTGGAATACAAAAAATTGACAGGATATGAATCAAAATATACAATGATAGGTATAGAAACTCCTTCTTTTAATAATAAGTTATATCCTTATCAAACTACTGCTGATGTTGCAAAGTATAAAAGATATTTAGAATTGATGCCAAAAGATTGTTATACGCTTGGCAGAATGGGAAGGTATAGATATAGTGATATGAGTGAGATTTTAAATGATATTTTTGAATTAATAAAGGAAATTTAATGCTCGATATTAATTTGTATCGTATTTTAGAAGAAAGAGCTAAAAGCTGTGCTTATGAATATAATTCTGTTAGAAAGTATAACTTAGATATTTTTGAAAAGCATGGGTTTCCAGTTAGAATAAACACACTCCAAGGGTTATTTTCACTTCAAGATAGTATGCAAGAAAATAGAAAAGAATTTTATTTTAATGATATGTTTTGCGGGGGGGGGGGGGATTTAGCAATATGTATAACTCCCTAGTTACTGCTTGTAAAAAGTCTTTAGAATTTCAGAAAGTTTATTTTCAGAATAAACGATATTTTATTCCTTTAGAAATTCTTAGTGCATCATGTATTGTGTATTACAGATTAAAAACTATTAAGCCAAATTTTGAAAATATATTTGAAATAGGTCCTGGTAGTAGTGGTATGAGCTATTTTTTATCTCAATATAAATTTTTAAAAGATTATAGCTATACAGATGCTTGTGAGAGTTTTTATATGTTACAAAACTTAGTTAATATGTATTGTTTTGGCGGAGAGTTTAAAAATTTTGCATTGGAATTTATAGAAGATAACTTTTATGATCCGGAAACTAAAAGCAAAGCTATATTGGCACGACAAAAAAGAGAATTTGTAGAAACTAGACAGAATATCAAAGCAAATGCATATCCTTGGTGGAAAGTTAGTCATCTATTGAGCAAGAAAAATCATTTTGATATAGTTCTTTCAAATGCTAATTTGCAGGAATTCTCAAGTGATTGTTTGCATGATTATTTACTTTTGTCAAAAGAGATTTTAAAAGATGATGGAATTTTATATGCAAACTGCCTTGGACTTGCTTCTAATAATACTCCTGAAAGTTTATTTGATATGATATATGAACTTGGGTTTGCTGTATATTTTTATTATAGTTTTAATAATATTTTTTATACTAATTTAGATAAGTTAGATTGTTATAAGAATCAAGCAATAGCCCTTGCTCCAGCATGTGAAAGTGCTAGATTCTTGCTAGAAGATTCTAGCTTTGTGGAAAGATTTAGTGATATTTATTTGCTTGATGATTTTAAAAATGGTGAAGTTTGTGGTAGAAAAATAATAAATACAAAAGAGTTAGAGATTTTAGGGATAAAAAATATTGTATTTATAGATGATAAACCTAATTTGAGAGAAAAATTTCAGGAAAAGTTTAAAAATTTAAATTTTATTTCTCTGGATTGTAGAAGAGCTATCGTGCCTAGTTTGTGTCTTATTAAAGATACACATAAAGAATATGAAAAATATAAAAACAGGCCAATAAATTTTTATAAAATGTCTTGTGGTTTAGATGAAATAGATGATTTATATATTGGTTGTTCTAATATGGATAGATTTGATATTCTAGCAAGTTTGAAAAATGATATACAAAAGGAGTAAAATGTTCTTAATAGTAATACCAACATACAATAGGGCAAATTTATTGAAGCGATGTTTGAGTAAAATACAAAGCCAAACATTTTGCGACTATCAAGTTTTGATATTAGATGACTGTTCTAATGACAATACAAAAGAAATAGCCAATCAGTTCTTAACAGATTATAGATTTAAATATTATAGATTTGAAGTTAATAATGGGCATTCTGATAAAGTTTTAATGAGAGCTATAGAGCTTGGCTTTTTAGAGAATAAGGAATGGATTATTGTTGTTGCTGATGATGAATATTTTTATACTACAGATCATCTTGCAAAAGTTTTTGATAGTATTAAGAGATTTGATGATGTGAATTTAGTAGCAGTTGAACAAGGCTATGATTATGGCAATATTGCTCTTGTAGATGATAATAAGCCACAACTTCCTTTATGCTTTACATATGATATGTTAAGTATGGAACAAAAGAATGAGCTAAGAAAAACTATTAGAAATATATTTAAGCGAGATTTAATAGTTCAGACAGGTTTTTTTGATTCTGCAAAGCAAGGGGCTAGTGATGTTGTTTTTGAGGGCGAAGGGGCATATTTAAATATTTATTCTCAAGCTAAAATTGCATTTGTTTCAAATGCTGTTCATGTTTTTGGTATAGCTCCTAGTGCTAGAAGAAAATATTTGGATTTTTACGCTTGGATAGTATCGGTAGGTATGACAGCTTATCAAGCAGATAAACAAGAAGTATTTTACGATTTATTAAAAATGCATTATTCTCCAAGTTATCCTATTTTTTTAAATGCTTTTTTTGAGTGGGGAGGTGAAGCATTAGCTCTTGTATTAAAGAATTTTTATCAGCATGCTGAGTTTATGCGAATTTTAAGACAATTTGCAGAAATTTATAAAAATGCATTTGGGGATAAATTTTTGGAGCTTTATAAGGCTTTTAATGAGAAACTGCCAACAGTGGATACTAGGGATTTATTAATTGAAAAGGCAGACAATATTGTTTTGTATCCAGAGAATTCTTGGAGGGAACAGATTGAAAAATATCTCAAAAAAAGAGGTAAAAATATTTTATATGTAGCAGATGACTTTAAAAGTGGATATAAGAGGTATGAAGATATTATAAAAGACAAAGATAAAATTGATTGTGTATTTATTACGAGTGGTCATCCAAAGATTGTTTATAATCTTTTTGCTAAACTAGAAGAACAAGGAATAAAAGCCACTACGCTGATACTAAAAGATGAAAAATAATATACTTTTGTTTTTGATAGGGAGTTTTTATGGGTTCATTTAGTTTTGGAAGGAATTGGAAAAGATTTATAGAATATGTAGCAAATGATGAGATAATGCAAAATGCACAAGATTCTTTGAAAAATTTCTTTGGTGATGATTTGGATTTTAGCAATAAGGTGTTTTTGGATATTGGTTGTGGAAGTGGAATCTTTTCTATTGCGGCATTGAATTTGGGTTGCAAGAGAGTGATAAGTATAGATGTAGATAGTAACTCAGTAGAAGCAACACAGATGGCAAAAGAGAAATTTAAGCCCAAAAATTTAGAAAATTGGGAAATTTTCTTAGGGAGTATTTTGGATACTAGCTTAGTTGATAGACTAAAAAAACAATTGGAAAATGAAAATATAATTTTATATAGCTGGGGAGTATTACATCATACTGGTAACTTACAATTGGCAATGCAGAATGCAATGGATATTTTAAAATCTGTGCGGGGGGGGGGGACAAAATATGCTTATATAGCTCTTTACAATAAGACTGAAGCTAGCTCTTGGTGGCTTAAAAAGAAAAAATATTATAATAAAACAAATATTTTTATGAAAATTATTTTGGTGTTTTTATATACAGTGTTTTTAACATTTGAAGATATTAGAAAAGGGCGTGGATTGAATATGTATGATAAAGGGAGGGGTATGTATAAGATTACAGATGTTATTGATTGGCTTGGAGGAATGCCCTATGAGCCTATATTTAATGATGATGTGATAAATTTTTGGGAAAAGAGTGGATTTTGTTGCATAAAAAACAATAAAACAATGTATTATAATCCAATATATCCAAAAGGATATTTTTATAAGCTTTTTGTATATTTAAAGCAAGTTGGTCTTGGTTGTAATGAATTTTTATTTGTAAAGAAATAATTAATGAGAGTTGAATGTGTATAGTTAGTATAGAAGCTTTTTTAGAGATTAAATATCCAAGTGTGTGTTGGTATTATTTGTGATTTTTTTAAAATATATTTAAGGAATAGTTTTGAATATATATGTATATCCATATGGAACAAGTGGGAAACAGCTAGAATGGCTCATAAAATACACTGATAATATTTTTATAAAACCAATAGATGATAGTATAGATGCAATATCGCTAGAAACTCTAAAAGATGAAATTTTAAAAAACAATGGGGTGGTATATCTTGCACTTAGTAAGCTACCAAGTAACTATGAAGAAACAAGAAAAAAGCTGATTAAAAAATTAACAGATAATAATATCCCATATAAAGATGGTGAAATTTTAAATTATGCAAAAAAAGCAATACAGAAACTAAAACAAGAATGTAAAACCAAAGGTTGGGATAGAATATTCACACTTGTTTTATCAGATTTTGCTAAAGATAAGCATTTTGGAAATTTGGCTTTAGAGCTAGAAAAAAGAGGAGAAAAGATTATGTATTTTTGTGCCCAAGAGGGTAGTTTTCTAAGGGCATTAGAACAAAGTGATGAAACTAAAAATTGTATTTTGTATCTATCATATGAATATTTGTATTTGCTTGATTTTGCAACTGCTATTTGTGTAACTGGCAAGTATGATGTGCATAAAGATTCTAAGGTTATCTTTATAGGACATGGAATGGTGAATTATGGTGGGTATGATAACGAGTTTGTATTGAAAAATTTTATGTCTAACTATCTTTGTGTTGTTGGAGATGAGTTTATGCCAGGTGTTTCAATAAGAGATAGTTTTAAAATAATAAAAAGTGGATATTTAGCACATGATAGAGATGTAGAGAGGTTGAATAATATAGAATTTAGCAAGGATAGCATATTGTTTGCTCCTTATGATTTAGATGAATTAGAGAGTGTAAAGCCATTAATGAAAGAATCATCTACCAAATATAAAGTTATATTACGCCATAGATATGAGTGGAAAGAATCTCATTTAGAAGTTCTAGGAAGTATTGCAGATTGCATAGATATAGATATGTCTGTACCCATGGATTATGGTATTTATGGAAAAAGTTTTGTTCTTGTGTGTTCTAAGACTACTACTAAAAATTCATTTCCATTAATGGCACTTTCGCCAAGTATAGTGATAAGACCAAGCTGGGATTATAAAGATATAAATGAAAATTTAGGAGTTATTCTAGAAGATGCTTCTGCGGGGGGGGGGGGCATTTATGGCTCTAATTGATGAAATTTATAACAATAAAGACATGTGGAGAGAAAAGATACTTAAATATAGGGATTCTAAAATTTATAATTTTGGATGTGCAAGTGCATATCTAGCAGAGTATTTAAGTAGAGAGTTTAAAAGTTAATGTGTAGAATAGTTGGTGGGTTTGAGCTTAAGAGTAATGGACTTTTGGATAGCATAGAATCCATGCGAGATAGTATGGTCGCAGGTGGTAGAGATGATTGTGGGCTTTTTATCCAAAATGAAGTAGCATTAGCACACAGGAGGCTATCTATAATAGATTTAAGCAATCACGCACACCAGCCATTTGTAAAAGATAGATATGTGCTTGTTTTTAATGGGGAGATTTATAACTATAAAGAAGTAGCACAAATCTTGCAAAAAGATGGCATAAAATGTGATGTTAGAAGCGATACAGAGGTTCTTTTGCAATCTTTTATGCACTTTGGTGTTTCATGTGTGGATTATTTTGATGGAATGTTTGCTTTTGTGGTTTTTGATAGGGTGGAGGAGAAGCTTTATTTATTCCGTGATAGATTTGGGATAAAACCTCTTTATTATTATTTTGATTCTAATTGCTTTTTGTTTAGTTCAGAGCTCAAGGGATTATTTGCCTATCCAAGTTTGCAAAAAAATATTAATAAAGTTGCTTTGAGTTATTTTTTAGAGCTTGGATATATTCCTGCCCCCTATAGTATTTTGGAGAACGCTTATAAGCTAGAAAATGGACATTATCTAGTAGTGGATATAAAACAAGCTAGGCAAAAGAGTATAAAAGATTCTATTTGCAAGATGGAATATTATAATTTGGCTAATTTCTATAATTTAGAATATGATTTTGATTTAAAGAAATTTGAAAAGGTTTTAGAAAAAAGCATAGCTTTAAGAATGGTGAGTGATGTCAATGTAGGGGTATGTTTAAGTGGTGGAGTAGATTCATCGCTTGTGTGCGCGATTTTAAAACAAGCAGGATATTCTTTTGAGGCATTTTCTATTTCGTTTTTAGAATCTAGCTTTGATGAGGGCATATATGCTAAGAGTGTTGCAGATATTTTAGGGATAAAAAATCATCAATTTGTATGCTCTATAAATGAAGCAAAAGAGCTAATTTATAAGTTGCCCTCTATTTATGATGAGCCATTTGGCGATACTTCAGCATTGCCTACTTTACTTTTGGCACAAAAGATTAGACAAACACACAAAGTAGCACTTAGTGCAGATGGTGGAGATGAGCTAGGTTTTGGCTATGAGCGGTATTTTTGGGCGAATAATCGCTATAAAGAGCATAGCAAGTTTAGGGCATTTGGGTTTTTGCTCAATATTTTAAGTCCTGAAATTTCTGTTTTATGTTTGCAAAAGCTTGGGATTAATATTGGGGTTGATAAATTTTTAAGAATCAAAAACCAATTAAACGCTAAGGATTTTTTAGAACACTATTTGGTGGAGATTACTCATTTTAGAAAAGAGGGGCTAGAGGCTAATTGTTTGGTGCCTTTAAATATTGATAAAAGCAATATGTGTGATTTTTTTAAGCAAATGAGTTTTTTTGATATGCAAAATTATCTAAGTGAAGATATTTTAACTAAAACTGATAGAGCTAGCATGAGTGTTGGGCTAGAGTTTAGAGAGCCACTTTTAGGCAGAGAGTTAGTAGAATTTATGGTTTCTTTAAAAAGTAGTGAGAATTTAATAGTTAAAAATCATAAAATTTTAGGTGGTAAGAAAATTTTTAAGCAATATTTGGAGAGATTTTTGCCCAAAGAATTGATTTATAGGCAAAAAATGGGATTTGGAGTGCCATTAGAATCTTGGATAAGGGGTGAGTTATCTTATTTATTAGAAGAGATTGATAGTGGATATTTTAATAAAAATTATATTCAAGCACTTATTTTTGATTTTAAAAACAATAAGAGAGTGGATTTTGCTAAAATATGGTATTTATATATCTTTAGTGCTTGGAGAAAAGAGTGGAATATTTAAAAAAATACGAGGAAATCAATCTTAAGGATTTTTGCTATATTTATCCAAATGGGGGTTGTGCAGAAATTTTAGTAAGAATTTTAAAAGATAAATATAATGGTGTGGATTTTATAGGGATTGATGATAGAGAGGAACAAAGTAGCTTTAAAAATAATGTAGAAGCAATAAAAGAGAGTCAAAAATATGTTCTATTAATGGGGGGAGATGTGTATGAGGAATGCAAAGAAAGATGTAAGAGTGCTAAAGTAAATTATATAGATGGAAGAGAATATGTGGCTTTTGTTTTAGCACAAGAGATATTGAAATTATCAGCGGGGGGGGGGGCAGAATTTAGGCTATTAGAAGATGGCAAAATCTTGCATATTTTAGAAAATCCTTGGATTAGGCATTATTATTTTTTCTATGATCTTTTTGCTTATTATTGTCCTAAAAATGCACTAGAGGAGCTAAGAGAATGTGTGGTGGATTATTGTAAGGCCACACAAAGGGAAATAGAAAAATGTGGCTATTCTTTTAGGCTTGAAAATGGGATTTTTTTTGATTTTGCACCGCATATTTTAGAGATTTATTCTAATCTTTTACAAGATATAAAGGTTGGTTGGTATTTTGGGAGCATGGAATATTATAATAAAAATAAGGCTCAAATTCCAAAAGGCAATATTTTAATAGCACCTTGGGTAATTGCAGATTATTTTATAAATTATAAGGTGGTTTTAAAACTTTCTGGTGGATTGCCTCTTTTAAATCCGCAAAAGAGAAAGTTGGTGGGTTTGGGGCATTCTTTAGCAGAAGCCTTTGCACTCGCTCCAAAATCAATCAAGCAAAAAAATATCAACCAATATGCTTTTTATTATTTTTTTCCTTTTTCTTATTACTGTTCTATGGATAGGGAGTCTAGCAAAGCTTTTTTGAGTATTTTTAATCAGGTTGGTTTAGAGGTTGGGCTATGTGAATGTGGTTCGCCAAGACTAGATTATAAAAACTTAGAAAAAATCTCTTATAAAACTTTGGTAGAACAATATTTGTTTATTCCAAGATTGATGAAAGCAGAAGAGTTAATAGAAGCCATTAGATTTTTACTAAATAAAGGCAAAAAAGTGATGTTTCGTCCCCACCCTGCATTAAAAAACTATATAGAATATATGGGAAGTGATAACCCCTATAAAGCCTTAGAAGAGTTTAGGGGACATTCTAATTTTTCTTTTGATTTAAGTGAGAAAATTAGCACGCAGTTACTCTTGCAAAGTATTGTGATTAGTGATAATTCTTCTGTAACATATAGCACTCCTTTTAGCGTGTGTAAGCCTATTATTATATATGCAAACCCTAAAAAAGAGTTTGATTTAAGGGTGAAAAATTTTGGGATTTCTTTTGTAAATGCTAAGCTTCATAGAGTGGCGTTGAATTTAGAGGAATTTAAGCAACAAGCCTTAAAGTTAGAAGAGGATTTAAAAAACAATGGAGAAGAGATTATAAGGGATTTGAAAGAATATAAAAAGGAGCAGATTTATCATTTGGAAAATTCCGCTAAATATTTAGCAAAGTTTTTAGAGGATTTGTTAAAAGCATTTTAAAGGTGTTTTTAAGTATAATCTCTTAAAAATTTAAGAGAAGTTATGAAAATTGTATTTATCATAGATGTAATGCGTCAAGGTGGTGGAGCACAAAAGGTGCTATCAATCATGCTGCCGCATTTAAAAGAACAAATAGAATTAATTGTCTTAAAAAAGACAGAAAATCTACTTGAGATTAATGGGATAAAAACACATTATATTCTAGATAGAGAAGATAAAGCGCTTTTGCCAAATAGCTTTTTTATCTTAGATAAAATCACACAAATTGCAAAAGATTCTACACTTTTGGTGTCTTTTATGGATTTTATTACGGGGTATTACACTGCGCTTTCTGCAAAGATTTTAAGAGTGCCTTATTATTGCTTTGTCAGGTGTGAGCCTAGCTTTGTGGAAAATTCATTTGCAGAATCTAAAATCAATCATGAACTTTATTCGTTGGTGCTTCAAGGAGCAAGTAAGGTTGTGTGTAATTCTAAGAGCTCTTTAAAAGATGTAATAGAAAATTTTGGTATAAACAAAGAAAGGGTAGAGCTTTTATACAATCCAATAGATACGCAAAATATAGATATGTTGAAAAATGAAGAATTGGGATTTGCCAAAAAAGAGGGTGAGATTGTTTGTGTTTCTGTTGGTAGGCTACATGCACAAAAAAATTATAAGACATTGTTGAAAGCTTTTAAGCTTTTGCAAGATGAGGATACTCGTTTTCATCTTTATATACTGGGGGAGGGAGAACAAAGAGGTGAGATAGAGGATTATATTTGCAAAAACAATCTAAAAAACATAACTCTTTGTGGCTTTCAAAAAAACATTTATGTTTTTTTGAAAAATGCCGATATTTTCATTCATGGTTCATTGTATGAAGGCTTTCCTAATGTGGTTTTAGAGGCTGCATATCTAAAAAAGCCTTTGGTTTTGTCTGATATTGCTACACATACAGAGCTTTTTAGCAATCAGGAAGCAATGTTTTTTAATCCTGCTAATTCTTTAGAGTTAGTGGGATTATTAAAAACATTGAGCGAATGTTGGGTGCAAGAAGAGTTTGGAACAAAGGCTTTTTGTGTGATAGAGAAATATTTGAAAACTTCTTTTTTTCAAAAGCTGTGTGAGATTTTTGGCACATTAGGAAAGCCTTCATACAATGAACCATGAATGAAAATAAAACCAAATTAGGAAAGCCTTCAGACAAGGAATTATGCAATGAAAATATCGGAAAATATGGGTTAAAATGTGTGCTATTGTCGGAATTTATGGGGAAAATAGTAGTCTTAGCACATTAGATTCAATGCTTGAAGCACTTAAGATGCGTGGGCTTGATTGTAGATATATAAAAGATTTTGGAAACTTTAAAGCAGGAATGAATCGCTTAAGTATCAATGATATAGAAGGTGGGATTCAGCCCTTTTGCAACAGACATGAAGATATTTTTGTCTTTTTCAATGGAGAGATTTATAATCATAAAGACTTAAGGAGTGAGCTAGAGAGAGAGGGGATAGTCTTTAGCTCTACTTGTGATGGAGAGGTTTTGCCATATTTGTATGAGAAGTATGGAAGGGATTGTTTTTCTTTGCTAGATGGCATGTTTGCAATATGCGTGTATGAGCTAAAAAGCAACAAAATAATCCTTGCAAGAGATAGTATGGGCGAGAAGCCACTTTATTATTATAAAGATTCTAAAAATTTTGCGTTTGGCTCTTTGATTAGCTCTTTGAGACAAATAGCAAATGTTAGCTTGAATAAAGAGGCTATTTGGGATTATTTTACATTTGGGTTTATACCAGAAAATCAGTGTATTTATAATGAAATCTGTGTTGTTCCACGCGGAGGGATTTTAGAGTTTTTTGATGGTGGGATAAGTATTACAAAATTCACACCTAAAGTTTTTATCCCTAATTTAAGTGAAGATAGTCTAGTTTCATTTGCAAGAGAAGTTGTTACTAAGAGTGTGAGAGATAGGTTGCTTAGCGATTGCAGAGTTGGGGCGTTCTTAAGTGGTGGCTTAGATAGCTCTATTGTTTGTGCATTAGCTAAGGATTCATTGTATCAGTCTTTTAATATTTCTTTTTTAGATGATTTTGATCCATATTGTTCTTTTGCAAATGAGGGAGAGTATGCTAAGGAAGTTGCGAAGTTTTTAGGACTTAGTCATACTGAAGTTAAGGTTAGTTCTAGTGATTTTTTGGAAAGTTTAGATAATTTTATAGATTCCATAGATCAACCTTTTGGTGTTGTATCGGGTATTGGAATAAAAATGATTGCAAAAATAGCAAAAGAAATGGGGATAAAAGTGCTTCTTAGCGGAGATGGTGCTGATGAGTGCTTTGGTGGATATGCATGGTATCCAAAACTAGCTTTTAATGATCCAAAATTTATAACAAAAGAAAAGCCAAAAGGTTGGCATTATTATGCTTATGAGAGCGAGAAGAGAGAATTTTGTGGTGAGTTTTTTGATAAGACTTATAATTCTCTAAGGCATTTTCCATATTTTGATTTTAGAGAAATTACTCCGCTTGATTGTATTAACTTTGATAGGGAATTTTATTTAAAAAATGAAATGATGATGAAGCTTGATAGAATGACTATGAGTGAGGGGGTTGAGGGGAGGGCTTGTTTTGTATCGCCTTTAATCGTTGAATTTAGCAAGAAGCTTAGCTATGAAATATTGCTAAAAAATGGCACAAAATGGCTACTAAAAGAGGCTTTTAAAGATTGTTTGCCACTTAGGATTATAGAAAGAGAGAAGCATGGGTTTAATCCTCCTATTGATTATTGGATGCAAACTTCATGGAGGGGGCTATTAAATGAGGTTTTAAGTCCGCAAAATAGCCTTGTGAAAAATGGAATTATAAAAAGTAGAGAAGATTTTTATGGTGTGATTAATAAAAGACAGGTTGGCTTTGGAAGCATTGCCTTTTTCGTGCTTATTCTTGGAAAATGGCTAGAAAAGGAGAAAATGTGAGAAATATTTTAATATTAGCAGATCTTACAAGTCCGCTAATGAAACCAAGAATTTTAATGCTAAAAGACTTGCCGTATAATAAATATATCTTACACAATGCAAATAATATTTCTTTAAATGATGAGATTATAAGCTCTTATGAGGGGTTTATTGTATTAGAGCACCCAAAAATAGAATCTCTAAAGCTTAGGTATTTGTATAGCTTTTTTTATACTTTTTATTTATTAATAAAGTTAAACCCAAAATTAATCGTAGTGCATTGGGCATCACGCCTATATCAAAACTTACTTTTAGCACTCTTTGGCAAGAGAGTTATAGTGCATACTATGGGCGGGGAGATAAACAAAGAAGAAGATTGCTATGGGAAGAAAAAATTTTTCACAGGAATATTACTAAGATATGCAAAGGTTATAACGGGTAAAACTGAAGTAATGAAGGAGATTGCTCTAAGTAATTTTCCTTTTTTGGATAAACAAAAAATAAAGATTCTTAGTTTTGGTGTTGAAGAAAGATTTTATGATATTTCAAGTGATGCTAAAAAAAGAGAGCTAAAAGTTGAGATTTTGGGAAAAGATTATAAAAATGTCTTCTTTTCCATACGCACATTTAAAAGGATTCATTTTCACAAAGAGATAATAAGAGTTTTTTTGGATAGTTATAAAGATAGTGATGATACTTGTCTTATTGTTAGTGTTTTGTCTTGTGAGAGTGATTATTTGCGTGAGTGTGAGGAAGAGTTTGACTTAAAAAATCAAAAAAATATAATTTTTGTCAATATAAAACATGATGATATGCACAAGTTTTTATATATAAGTGATGCTATTTTATCCCTAAAGCTATTTGATGGAATCTCACAATCAATAATGGAAGCTTTGTGTGCTAGAGTGTTTGTAATAGCAAGTGACATAAAAAATCACGCAATGTTACTAGAGCATAAGAAAAATTCATATCTCATAAATGATTTTTTGGAGTTAAAAGATGCTTTTTGTTTTGTTTTGGATAATACATTCCAAAATATAGACAATCAAATGCTAAATAGAAATAAACAAAAAAAATATTATCTTAGAATCTTAAAGGAGGAATTTGGTGTATAAAGAGCATGTAAAATTATTAGTATGTCCCAAGTGCAAGGGGGAATTAGAGCTTATTGGAGAGGGTGAGTTTATAGAGAATGGATCTTTAGAATGCAAAAATTGCAATATGTCTTATAATATCATAAATGGGATACCTAGATTTGTAGAAACTAGTAACTATGCAGATAGCTTTGGATTTGAGTGGAATATGCATAAAAAAACACAATATGATAGTGCTAGTGGGGTTAGTGCAAGTAGAGAGAGATTTTATAAAGAGAGTAGATGGGAGAAGTGTGAGGGAGAGACTATCTTAGAGGCTGGTTGTGGTAGTGGTAGATTTACTCCACATGCACTTGAAATAGTAGGAGATAGCGGGCTTGTGATTAGCTTTGATTATTCTAATGCAGTAGATGCAGCAAGTTCTAAGCCAAGTAAGAATCTTTTGCGATTTCAAGCGGATATTTTTAATTTGCCACTAAGAGAAGAAGTTTGTGATAAATGTTTTTGTTTTGGGGTATTGCAACATACACCCAGTGCAAGGAATGCTATAAAATCACTTGTGAAATCTTTGCGGGGGGGGGCGTTTTGTGTGTGATCATTATCCGTTTAACAAAAATACACCTTTTAATACAAAGTATTATGTGCGTCCTATTACGACTAGGATACCGCATAGGGCATTGTATAACTTTGGGAAAAGGTATGTAGATTTTATGTGGCCAGTTTTTAAGTTCAATAGAAGATTTTTCTCTCCATTTCGTGCAAATAGGATAAATTGGAGGCTTTTAATCCCTGATTATACTAGCGAGGGTTTAGATGAAGAGAAGTTAAAAGAGTGGGCGTATTTGGACTTTTTTGATATGTTAAGCCCAAAATATGATAGACCCATAAGAATGAGAACCTTGCATAGATTTTTAGAAGAATCAGGGCTAGAAAATGTAGAAACAAATCCTGGATATAATGGCTGGGAAGGTAGAGGAATAAAAAAGAGGAGGTAGGATGAAAAGAAAAATATTAATTTATGGATATGGTTGGGTAGGAGAAAGTGTATTTAGATTTTGTTCCTGTTTTAATAATGTAAGCATTAGGGTTATTGATGAGAAAATAGATTTACATAAACAAGCTTTATATGATGAACGATTTATCCAGCCCACAAAGAAGGAATTTCTAGAGTTTGATTATTATCTAATAGCGATTTTTACTCCCGCCAAAGCAGAAGAGGTAAAACAGAAATTAATTGCTATTGGAATTTTGGAACATAAAATTAAAAATATTACAGAACAAAGATTTAGTGACAATATGAAATCTTTTGTAATTGAGTATTTTGAGAGTTTTGAAGAAATTTGCAAAGCATGGGAAAAGGATGATTTTTATTTGTCTTGTTTTCATAAAGTTTTAGATGATTTTATAAGTAAATATTATAAGATTAAAAACAATTATGCTTTAAAGGATAAAAGAGAAAAATATGATGCTTTGGAGAAAATAAGTGTATTTTCTAAAATATTTGAGACTTCCACATCTAAATTGGGAGATATTTCTCTTAATTATCCTGGTTTTTATGTTATGGCATCCACTTATAAAAAAAATGATAAAGACTTTTATTTTATAGAAAAAATTGATTTTGATAATATTGCCAAAAGAAGAAGAAATATAAAATTAATTGCTTGTCTTGGTAATAGTGCTTTAAGGGTTGAATATTTACCAACCAATCAAACAATTACTTCGTATATGCAAGAAGAGATAGGAGAAGAATATATCGTTTTAAATTTTGGTGTTAGTGGTTCCACTATTTATGAGCAACTAATGTTATATAATGCAATTGTATATCCCTTAAAACCAGATATAGTTATTAGTTTCTTTGGTGGCACAGAATTAAGATGTGGAGTTGTTGCTTGTGATGTAATGGTGAAAACACATAAAATGGTTTATGTGCCAAATGCTTGGGAGACTACTTTTAAAAGATCAAATCAAAGTAAAATAGATCTTTATTATGAAATGGGAAGAATTCCACAAAGTTCAAATAGTTTAATTACGCAAAAGGATATTTTGATAGCGACTTATGAGCGTTTAAATCAGTTGAGAAATATAGTTTTTGCGGGGGGGGGGGCATTTTATGGGTTTATTCAGCCTATTTTACCTTGTAAAAATGTATGGAGTCAGCAAGAAATACAAATGAGAAATAAGGAAAAGAAATATTATGATGAAGTATATCCAGATTATAATAGGATATTTGATATGATGAAGTCGTTTGTAAAAGAAATATCAGATTGGAACTTGCCTTATTTGTATAACCTAAATGATATTATTAGAGAATGTAAAGAAGATATTTTTACAAACTATTGGATACATTGTAATGCACTAGGTAATAAAATGTGTGCCAAAAAAGTTGTGGAAATTTTAAAACAAAATTGATGGGAATTTTATGAAAAATCTTAAAGTATTCTCAAAGGATATGTCTAATGTTCATATTAGTAAGGCTGTAGAATTAGCTAGAGAATTAGAGATATATGGTGAGTATGAGTTGGTTGCTCAATTTGAAAAACAAGATAAAAAAGAAGATTGTTTGAGTGTAATTGCTGGTGCTATTAAAAAGCGTTTGGAGAGCGAAGTGCCTAGTTTTAGTATCCATGATGATATTATTAAAATAGATACATTGGAGATTATCCGTATCTTGAATAAATTTTGTATGGCATTTTTAGGTTATTTGTCAAAGAATACAATATCCTTGTTAGAAGATGCGGTAGATAAGCATTTGCAAAATACAAAGTCAGTAATCGGTTTTGATTTAAAAGCAGATGTAGGAATTGTTCCTCCGCTTATTCATAAAACCTGCAAACATACTCAAGGTATTGTGCGGGTACTAGAAAGTTTTGGTTTAACTTTGGCGTATTGCTATTGTGAAGATGTAAGTAATCCAATATATCATAGACAAAAAGCTATGTATGGAGATTGTTTGTATTTTTATATGTTTGATATTAAGGTTATTGTTTCAAGTTATAACTTACCATTGTATCGTCTTAAGAAAGTTCCACAAATTTTATATATTAACCATGTTTTTAATTCTGTATTAAAATATTTATGTTGGAAAAAGGAAGAAAAATATTTTTATAATGCAATTTTAGAATACAGACTTTTGCGTTGTCATTATTCTTTGTGCCATACAAAAAGTGAGAAAAAGTTATTGAAACTAGCTTTAGAAAAGTATAAGATTAGTGAACACAAAATTATAAAATCTGGTTATCCAAGCTTTGATGAAAGCTATAAGAGTTTTAATTTTTTAAACAAAACAATAGGTAGCGGGGGGGGGGGGAATATTTGCTGATTGCTCCAAGCCATATAGGTAAGTTTTTGGATAATCAAATGATATTTGAAGTTATTGTTGAAAAGTTAGAAGAGGGAATGAAAATTATTTTAAGGGGGCATCCAAGTTTTATTAATGAAGAAAAAAAGAAATATGAAATGCAATTGAGAATTTTGAGTCAGTATAAAGATTTTATATTTGATGATGGTAATGCAGAGAGATTTTGCAAAAAAATGAGAATAGATTGTGTAGATACTCTAAGTATTGCTATGTATAATAGCTTTGCTCTACTTAGTGATTCGAGTTCTTTGGCTTACACTTATCCATTTGTATCCTTGAAGCCTTGTATTATGTATTTAGATGATTTATTAGAAGGGGGTATAAGTTTAGATGGCATATCTTATTGCAATAAAATAATGCATTTGGTTGTGCATAATGCAGATGATCTTAAAAAAAGCATTAATAAAGCCATGGATAAAAATATTCAACAAGAATATGCTATTAATATTAAGCAATTGCAAAATAAGGAAATATATAATATTGAACATTCTGCTAAAGAAATAGCAGTAGCGATAAAGAGGATATTGAGGAAAAATAATCTATAATTAAAATGGTGGCAAAAAAAGTGGTTGAAATCTTAAAGCAAAAAGGAGCAATTTAGTTAATGTGTAGCATTTGTGGAGGGACTTATCCACTAGAAATTATTAAAAAAGCATCGCAAAAAATGCTCCATAGGGGGCCTGATTTTAGTGGAGAATTTGAATGTGATGGAGTGTCTTTAGCACATAATCGCTTGAGCATTATTGATTTAGATAAAGAGGCAAACCAGCCTTTTATTTCTCCTATGTATCCGCATTTAGTGCTTGTTTTTAATGGAGAAATTTATAATTATTTAGAACTTAAAGCTGAATTAGAAAAAGAGGGTGTGGAGTTTAAAACCAAAAGCGATACGGAAGTTTTACTGGCTATGTATGCAAAATTTGGCACAAGAGCTTTGCAAAAATTGAATGGAGATTTTGCATTTGTAATCTATGACAAACACGATAAAAGCTTCTTTTTAGCACGAGATAGGCTTGGGAATAAGCCCCTTTTTTACTCTCTTAAGAATAATAGATTAATTTTTGCTTCTGAAATTAAGGCTATTTTAGAAGTGGTGGGTGTTGCATTTTGTGAAGAAGAGGTGTCTAAATGGCTTTTATTTGGTAATGGAAGTGGAGAGGAGACGATTTATAAAGATATTTATGAATTTCCTAAAGCACATTTTGGAACTTTTAAAAATGGAAAATTCAATACAGAGCGCTATTGGAATTTAGAGATAAAGCAAGAGATTAATGATTTATCTTTGGGTGTGGAAGAATTAGAAGAATTATTGCTTAGTTCCCTAAGGTTAAGATTAAGAAGTGATGTTAAGGTAGCTATGGCAGTTTCTGGGGGGATTGATAGTTCAATTTTAGCAGCATTAGTTTGTAAGAACAATCTTCAAAGTGAATTTTTTGGTATTTGTTTTAAGGGTATCCAAGAAGCAAACGAAAAAGAATTTATGCAAAATTTAGCAAATACACTTAAGCTTAAATTAGAAATTGTGGAAGCTTCTATGCAGGCAATAAAAAGTGATTTTAAAGATCTTGTTTTTTTCCAAGATGAGATTTTTAGAAGTTTTTCTATTTATATGCAATATGTATTATTTAAAAATATTGCTTTAAAAGATTGCAAGGTGGTTCTTAGTGGGCAGGGTGCTGATGAACTTTTTGGTGGGTATTATCATCATGTAGGGAGATATATTTTTTCTACCCCTAATGCTTTTAAAGATAGAATTAGAGTTTATGGCAATGAGGCTTTGAGGGAATATTTATTTGGGCTTAAATGTTCTTTAGCAAAAGAAGAGAAGTTACAACTTTTTACAGAAGATAACCAAGAAGAAATTGCAAAATTATTCAATAATTCTTTGCCTATTCCTAGTATGGAGCATTTGCTAGAGAGGTTTCAAATGGATTTTGATTTAGGATTATGGTTGGATACTCTTAAATATAATTTGCCAAATTTATTGCGTTATGAGGATAGAAATGCAATGGCACATTCTTTGGAAAATCGCACCCCTTTTACAGATTATAGAGTAGTGGAGTTTGCTTTTAAGTTAAGTAATTCGTTAAAATTTCAAAAAGGTTATAGTAAATATATTTTAAGAGTTCTACTAGATAGGCTAGGTTTGAAAGAATTGGCTTGGAGAAAAGGAAAAGTAGGTTTTGGAGTTCCAGAAAGAGCAATTATGCAAACTTTAGGATATAATTATCAAAGTCTTTTTGATATTCGTTATATTGAGTTTCAGATTTTAAGGGAGAGGGAATGATTTGGATTGATGTGGCAACCCCAAAATATGCTATGTTTTTTGCAAAAATGATAAAGGAATTAAAAAAACAAGAATATGAGATTTTGGTAACCACACGCTATGCTCCAAACTATACAGAAGCTAAAGAAATTTTAGAATTGCATAATATTCCACATATTGTGCTTGGAGAATATGGGGGAGCAAGTTTATTAGAAAAATTTGAAGCTAGGATTTTTCGTCAAAAAGAGATATTGGATTTGTTTAAAGCTAGAGGAGTTCCGAAGGTTTTGATATGTGGGGCAGTTGTAGATAGTGTGCAGGTAGCTTATGGGATTGGGATACCAGTTGTAAATATTTATGACACTCCAGCTTTTACAACTCCAGGGGATAAGGCTTGCCCTAAAGAGCTAACAGCGGTTTCAAGATTAACTTTGCCTTTTTCAAAGCTTTTTTTCTATCCTTTTATTTTTCCCAAAGAGCTAATGCTACGCTTTGCACTAGATGAAAATCAAATCCAATCCTATCCTTTTATTGATGTAGCTTTATGGATTAGTGATCTTAAAAAAGAAGCAAAGAATGATTTTAGAATGCGTTATGGGCTAGACATTTCTAAGCCTACTATTTTGATAAGAGAAGAAGAATATAAAGCCCATTATGTAAAAGAAAAAATCCCCACTATTTATGAGGTTATTCCTTTATTAAAAAAAGAATTAGATGCAAATTTAGTAATTATGCCTCGCTATGAAAAAGAAAGATTGAAAAACGATTTTAGTGCTTATGCGACGATTTTAGATGAGAAATTAAAACCTGAAGAATTTTATCCTTTTATTGATATGTTTATTGGTGGGGGAGGCACGATGAATTTAGAAGCAGTTTGTTATGGCATACCTACGATTTCAACGCGTTCTATTTGGCTAATCCATGATCAATATCTTGTTAAGAATAATTTGATGTATTGGAGTCAAGATTGTAAAGAGATTTTAGAAATTACAAAAAAAATGTTGGGAAAAAGAGTGCAAAGTAGGGACTTTTTTATACAAGGAGAATGTAATTTTAAGGCGATGATTGAACGCATACAAAAGGAGATTTTATGTTAGGGGTAGCATTATTAGGTTGTGGTAGGATTGCAAAAAGGCATGCAGATTTATTAAGCAGTGGAGAGATACAAGGGGCATATTTAGCAAGCGTGTGTGATATAGATGAAAATAGAGCTAAAGAGTTTGGAAAAAAATATAATGTGCCATATTTTGTTAAATTAGAAGAAATGATGAAAGAATGTGGAGGAAAGATTGATATAGTTTCTATTCTTACGCCAAGTGGAATGCATGCAAAAAATACGCTTGAAGTAGCATCTTATAAAAAGCATATAGTAGTGGAAAAGCCAATGGCACTAACGCTAGAAGATGCAGATAAAATGATAGAAGCATGCGATAGAAGTGGGGTAAGACTTTTTGTAGTAAAGCAAAACCGTTATAACTTGCCAGTGCAGAAGTTAAAAGAGGCAATGGAAGAAGGCAGATTTGGAAAACTTGTAATGGGAACAATTAGGGTAAGATGGTGTAGAGATGATTCTTATTATGCTCAAGATTCTTGGCGTGGAACTTGGGCGATGGATGGGGGAGTTTTTACCAATCAAGCAAGCCATCATATTGATTTATTAGAATGGATGATGGGAGATGTGGAGAGTGTTTTTGCTAAAAGTATTACAGCTCTTAGTCATATAGAAGCAGAAGATACTGGAGTGGCTATATTAAAGTTTAAAAATGGTGCTTTGGGAATTATTGAAGCAACCACTGCGACGCGTCCTAAAGATTTAGAAGGAAGTATTTCAATTTTAGGGGAAAAGGGAAGTGTTGAAATTGGAGGTTTTGCTGTTAATCAAATTAAGCATTGGCAGTTTAGTGAGATAAGAAAAAGCGATGAGGAAGTAATGGAAAAATTTTCTACCAACCCTCCTAATGTCTATGGGTTTGGACATAAAGAATATTATTTGCATGTATTAGATTCAATCATTAATAATAAGAAAGCTCTTGTAGATGGGTTAGAGGGGCGTAGAAGTTTAGAACTTATTGTGGCTATGTATGAATCAATTGAAACAGGAAAAGAAGTATTTTTACGCTTCCAACCTCAAAAGTGTAGATTGGGACATTTATGAAAAGAGTTGTTTTTTTAGGAGCTAAAGAAATTGGTTTAGGAGCTTTAGAAGAGCTTTATAGAAGGCAAGAAGAACTGGAATATGAGATAGTGGGGGTTTTTACTTCTAAAAGAGGGGAGAAGATTAAAGAGTTTTGCATGAAATATAATTTGCCACTTAAAGAGGATTTAGAGCAGATATTGGTATTAAAATGCGATTTGCTTTTTAGTGTGCAATACCATCAAATTTTGCAAATGAGGCATTTGGAATCTGTTAGCACAATGGCTTTTAATTTGCATTTAGCACCACTTCCAGAATATAGAGGTTGCAATCAGTTTTCTTTTGCGATTTTGAACGAGGATGAAGAATTTGGAGTGAGTATTCATAAAGTGGATTGCGGTATTGATAGTGGCGATGTTGTTTTTCAAAAAAGATTTAAAATTCCTAAAAAATGTTTTGTGGAGGAATTGGTAGAAATAGCAAGCAAAGAGGGATTAAAACTTTTTAAGGATAAATTGAAAAATATGATTGAAGGAAAATATGTATTAACACCTCAAAGCTCATTAATATCAAATAAAAAGGAGTTTCATTTAAGAAATGAGATTAATTTTTTAAAAGAAATAAAATTGTGTGCTATTGGCGGGGGGGGGGGGGGAAATTTTTAAAAAATTTTTTTTGGTACCCCCAAGCCCGGGTTTTGACCCCCTTTTTTTTTTTTTTGGGGGAAGAAGTTTTTTATTGTGCCCGAGGAAAAAGTTTTAATATAAAAAG
>NZ_NBIU01000050.1 GCF_003245365.1 Helicobacter valdiviensis
CTAAAAGAGTGGATCTCTCTCCTGTATAAAAGTTAGGATCTAAATATATTGGTTTATAATCTTTGTAGGGAGAGTTTTCCATAATATTCCAAGCTTCAAAAAGGGCTTTGGAGTGTTGTTTTGTATATTTACCTCTACCTTCAATAGTGGTAAATAAGATTCTATTAGTACCTTTTTCCACATTTAATATTGAACCATCTGGTGTATAAATCTCATAAGTTTCTTTATTATCACTCATTCTTTATCCTTTCTTTAGATTTAGCCTATATGCAAGCCATTTTTTATAATGATAGTAGTGGCTAGTCTACCTACAAATTTAGGGCGTTTTTCTTTTTCGTCTTTGCTTTGCTTCACTTCTTTTTTGGTTTGCTTGTCTTTTTTTATTTTTTTCTCTTCTTCTGCTGTATTTAAATTATCCCCCACTCCCACATACAAAGCCTTAATATTATTTTGCCCTATAATGTCTAGATTTTTTAAAAAATTTCTATGTTTTAGAGGATCTTGTCTATTATCTGTTGCTTTAGTATTAAAGATACCTTTACGAACATCCTCTAAATAATCCATACATTTATGGTAAGCATCTATGGCTTCTAATCCCTCTGACTCTTTGTCTTTATATTCTTGGTATAAAGCTTTTTTTGCTTCATCATTATGGTTTTTTAAATCTTCCTTGCAAATTAATTTTAATAACCTTGATTCAGGGGGAGTTTTCTTATAGATATCGGTAGTAAAAAATTCTAAATCCCCTATTTTTTTGGTTAAATCCCCATTTGTAGATCTTAATTCATCTAAACATAAATAAGCAAAAAGCTTATTTACAAGATATGTTCTAACATTTTCTTGCACCATTTCTCTTTGCAAGAAAAATAATGCTTCTTTTTCTCCTAAGCCTCCTGTGTGTAATCTAGAACCTACAATCAAATTCACAAAATTAGAAGAAATAAAGGTGTTATAAATTAACATAGGATAGGTAATGCTTCCTTTATCTTCTTGGCTTGGTGTTCGTTCTATGGCATAGGGTTGGTTGTATTTATAAGAGAATTTTAAAAAAAGCAATCTTTCATATTCTGTTTTGGTTTTTTCATAGTGGGTTACCCAAAGTTGATCAATTAAATTTACTATGATGGCTTGGGGTAATGCTTTTAAAACATCTTTGTTAGTTTCCATTAAGGCTTTAATGAGGAATTGTGATTTTATTTTAAATCTTTCTAGTTTTGTGCCTTCTAGTGTCTTTAATCCTTCTAAAGAGGGATGAGCCATGATTAAAACCTGCCATCCTCTTTTGTTTTGTCTCTCCATAATAAGAGAACATAAAGCTTTCTTGGCAAGCTTCTTTTTTCTTATTTTAAGTCTTTCTTTAGTGGAATAGGTTTGTGAGACTTTAATATCATATTTCCAAGCCACATAAGGCAAATACATATAGCCTGCTAAGGTATAAAGAGCTTCTTGAATTCCTTTATCACAATATTCCTTCATTGCTTTAACAAGAAGCACACCAAGCTTAGCAGAATCTCCTAACGCACCTATTAGAGGGAAAAACTCATCTATAAAAGTTTCTCCTATCACTTCTAAAGTTTTTTCATAATCGTATTTTGGGGGTTGCCTTCCTAAGTCTTCAAAGAGTTTTTCAATCTCTTCTTTTATGCTCTTTTGGTTTTTTAATTCTTCTTCTAGTTTGCTTTCTATTTCTTGTAGGTTTTTTAATTCTGCTAAATCTTGCTTATCGTTTTTGTTTAGTATATCTATGTCTTTTTCTAATTCTGTTTTATTTAAAGGTTTTGGAATTTCTTCTTTGGTGTCTATAATATTAAATTGTTCTAATTCATCTCCTAAATATTCTTTAAAAATATCTACTCCGCCCTTATTGATATCTTCTTCCATAAGTTCTACAAATTCTTCTATACAAAATATGCTTTTTTGTTCTTCGTTTGTAAAAAATTGTATAGAAGATTTAAGAAGTTCTTGCTTTCTCTTTTTTGAAAAGCATAAACGCATGCTTTTATTCTCTTCTAGAGACAACCAAACATTCATGGGTAAAACTTTAAGTTCTTCTTGGTTTTCTATTTTAAAAGTTTCATAACTTGTTATTTCCCACCAACTTTTATCCTTTATTGATACAGAAATATAGAAGTTTCTTAAGACATAAAATGTCAAAGCCAACAAGAATACTTCAAAAATATTATAATGAAATTTTCTTATATGAGAATTTCCAAAAGTCTCATCTGTTGTGATTAAAGAGTTAATATATTCTTGTATGCAACTAATCCCCTCCTTAAAATACTGCTTTTCTTTTTCTAAAATCATTTGTTTGTTATCTGGTTGTATAAATTGCTGTTGGATATAGTAATAATTTAATATCTTTTCCACATTACTTATATTGCTTTTAAAATCTAAATATTTTTGCATATTTTCATCTTTAGTATCATTTTGAAGTTCTTTGTATTGCTCTTTAGTTTCTCTAAACTCTTCATATTCTGCATAATCTATACGCACAAATGGACTTAAAGATAATACAAATGCAGCTTTATTCTCTTCTGCTTTTTGGTTAATGGCAATCTTGTATCGGCTATAGTTTATAGTTGTTTCATAATCTTTTGGAGCTTGGGATAAAATCTCATTATTTACTTCATTTTTTATAGTATCAGGATAATAAATTTCATTACCCAAAATATTTTCTATAAGTTTTTGGTTTAAACCTGCATTATATTTTCTTGGTGTATTGGTAATTAAAAGATAATTTTGTGCATTATAAGATTCGTTATTTTTTTCTTGCAATTCATTGTTATCCTTAATGATTTTGGCTAATTTTATAGAATTAAAAAAAGGGCTTTCTATAAACGCTAATCTATTATTATCCATGCTCATTTGCTCTTTTAAAACCTCTTCTATATGATTTTTCCCAAAAACCATTATGCTATCTTTTTGCATATTATCTAAAGTGCCATACTTTAAATCATCTAAACTTTTTTCTTCGCTAAAAATTTTTGTGTCTGCTTTAAAGCATATGGCTAATTCTTGCTTCACATTAGCCTTAGAAGCAAAATGTCTTGTATCTATCCCTGAAAATTCAATACAAATCCTATCATCTATAATAAGTGTATGATGAAAAATCCTATTATCCACAAGTAAAATCATAGGAGCTATATCATCTATTAAAAGCTTAATAAGATTTTTATATATAGCATAGTTATATTTATTGTTATACCATTCTAAAAGTTTTAAAAATGTCTTCCCTCCTTCAAATAACAATTCTGCACCGCTTATAAAAATATTAGCCTTACTGATAACTTTTTTAATATCAAAAATATTTACAAGATTTAAAAATAATATAAGTATTTCTCTGTATATTTGGCTATTGCCTTCTTTATTAATTTTACTAATATCTTCTAAAAGATTTTTAAAGCTTTTTTCAATACTTTCTTTTAAATCTTTTTCTTCAAAGATTTGTGACTCTTTTATTGAAGAAATTTGCTCCATTAGCGGATTTTTTAATTTTTCAATAATACATTTTTTTAAAAACTCTTCTCCTTTGTCCTCTTTATCTAAAATTTCATCTATGGCTTTAGTGATACTTTTTGCTTCTGGATTTAAATATTCCACAAAATCATATAAAATTTTAGAAGTGTTACTTTGTTTTAAAAAAACTTGTATATATTCTTTATTATTTTCTTGGGTTGCATTTTGAGCTAGCTCTACCCTATTCCATTTTTTATCTAAATAAAATGTCTTAGGTTTATTAATATCCTTTTCATCAAAATGGCAATAATCATAGATTTGTATTTTTGTTTGTGGAGAAATTAGAGTGCATAAATGTCCTTTTAGCCATTCTTCAAAGACAAATTCCTTAATTTTACAATCTTCATCAAAATAGAATGCAATCAATCTATCTGCATATCCCCAATCTATAAAATTATTAGAATAAAGTCTAATGCTTTCAGCTTCCTTACAATGCTCTTCTATTTCGCATCTAAGTTCATGTATATCATAGATATATTTTAAGCTTACTTGCCCCATCGCCTATCCTTAAGATACTTTAAAACTTTTAGTAACTTACCCATTAACCCCTCCAATCCATCTAATCACATTACCTTTATTATCAATCTCTACTTCTAAATCTTTGTATTTATTATAAAATTTAGGAGCTAAGACTTCATTAAAATATTTTGTGCCTTTTTGAGTTCTTGCTACCCATATATTATACTCGCTCCAATATTTTGGTGTATCCCAAGAGGTAGGAGAATACATTGTGCTATAAATTATTTCTCCTTCTTTAAGTTTAGGCAGGGTTTTTTCTGTGTATTCTTGATCTTTATAGATTAAAATATCATCTTCATCAGATTTTAAAAATGCGTTAGTATAAAAGAAATTATCTCTAAAATATATCCAAGCTTGATATTTATCTTCTTTATAATAAGATAAGTTTGTGGGATAATCTATTTTATCCCTATCATCATTATCATAGTAAGAACCAAAGTCTATATAACCTGCTAAGAAAAGTTGTCCCAAGATATTTATATATTCGCTTATATAAGTAGATTTGGGCGTGTTTAAAGAAAAAAAGTTACTATCAGTATCTGCATTTAACAATATTAAATTATTGCATTCCCATCTTGATATACCCATACTTTTTCCACAAATGAATAAAATATAATATTCAAACAACTCTAAGATATCCACTTTTGTTATTAGGTTAGATGATAGGATTAAAGCAGGATTATTGTAAGCATTTTCTTTTAATTGTGTTTTCTTCCATAAGCTATAATCTATATCAGGAAAAAATATAGCACATTTTTCTTCTTCATTCCATTTGATGTATTTATACTTCATTATTTGCCTATATGTATTGTCCTAAGATTTTCTCTAGGGTTTTGCGAGTTTATTTCTATTGTCTCTCCTCCACTTTTTGAAGCTTGTTTATATTGCACAATTACTCCATCATCTAATTCTTGCCTATAAATAGGTTGATTGTAAAGTTTGTCAGTTTTATTGTTTAATTTTGTAGAATTCTTAGTTATTTTTTTTCACAACTTATTTAATTCTTTCTTATCTTTAACTATTTTTCTACGAAAATCTCTAACATTTGATGGTAATGCATCTACTATTTGCAATACTTCATCTCTTGTCAATGATTTGGCTCTAAAAAATTTGGCTACTTTAGAGGTGCTTTGCAATGCCTTAAAGCCACCAAAAAACATATAGCTAACATCTATTAAAGGTTCTTCTTTGGGTAAAATAGGAAATATTATCTCAATAAACTCTCCACTGCCATCTTGTGTTTCTATTCTTATAACATTATCAGGGATAGTTTCTTGTGTGCTATCAACATTTTTATCACTAGTATATATGGTGCTTGCATGATTAGAGTTTATATCTTGATTTGCAACTATGTCTTTATTATCTATCCCATAATAATTCTTAGTATAAATATTAAAAGAACATACATCTTCACTTTCTAACCACTCATCTAATCCTCTAGCAATTTCAAAATTAACCTTTTGCATTTTACTTGGGGATAAAAATATCCTATTGTGGATAATTTCTCCATTTTCTTTATAATCCTCATCATATTCGTGTAATTGCTTAAAATATCCTGCTCCTAGCTCTTTATTATCAAAGCTCTTATAAGCATCTTTATAAATTTTGGGAATATTTTTAGGAATAATAAAGATTAAGTTTAGCCTATGCACTCCTAATCCCATTTTTACTTCTTTAAATTCATATTCTTTTATAAAGGTTTGTTTTAGAGTATTTAAAAGAGTGGCATTGCTTACATCTAAAAAATCATCAAGCTTAATAGATTCAATTCCAAAATCGTTTTTATAGATTTTATCATTTACTTTAAGATTTGTAATCAAAAGATTATCTTTTTGATATTTATGCTCTTTATAATGAAGTCTTAATATAGGCTCTTTTAACTCTGCTATAGTTTTGCTTTGCTCCCCTAACCCCCTATCTATATCAAAGCTATGATCAAATTTAAACTTAGTAGGAGTAAAGCTAACTTTTAGAGGAACTCCTTTATCTGTTAGAGAACCACTAATAAGCTCTTGTAAGATTACAAATTCTCCATTGACTTTCTTTTGGGATAAAGAACCCTTTACACTTACTACTTTAGTGCAAGGATAGCTTACACCTGCTATGGTATTAGGAC
>NZ_NBIU01000051.1 GCF_003245365.1 Helicobacter valdiviensis
GGATTATTTTTAGCAATAAAAACACCTGCTACAATTCCACCACAAAAAACTGCTGTATAAATCAATAAATCTAACATCTTTACTCCTTTAATATAGATTGCTTTTAGGCTAAAGCCTTTGTATAAAAAATTCTAGCAGTGACGGTGGGGCTGTGGGAGTTTTTGTAAAATTTTTAGAGGGAGGCTAGAGCTATTCTCTGCGACCTCTATAAAATTTTACAAATCTATCACATCGCCCACCCCAATGCGAATTTACTTATATTCCCATCTTGCTTTTTTGCCTCTTGTATCTAAATGCACAAACCCTGCATGAGGATTGTTTGCATTTCTTTTAATGGCAATTCCCAAAGGCTCTTCCCCCCATTTTTCTAAAACAAAGTTATAAACCTCTTGTGTCTTTACCCCTTTAACGATAAAATCCACAGCACTTCCAATGGTGTGTTGAGAATTTGTAGCACCGCCTACTTTTACATTGTGTGTGGGACAACGATAAGCACTATTAATGATAATAGGAGCTTCAAAAAATTCTCTAATCTCACAAAGAATGCTAACTAGCTCATCACTTGGCACATTAGGAGGACGATTGCATTTACCACATTTACAATCAAACTCACTTTCTTTAAAATAAGGGTTTTGTAACATTTTAATTCCTTTAAAAAACCAAATTCAAGGCGAAGTTTAGTTTAAAATTCACACCAAAAACTAGAAAAATATTGTGCTAAAGCTTTGTTGCAAAAACCTTTCTTTGATTTTAATAAAGGTGCTTTTTTATAATTGCTCCAAATTTTTTAAAAGGTATTGCTTTGCTAAAAGAATTTGAAAAAGATTTACTTTTAACTTTAAAAGATTTTAATGCTAGAAGTTATCTTGGTGAGTTTGAAGAAATTGAAAAATTAAAAACTTGCATTAATGGAGAAGAAACTTTAGTGTTTGTGGATTTTGTAGGAGAAAAATTTACAGATTTAGAGAAAAAGTCTGCTACTTTTAAAATCTATCTTTTAACACACACAAGTTCCAAAGCTACAACACATAGAGTAAATGCAAAACACAAACTCTTTGATACCTTAGAACTTATAGATGAAAAACTTAAAAATGCAGAATTAAACAATGGCTTTAGAATAGAGCTAAAAGAGCTTAAAAAAATCCATGAAGGAATAAGTGAGCATGGATATTTGAGTGTTTATGCAAGAGAGATTGAAACTCTTATGCTTAAAGAAGATTGTTTTTTAACATTGAAATAAAGGAGTAAAAGTGCTTTTTGCAAATAGGGATTTTATTAGCGAAATCAAAGAAGACAAACCTATAAAGGTTGCAGTAATTGGAGAATGGAGGGGACACCCTAATGGAAGTTTTAAGGTTTTAAAGCAAGACTTAGAATCTATGCTAGAAGATTTTAACCAAAAAAAGATTGATGTAGTAATTGATTATGAACATCAAAGCTTAAAAAATCAAAAAGCACCCGCAGCAGGTTGGATTAAATCTCTTTTTATTGAAGATAACGCACTTTTTGCAAATGCAGAATTTAACGAAGAAGCAAAAAACTATATTAAAAATAAGCAATACCGCTATCTCTCTCCAGTCTTTGAATTTAACTCAAAAGACAATAAAAGTGGGGAAATCATAAAAGCAAAGCTCCATTCTGTTGCACTAACAAATACCCCTTTTATTGATGAGCTTGGAGAGCTAATAGCAAATTCTAATAAATTTAAAGGAGAAATTATGGACAAACAAAAAGAATTAGAAGAGCAAATTATTGCTTTAAAAAATGAAAAAGAGGAGCTTTTAAAAAATCTAGAAGCCTTAAAAAAAGAAAGAGAAAAACAAAACAAGCAAATGGCAAATTCTTTGGTGGAAAATGCAATTTCTAGCGGAAAAATTGCAAATTCTCAAAAAGAATGGGCTCTATCTTATGCTTGTAAGGATTTAGAGGGTTTTAATACCTTTTTAGCAACGCACAAAGAAACTCCCCCTACAAATAATCTTTATGCAAACAAAGCTCAAGCCAAAAAAGATGATGAAGTAGATGTGGTTAATTTGATTTTAGGAGAGTAAAAATGGCTAAAACCAAAAAAGTAGAACAAGAAGAGCTAGAAACACAAACTCTTAAAGAGCAAGAAACACCCTTGCAAGATGTAGACAAAATTCAAGAAGAAGCAGAAATGTCGCCCTTGCAAGATATGGGAGAAGATACACAAGGAGAGCAAGAGGGGCAAATCCCACAACCACCCACACAAAAAGGAAAAAATATGGAAGAAAGATTGTTGCATAAATTGCCTTTAGGGCTAGAGAGTATTGTAGCCAAAGATTTGCATTCTATGAATGCTAATGTGGATTTAGAAGAAAATGAAAGCTTACCGCTTGGCACAATTTTAATCAGCGAAGATTATGGAGCAAGTTTTAAAAAATGTCCTAATGCTGATATTAGTGCTAAAACAAATATCAAGCTTGCAATGTTAAAAGATGATGTTTTTGCAAATGGAATTTATGGAATCTTGACTGAAGGAGAAATCACTCTAGGTGGAGATTTAGCAAAAGAAATCCATACAAGTGCGGTGCAAAAAGCATTCTTGCAAGATTTAATCATTAACATTAAGGAGTAAAGATGAATTTAGAAGAACTTTTAGAATATTTTAAAAGCGATAAGCTTACACAAACCATCACACAATATAAGGCAAGTCCTCATTTCTTATGCGATGGAATTTTTAAAGAGAGAGTGCCTTGCCTAGAAAATATGGCTAAAGTTAAAATTATTAAAGGTGCAGGAGTAGTGCTAACTTCTATTAGTGAGAATGGAGAACATCTTTTAGATGAAACCAGTGAGGCTTATATTTTAAAAATCCCACTTCCACGATTTGCACTCATTAAACATATTAGTGCAAGTGAGATTAATTCTTTGCGTTCTTTATCTTTACAGAGTGCCCAAGTAAAATCTCTTGCAGGTGCTGTGGGCGTAAAAATTAAAGAAGCCAAAGAAAGCTTTAACACTACTTTAGAATATATGGCTGCAGGAGCTTTGTTTGGAAAAGTTATGGATGGAAATGGAAATTTACTTTTTGAATTTGGGAATTCTAATAAGCCTAAAGTAGATTTAAAAAATGACAAAAGCAAAACGCTTTTTAATTTTATAGATGAGATTGATGCAAAGCTAGTTAGTGAATATGGTATCAACTATAAATATGAAGTGCTTTGTGGAAATGAGCTTTTTGCAAAGCTAAACGAACAAGCCCTAAGTGAAGATGCTTTTAAAAATAATCTTGCAAGAAGAAATGAAGATGGCACTTTAGAAATTTTAGGCAATCGCTTCAGAAGATATAGTGCAAAGTATAAAAATCTAAAAGGCAAAGAGGTGGATTTTTTAAGCAGTGAAAAAGGTATTGTTGTGCCTAAAGATAATTCTTCTAAGATTTTTTATGGAAGAGCAAACCATACAGAAGCACTAAACAAAGAGCCAAGCTTAATGTTTGTGTCTAAGCCTGAAATCCTGCCAAGAGGTGCTGGGATTGAATTTGTAGCAGAGATGAGAGCGATTCCTGCATGTTCTAGACCAAATGGATTAATTGAAATTGCTCTAGTCTAAGTAAATTCGCATTAGTGATAGCATTCAAAAGATTTAGAAAATTTATAAGAGGTCGCAGAGTATAGCTCTAGCCTCCCTCTTAAAATTTTCTAAAAGCTTATAAAGCCTACCAGCTACTGCTAGAATTTTTGTTTTCCCAAAGGGATACCAAGCTTTTATTGCAAAAAGTGTGAATTTAAATTTAGAGGCGTTTTAAAAGCGTTTTTATAAAAAGCCATACAAAGATACTAAAAAGAAATTTTAAACGATTTTAACCACATTTTAACCATATAGAAAAAGGAATAAAACTTATGGAATTAACTTTAAAACCTGCAATGATTAACGAACTAGATTTAACCAAAGAATTAAGTTTAAAATCTTTAGCAGAACTTAGCGATTTAGATGCTAAAAATATTTGCGATACTGCTGTGATTGATGATTGCATAAGCGATGCAGTAAGCTATATTGCGAGTTTTATAAAAATACCTAAAAACCCAACCTCACTTTTAAAAGATATTTGTGTAAAGCTTACAATTATGGAATTAAAGCGTCGCAATGATTTTCCAAAGGAAAGCTTAGAAGAGATTAGAGAGTGGGCTAATGAACTACTTTTAAAAATGGCAAATAAAAAAATTCCAACTGAAATTAATGAAGAAGAGGATTTTATCCCACAAAATAAAATAAGAGCTTTTAAACATACAAGAGCAAGAATGGACTTAAGGAGAATAAATGGCTAATAACGACTTAAAAGAACTTGCAAAAGAGCTTTATATTGCAGGGTTTGATATTTTAAAGATTGCAAAAATCTTAAACCGCAATGAAAAAACCATAAGAAACTACAAAGCTAAAGATGGAGATTGGGACAAGCTTAAAGCTAATCTTTTAACTTCAAAAATCAAAGATAAAGAAAGTGCTTCTTTATATGAGAGTTTTACTGAGCAGATGTTTTGTGCGATTGAAAATATTAATGCAGATTCTAAAATGAATGCAGAGAAAAAAACAGAAGCTATTGCAAGGATAGGCGATAGCTTTTCAAAAATGAGAAAAGTAGCAAGATTAGAAGATCCAAGTAGCTATCGTTTAAATGTTGCTAAAAAGGTGGTTGAAATTATCATAAACCATTTAAAACACGATAAAGATTGCGTGGTTAAGCTTGTGGCTTTATTAGAAAGTGGTGTGATAGAAAAAGAAATTTTAGCAATGGAGCTTTAAATGTTTCCCAATCGCCACGATAATTTCTTTTACAGAAAGTTTTGTTTAAGGGATTATTATGCTTTTTTCTAAAGAAGAACTGGATGAGTTTTTAATCGTAAATGAGCAAAAACACGCAAATACTCCAAATGAACTAAAAGGAGCTATGCAAAGAAAAGACTTTTTAGAATGGATGGAGGGACTTAAAAGCGAACTTAAAGCACAATTTGCAAGTGAATCCCATTTAAATCCTAACCTAAAAGAAGAGAGAATTAAAAGAGCAAGTGTGGATTTTTTATATTTTGCAAGGACTTATTTTCCACATTATTTTACTATTAAAGGTGAGTGTGCTTTGCATTTGCATTTAAATGAAGTTTTTACAAAAATCGCACTTAAAAAAGAGAGTAAAGGCGAAAAACACGCCATAGCTGCTCCAAGAGCTCATGGTAAATCCACTTACACTTCACAACTCTTTCCTTTGTGGTGTTTGGTTTTTAACTATAAAAGCTTTATAGTAGAGATTTCAGATGCAGTTGAGCTTATGGAGGGAATGCTAGAAGCTATAAAAGCAGAATTAGAAGATAATCCGCATTTAAAGCTTGACTTTCCTAGTGTTGTAGGCATTGGCAAGACTTGGCGTGTAGGAGAGTTTGTAAGCAATAATGGTGTAAAGATTAAAGCCTTTGGAAGTGGTAAAAGACTGCGTGGGGTTA
>NZ_NBIU01000052.1 GCF_003245365.1 Helicobacter valdiviensis
TTTTTCATATAGTCTCCCCCTTTCTTTATTATTTTTATTTAGAAGTTAAAAAATATTAGAATTTTGATTTTGGAATTTGTCGGCGAAAAAATAAAATGTCGCATTAGAAAAATAAAATGTCGCATTTTTACGACTTTTTATCTTTCTTTAAACCTTAAACTTAAATATTTTATTCTTACCTTTTTCTTGTTATAATAACAAAAACTTAATCTTTAGTGAGGCGTTAATGAAACATTTTATTCTTGGTTTATCTATGGTTATTTTGTTTGTTGGGTGCGGTGTTAGCGAAAATACCACTTTAAGCGATTTAAGAGAAAAAGCCTTTAATGAGTTTGTGGCTTTCGATTATAAAGAAACAAGCGATTTTAGGGACAGCATCAAGCAAGTTGTATTAGATTATACCAAAGCCAATAATATTGATGGAAGTATTGGAATGCTTAACAATTTTACAAATTGTGTGATGTATAATATTTGGCAAAAAAATCCAAATCAAACTTTAAAGCTACCACTACAAGCTTGTGCTAACGAATTTAATAATGGTGCTTTAAATCAAGTTAGTTATGAAGACCCTAGTTGGATTTTGGGGCAATTTGATACAATCACAGGCGAACATCACCTTGCTTCAAAATATATTAAAAGCAAACTAAATAATCCAAAAAGTTATGAGTTTATTGGTGCAACTTATAATATTTTACAAAATGGAGCACAAGTTATGGTTACAACAGAATATGCAAATGGCACAACTATGGATAAAATCAGTATTGTATTCTCTACTCATGGAGATGTTTTAGCAGTCTATTAAGATTGCTAAAACATAATATTTTCTACTTTATTCAAAAACATTTTAATATCAATCCTACAAACTACTACCCCTAAAATTTTGCACCTCTCGAAGTTCTCTTTTGTAATTATCATATCTTCATAATCTTTGTTTTCAGATACTAAAATAAACTTGTCCAATAAAGGCTGCTTCTTAATTCTTTTGCAATATAGCTCATCATCTAAGCTGACCACTATAACATCGGTATTTTTAACACGCTCTAAACTATTTTTTGTAAAATCAATAATGGCTGTTTGTCCATCTAACAAGTAAGGCTCCATACTATTGCCAAATATTTTAATAATATCATAGCTCATATTTGTGTTTAAACCTAAAAAATCAGAAACAAATCTAGTGTCCAACCTTAAGACCTCATAATGTTCATCGTTGTTAGTGTTTCCATATCCAGCCGCAGCATAAACATTGGAGAAATAGCGAAAATTAACAAAGGAATTGTCTGGTTCTTCTATAGTAGTTTTTTTACTATTATACCTAATAGCATTAAATTTATCAATAGCAGATTGTGAGATTCCTTTGCTGTGCCAAGTATTAATTGTTTTTTCTTTATATCCAAGCTTTAAAGCAACTTGAGAAGCACTGCTAACTTTAAAAAATTCTTTCATTTCTTCCAAAATAGCTTTGTCTTGTTCTTTCAATGGATACCCCCTAAAACTAGTTTATATACTTGACAAGTAGTTTTTAAACTAGTATAATTACTTTAACTTTTTTATAAATAGTATTCTAACAAAAAGAATACTAACTATTTATAAAAAAATTAAAGTAATAAGGAAAAAGATGTTAAAGCAGTATTTTAAAAATCACAGCATTAACCTTAGAGCTTTTGCTAAACAGCACAATCTACACTATATTACACTATTTAAAGTAGTCAATGGAGAACTAACAGGAGAGCGTAGAACCAAAGGTAACACCAAAGCAATTTTTGAAAAGCTTTTGGAGCTTAATATTATCAATGAACTTCCAAAAGGCTTAAAATAATGTATTACCTAGACACCAAAAGTGCTTCTATCATTTTTAATGTTAGCGAAGGTGCGTTGCGTCTTTGTGCTACGAGGAATTCTAAAAAATATGAATGGATTAAAGTTGATAATGAAAAAGGTGGTAGAGGTGGTAAAAAGCTTCTTTTTAAAGTAAGTAAAGAGCAAATTTTAACCGCTTTTAATCAAGGTTTAATTAGCGATGATACATTTATTTTAGATAAAAAACTAGAACAAATTAATTTGGAAGAGCTAAAAAGCATAAAAACTAGTTTAAAAACTATTAATGAAAGTAAAAATACTGATATTTTAGATTTAACAGAGAAAAAAGAAGAAAAAATCCCCAATTTTTCTCTTTTAAATCTAAACTTTGAAAATCTACCCACAAAAACAAAAGAAAAAGCTAGAGAAAAATTAAAAATTTTAAAGCAAGTAGAAAAATATGTAGAAGGCGGTCTTACGATTGGTCGTTCCATCAATCTTGTAGGAGTTAGTAGAAGAAATTTTGAGCGTGATAGAGAAAATTACAACCAACATGGCATTCTAGGACTTGTAGATACTCGTGGAATGTATAGAAAGGATTCTACCAAGCTTAAAAGTTGGATGCAAGAATATGCACTAAGTGCTTATAGAACTTTTGGTGCTGGGGATTTTAACTATACAGAGCTTTGGTGGAGAATCCACAAAGAAGCTAGTAAAATAGAAAATTATGACTTCATAGGCTTTGACTTAGGAGAAGTAAAGCCCCTATTTAGTGTAAAAACCTTGCAAAACTTCTTGGCAAATTATTTTAAAGATAAGCCATTAGAGCATTGCATAATTACTAAAGGGCTTGATAAAGCTAAAAGCTATTTTCTCCCCTCTCAAGGTAACCAAAGAGAAATTTTTGCTTCCAAAAATGAATGTTGGCAGATTGATAGTAGCCCAGCTGATTTTTTAGTGCGTGATGATACTACATTAGAGCCTTTTCGCCCACATATTTTAAGCATTGTAGATGTGTATAGTGGTATGGGTGTAGCCTCTTTAGCACCTAAGTCTAATTCTCTTTCTCTTATGCGACTTTTATGGGCTGCAATTTCTACTTTAGGAAAACCCAAAATAATTAAAGGGGATAATGGTAGAGATTATCTATCTAAAAACTTTCAAGATTTATTAGATGGCTTAGGTATAAGCTATGATGCTTCTATTGCTTATGCAGGAGAAGAAAAAGCATTAGTAGAGAGGAGATTTGGCACACTCCAACACGCAGGACTTTCACAAATGCATGGTGCTATTGGTAAAAATTTAAGCGAAAGAGAACTAATAGAGCAAAGAACTCCTAAAAAAGAGCGAAAAGCTAAAGATAAATATGGCTTTGCCAAAAAGACAAACCAAGAACATTTACATCTCTTTAGTGAGGCACAAAAACTTTTAGAATCTGAAGTGTATAAATGGAATAGCTCTAAAGCAAGAAGAAAGAAAGGTGTAAAAACTCCTAGTGAATTATGGAATGAATGCCCTAATCCTATCATAAAAATAGAATATGAAGAGTTTTTATTCCATGCAGGTGCTAAAGAGTTAAGAATTGTTGGTAAAAAAGGTATTAATTTTAATGGCAGCATTTACAAATCTGAATTTATGCCAAGCGTTAAAACAAAAGTCAAATGTGTGCAAAACATTGATAATGCAAAAGAACTCTTTGTCTATGATTTGCAAGGTAATTTTATATGCTTAGCACTAGATGAAAGTATTGCCAAATTAAGTGCTGAAAGTCTAAAAAATCTTAAAAAAGCATTTAAAGAAGATATGAACTCTATTTCTAAAATACTTAAAAAAGAAGAACTAAGCACCTTTACTAAGCTAAATATCAAAGAAGATTTAGAACTTGCAAAAATGGCATTTAATAAATCTCTAAAAGAAGAAAACACACAAGAACTCACACAAAAATCCCTAGCCAAAGAAAAACTTAACAAACAAAAAGAAATAGAAAGTATTAAAAATGCTCCTATTGATTTAGAAAGTTTATCTATCTCTAAAGAAGAAAGAGAAGAGAAAGAAGAGGAATTTAGTATGGAGGATTTTATCAATAGAAAATTTGTAGGTTAGTGGTTAAAAGTTGTTTAAAGCTTGATTGATACGAGCTTTAAAGAGTTTTTAAAAAAGAACTCTAAATTAAAACAAGGCGAAGCCTTCCCCGCAAGTGAAACGCAGTGGGACGGGGGCTTTAGAGGGTCAAGGGACGAGTAGTCCCTTGTCGTAAAGAGGAATTTATTTCCTCTGCGAAATTAAAACAAGGAATTAAAATGGAATTAGTTGAACTTACTAAAAAGTTTTTAAGCACCCAAAACATCTCTCAAAATAATTTAGCAGATCGTTTAGGGATTAATAAAAGCTATATGGTGGGCTATATGAAAGAAGGTAGTAGCTATAAATATGCTTCAAAAGTAGAACCTTTGCTTGAAAAATACATTAAAAGCTTTGTAGAAGAAAAAAGCATAAAAGAGCTTCAAACTCCTTTTATTATCACTAAAGATGCAAAAGCTATTAATGTTACTATTGAAAATGCTATGAGTAATCGTGAAATGGGAGTAATCATCGGCGAAGCAGGAACTGGAAAAAGCAGAGCCATTAAAGAATACGCTACTAAAAATGGCACAAGAGTGGTGCTTTTTGAAGCGACAACAGAAACTAGTAAAAAAATGCTTTTAGTGGGGCTTGAAAATAAACTAAATATTTGCTTTAAAGGTTCTTTAGATGACAAGATTAGAGGCATTGCAAGTGAGTTAGCAAGAACTTCAAAGGTTTTAATCATTGATGAAAGCGAACATTTGCCATTTAGGGCATTAGAGTGCTTAAGACGCATTTATGATTTTTCAAACACTGCTTTAATTTTAGTGGGAACTAAAAAGCTTAAAAATAATCTTACAGGTATTGGCAGAAACGATTATAACGAGTATGGGCAACTAAGCTCTAGAATTGGTGCAAAATGGGAATTAAAAGGACTTTGCTACCAAAACAAAGAAGGCTTAAGAGATGAAGATTTAAAAACGCTTTGTAAGCACTTTGGCATAGAAGATAAAAAAGCTATTGATTTGGTTTTTAACCTAGCTCGTGGCAATTTTAGAAAAAGCGAGAAGCTTTTAAAAAGAGCTAAAGATTTTGCAGATGGGAGCAAGGTTGAATTAAGACATATAGAAGCAGCAGCTTCCTTTTTAATGTTGGGCTAAAAATGAGCTTTGAAGAGATTGGGAAAGCATTAAATATTAGCCCAAGTAGAGCTTATGAAATCTATTCTAACGCTCTAAGAAAACTCCGCCACCCAAGAAATCTAAAAAAGTGGCAGAGGATTTTAGAAGACTTAGCAGAGATTAACAAGCCACAAGAAAAAGATAGCAATACAGAGCGTGGAGAAAAACTTTAATAAAAGCTATTTTGTGTTTTTAAATAGCTTTTATGAGGGTTTAAACTCTCAAAAAATTCGCATTCAAGATACCTAGTGGCAGATTTATAAAATTTTATGGAACTCGCAGACACTTAAGTCTAGCCTCGTTCC
>NZ_NBIU01000053.1 GCF_003245365.1 Helicobacter valdiviensis
TTGATAGAGTAGCCCTTGCAGGACAAAAAGCCTCTTTTAAAGCCATTGATAAAAAAGCAAGTGAGCTTTATTTTATTAAGCTTAGTGTTGAAGAAATGCTAAGAAATCTAAAAGGTGCTAAGGTGCTTGTAGGCTATGAAGTAGAATGGGATGAGGAGAGAAACACTCCAAGTAATATCAGTGCTGGAAAGTTTTATTTACAAGCAAAAATGATGAATAATCCAATTGTTAAACAACTCACACTAGACTTTAAATATAGTGATGAGTGGGCAAGTGATCTTTTGAAATCTTTACAAACAGAATAATTAACAAAAGGAGAAAATATGTTTAATAAAATACCTCAAGTAATAGAACAAGCTAATTGTTTTATAGATGGTTATGGTTATGCAGGAGTAGCAAGAGATATTACCTTACCAACAATTGAGCAAGAAGTGATTGAAAGCAAAGGGGCAATTAGTGCAAATTATGGCACAGGAATTTTTAAAGCAATGGAGGCTAGTTTTAAGATTAGCGAAATGGGCGAGCAAATGTTTAATGCATTTGGTGCAAATACTTTTAATAAAGAAAAAATACCGCTTGTATTTAAAGCAAGCATTCATCAAAGCGGTTCAGGCAAAGAAGTTCCCTTTGTAGTAGAACTAGATGGAGAATGGACTTCTATTACACCGCCTTCCATTGTCGCAGGAAGCGAATTTACAAGTGAAGTAAAAATCAATGTGCATTACATAAAAATCAGTATGGATGGCAAAAAGCTCTTTTTGGCAGATGTTAAAAATCTGATTTTAGAGATTGATGGCAAAGATTTATTAAGTGGTGTTAGAGAAAATTTAAGTTTATAAGGATATAAAAATGGAAAAAGTAATGATTACATTAGAAAATGGAGCAGAAGTAAAGTTTAATCCACCCACAGCAGGAATGCTAAGGCGTGCTATGGATAACACAAAGGGCGAGGGAACGCGTGCTTTTTACCTAATAGGAGAATGCACTAATATGAGTTTAGAAGAGTTAGACAAATTAAGCTTGGGAGATATTAATAAGTTAAGTTCCGCACTGGAGAAGTTTCAAAGTTTTTTGGAACAATAAGCAATGAGCAAATTGCACTCATTGCCCATTGTTTGCATTTTTCATATCAAGAAATATTAGAGCTTAATATTAAAGATTTTTATGAGTTTTTAGAAATTAGCCTAAAGATTATTAAGGCACAAAATGCTTGATTTTAGAAAGATTGAGAAATTTACTTTCTCTGCAAAATTAAATAAATCAAGGTAACTATATAAAGAAACACTAAAAAGAGTGCAAAGCCACCTAATATTTGAAAAAAGTTTTTTATAGGTTCTTTCATAAAAGGAAAAAGAATAAGCCCTATAAAAACTCCAAGTATTAAAAAGGCTTTAAAAACTAATTTAAAATGTGTTAAAAAGGCAATTTTTGCCAAAAATGCATCTGTTCTTTTCATAGAATGGATTTTATAATAAAAAGGAATTTTATGCAAGATTTAGGATTTAGCTTTGGAATTAGTCTCGCTTTTAAGGGTTTAAAAGAAATTGCTAAAAGCACAGATTCCTTAAGAGCCTTTAGCCAAAAGTTAGACCAAAGCACAAAAAGTGTTAAAGCTTTAAATAAGAGCATTGATAAGCTAGAACAATCTAAGGCTAAAATTAGTGCCTTAAAAGAGGAGTTTAGCAGTATGAGTGGAGAGCTTATGGGAAAAGCTGCCGCCTCTTTAGCAATTGTCGCTCCCGTTAAAATTGCTGGAAATGTAGAAGATGATTTAAACCGCATCAATCAATATTTAAACACAGATAATAAAACCTTAAATGCTTTGCGTAAAAACTTCTTAAATCTAAGTTCAGATATTGGAGCACCTGTAAGTGAAATAATGAAACTAGGAACAGAGGCCTCTAAGCTAGGAATTAAAAGCGAAGCACAAATCCTAGCCTTTTCAAAACTTGGAATAAGTTACCAAAAAGTCTTTGAATTAAGCAATGAAGAGGCAAGTGGTTTTATGAGTAAGCTCTCTAATATCTACAAACTTAATGTAGAGCAAATGCAAAGCTTGGGGGATAAAATCGTAAATGTTGCTAAAGTTTCTAATGTAGCTGCAGGAAGTATCGCTAAAGTAATGAATGAAGTAGGAGGCGATGCAAAACTTATTGGAATGAGTGCAGAGCAAACTGCAGCTTTGAGTGCAGCTTTTGCCTCTGCTACTAAAGATGAAGGGGAGGCAGTAGGAACTTTTAAAGCATTAACTGGCGTGTTATCTACCTTAAACAATGCAAGCGATGATGTAAAAAATCAATTTTTATCTTTAGGGCTTAGCACAGAACAGCTAAGTGCTTATTTTAAACAAGATGCAGGAGAGGCTGTAAAAATGCTTCTAAACCAAATTAAGACACTCCCAAAAGATGAGATGACGGATTTTTTAAATTCTGTATTTGGAAGTGGTGCTGCTGGAATGATGCAAAATTTAGTGGATAATACAGATAAATATGAAGAGGCGTTAAAATCTCTAAGCAACACAAAAATGGGAGGATTAAACAATGAATTTAATAAATTAAATTCTAGCACTAATGCAGGATTAGAGAAGCTTACCACTTCTATAAGCAATCTAACAGCTTCACTTGGGGTAGCTTTAGCACCTGCTATTAATGTTATCGTTAAACTCTTAAGCAGTGTAATTAATGCTATAAGGTGGCTTGTGGATACCTTCCCCAATTTAAGTGTGGCGATTGGAACTATTGTTGTAGCACTTACAGCCTCTAGCGTGGCAATGACTGCTTTTAAAACAAGTATGCTTGTAGCAAGACTTATAATGGCACAATTTATATTTTCTTTAAATGCAATCACTACCGCTTTTAATATTCTAAAAATAGCGTTTTTAAGCAATCCTATTGGATTAATTTTAATGGCAATAGCAGGGGTTGCAACTTTAGTGGTGCTAAATTGGGAAAAGGTTAAAGGTTGGTTTATGAGCTTTATAAATTGGTTAAAACCTCTATGGCAACCCATAGCTAATTTTGTAAAAGCAGTGTTTATGGGTTGGATTAATTTATTTAAATATTTTGTGAATATTTTTAAGAGCTTAAGTGGTGGTATGGCTAGTTTTTTTAAGGCAGTGTTTGCACCTATTGGGGAATTTTTTACAGGTTTATTTTCTGGTATATTTGATTGGTTTGCTAAAAAGTTAGAATGGGTAAATAATACATTAGGCAAGTTAAAAAATATTGGTGGCAAAATTGCTAATTTTTTTGGATTTACAGAAGATGAAGAAATACAAAATAATTCTACAGGGCAAGAAAACAAAAAGGACGCAAACAAGCAAGATTTGCAGGTTTCAAAAAGCTATGTGGAAGACTTAAAGGCTAAAACTAACACAATACCCACAAAAACACAACAAGCAAACAATGTGCAAAATAGCCATGTAAGTGTGAATGTAAATGGCACTTTTAATATTGCTACGCAAAATGGCATCTTTGATTTAGGTGCATTTGCAAAAGAAATAGAAAGAGAAGTATTAAAAGCAATTTCTAAAAATAATGACAAACAAAAACAAACAACGATTTGGGGGTAGTATGATTTTTTCACTAGGAGATTTTAAATTTAGTGCACTGCATGCTGATGAACTTAGTATTAGTGTAGATTATGGTATAGGAAGCAATGAACGCATTAATAATCATCCTTGTTTGTTTAATGCCAAAAAAGAAAGTCAAACTTTAAGCATAAGTGGCAAAACAATCCCACTAAAAGATGGCAATAACTATCTAAGTAAATTAAAAGAAATGGGAAGCTCTGGTTTGTCTTTTTCTCTATGCTCTGCAAATGGAATTTATTATGGAAAATTTGTCATTAAAGGATTAGAGGAAAAACAAAGTGTTTTTATAGAAGGAAGTGGATTTTTAGAACAAAGCTTTAGTTTAAATTTAGAGAGGGATTTTGATGAATAAAGTATATATAGCAATGGGTGGAGAGAGATTGGATAAAGTAGTGTATAACCATTATGGAACTTTGGAATATTTTAGTGTAATCTTAGAAGCAAATCCCAAGCTTACTCCGCTTTTAAAAAGTGGCGATAGAGTGATTTTGCCAAAGATTGAGAAAAAAGAAAACAAAGAGGAGGCATTATGGTAGATAAACCAAGTTTTAAGCTTTTAGCAAAAGGCAAAGACATCACGCAAACAATCTCTAAAAATCTTATTAGTCTAAGTTTTGATGATAAGGCAAAAGATGAAAGTGATGAGATTAGCTTAAGCCTTAATGGGCTATATGCAAGAGCCCCTTTTGGAGATAGTTTAGAGCTATGGTTGGGATATGGGGAGAAACTCTATAAATGTGGAACTTTTGCACTCAATTCTTTTTCTAAAAATTATACAAGCAATACCACAGAAATTAGAGCGACTGCAATAAACTTTTCAAGCAATCTAAAGGTTAAAAAAGATAGAGCCTTTGAAAATACAAATCTAGCAGAAATTGCCAAAAAGATAGCACAAGAAAACAATCTAAGACACAAAGTGGAAGTATGCACTAAAACTTTCATAAAATATGAACTTCAAAATAATATTAGCGATATGGAGTTTATCTACTCTTTGTGTGCTAAATATGGTTATTTGGCTTGCATTAAAGAGCAAACACTAATTATCATAGAACAAAAAAACATAGCTCAAGATGGAGAAAAGGGAGCAAGTATTAAAGGAGGAAGTAGTCTTACTCATACACTAACTTTGAGCGATTTATTTGATTTACAAATCAATATCAAAAATCGCAATAATTATACAGGTGTTAGAGTGAGCTATCAAGATATACAAAGTGGCACAATTAAAAGTGTGCTTTGTGGCAAAAGTAATCTAGTATATGAGCTAAAAATCGCACCTGCTAAAAGTGAAAGTGAAGCTCTGGCACAAGGTTTGGCTAAATTAAAGGCACTAAATGTTGGCGTATATGAAGGCTCATGTAGTTTAAAGGGTGCTAATATAAGAGCAGGAGCAAATTTGATTATTAAAGGTATTGCTGAAAGTGCGACTTTTAGCATTAAAGAAGTAAGACATGAGCTAGATTCTAGTGGATATAGAATAAGTGTAAATTTTGAGGGCTAAAGCTAAGCTCTAGCCCAAGAAAACTAGCAAAAAGATTATAGCTTTAAAATTTAATTTAAAGCTATTTTATTTCATTTTAAAAGGAT
>NZ_NBIU01000054.1 GCF_003245365.1 Helicobacter valdiviensis
AAGCAAAGCTCATCATTTTTATAAAAGATAGCAAGTCTTCCTTTACCACTGCTTTCATCACTAGGGGAAAAATAATAGCTAGGTTTATCTTGTAAAATATTTCCTTCTTTATTGGGTTCTCCAAAGTAAAAAGAATTATTAGGGAGTTCGGTGGAGCCTGTAAGGAGGGTGGAGTTTAGGAAGATATAAGCTTGGTAGTTTTGCAACTCTTCAAAAGTAAAATCTGTTGTTGCTTCTAATTTATAAAGTTCTTCATAAATACTTTGACAATCAATTATGCTTTTATTTTCACAAAGCAAATAAATACTTTTTTTATCTTTATGGATAGAATATAAAAAATTTCTACCTACCATCAATTCTCCTTAGATGATACCTATTTTAGCTTTTCCTTTAAAATATAAAGCTTGTGATATTTTACAAACTCCGCCCAAATATTGTTCATCCCAATTTTGCTCTTTTAGCTGATAAACTTTTGAATTATATCCATATATTTTTGCAATATTGCTAACATTCTCAAGACATTTCATATCTTGATTAACGACTACAAAAACCCTAAAATCTCCAACTGCTATCTTAAAGGCTAAATTATCCAATTGGTTAATAAAAGCACAATCTTTTCTAAGTCTATCATAATCTTCTTTATCAAGCATTAAAATATATTTTTCCTTTTCTTGTGCTTTTAAAATAAAATCTACAATTTTTGTTTGATTAATGGTAGGAGCGTTATAGCTTGTATAATAATCCTCCCCAACTCTTTGCAAAACTCCATTTGTTTCTTGCATTATAGTGGCTATTAATGAGAGAAAATATTCAAAATGATTGATTTTTTCTGGGGAGCTTCTAAAAAGCCCAAAGGGACCATTTTTAATAGCAAAATCATTTTTATTAATCGCATTATTTTTTGTTACAAAAGTTTCTGTATAAATTTGAATATTTTTCATAAAATGATTTAGATACTCTATACACTCGCTAAGGCTTTTATCTTTGATTTTGTTATAGTTAGCATCTAATTCTAGAAGATAAGCATAAAAATAGAGAGTTTGGGTAAGGGGGATGATTGAATGAGTATCTTTCCCAGTATATATAGCTAGGGCATTACTTGCACCATATTGAGCTGAAGCGATAATTTCAACTCCACCATTATCATAAATATGAGTTACTTTTCTTGAAACATCTATTGCTTTATTGCTAGAAATATCTTGCAAAATTTTTATAGCATTAGGATTTAAAAATATACTAGGAGAATTCCAGCCATGAACACTAGGAGCATTAAAGGTATAAACTTCATTAGGACTAAAGGATAATTTGTCTTTATATTTAATATCGCAATATATCAAAGCCATTTGAGCTAAATACCCACCCAATGAATGCCCTACAAATATAATGTTTTTATTTTCATTTTTGATGATTTTATCAACTTGTTCTAAAAATTCTAAAAGAGGAGAGGATTGGAGATTGCCACTAAGAGATAGAATAAAATCTTGTACTAAGTCATTAATTTTTGTAACTTCAGTTCCCCTAAATCCTGCTACAAATTTATCTTTTTCTTTATCATAAAACAAAGTAGCACTAAAACCACTTAAAGTATTAGGTTGATGGAATTTAATCTCATATCGTTGAGAGAAATTCCTAGCTTGTAATTCTCCAAATTCTCCATTTAATTCATCAAAATTTGTTTTTTCATCAAAGAAATTTAACATTTTTGATTGCCAAGCATCATCTAGCCTTAAATCAATCAATACTTCTTCATCTTTATATTTTTGACTTATAATATGTTCTAAATTTACTTTTATTTCTCTATAGCCTCTAAGAGAGTTTTTATCTTGAATTTTTTCTCGATTAGAATCTAACTCAAATACATTTCTACTATTAATAAATTCAAAGTTAAAATAACTTGCTTGAGCTAATTCTACATAATCTTTTAGCTTATTGATTTGAGTTTTCATTTAGTCACCTAAAAACTTGTTCGAACAATTATTAAAAAAATAATAAAGACCATAGGATAATACAATAATATCCATAATGCATTTATAATATATTTTCTTTCTTTTTTTATTACAAAATATACGATATTAAAAATAAATAATGGAGGCAACCAAATTATAGCTATAAATTGTAAAGCAAGTATGAAAAAATCTGTAAAACCCATGCTATCAAATCCATGTGCCGTAGGCACAAAAATTCCAAGTCCAATAGACCAAAACATCCCCCAAATGATATAAATTTTCTTTAATGTATTCATCTATTTTCCTTTTTAATATTTTTAATAAAATTATTTTACTTTTTTAAAAATTAAAATAAAAATAACTAGCCCATGCAAGTTCTACATAATCTCTTAGCTTATTGATTTTTTCTTTCAAAATTATCCTTTATTTAAATAATGATAAAAAAATATATAATGTAACATAAAAACTATTATGATAATAAAACATATAATACAATATCAAAGCTATAGGATAATAAAGTAACAATAGCAATACTATATACAAAAACTTTATTTCACAAAGAGAAAAAAAGCGATAAAGTATTAATAGAATTAAAGGGAAAATAATCCAACCTAGCATTACAAAAAATTCATACACTCTATTTGGATTATGCCCTACAGCAGGAGAAATAACAAATCCACTTATACAAAATACTACCCAAACAATATAAAACTTACGAAATACACCCATTTATTTTCCTTTTTAATATTTTTAATAAAATTCTTCTACTTTTTTAAAAATTAAAATAAACATAACTAGCCCATGCAAGTTCTGCATAATCCCTTAAATTATTGATTTGAGTTTTCATTTTTATTTCTTTTAATTAGATAAATTGTTACAAATATTACAATATGTATTGCAATAAAAATTAAGTATAGCTGAAAATTAATATTATTTCTATTGATTAATAATAACAATAAGTAACAACAAATGATTATCAATAATAATAAATAATAACAATAAGCAATAAACGCATTTTTTGCTTTTCTTGCTTTGATATAAATTGAATAATAAAAATAAGGCAATATTGGAAAAATAGATACTACCAGAAAAATTAAAAATGCATTTGAAAAACTTTCAAAAAAATCTTTCTCACTAAACAACTGGTAGAAAAAGCCATATAAAGCTAATGCTACTGCATACATCATCCAAACAATATATAAATTTTTTAATATTTTCACACCACTTTCCTGTTTGTTAAAATTTTAATTTTTATTAAAAATAACTAGCCCAAGCTAGCTCAGCATTGTCTCTAAGTTTTTGTATTAATATTTTGTTATCCATTTGCTTACCTCCATAATCTAGTAAAAAAATATATATTGGTATAATCAAGAATATTAAGTTTAAAATTTTCCACCATTGGAATTGTTTGTATGCATCTATGACTAGACTGACTATCACATAGGGAACTAATGGTGCAACAACTAGCATGAAAAAAATGTTGCTATTTTATATGGCGTAGCTCCATGCCCAATAGCTCCTGCTAGTAATGTAAAAAGAAAACAGGCAATAAGATAAACTACAAATATAATAAAAATAATATGTTTTTTCATCTCATATATTCCTTAGATTCTTTTTCTTGAAAAAGAGTAGCAGAAAAACCTAAATCTGTATTGGGGCAATGTTTTAATAAATCATAGCGAGAAAAGAATCTTTTTGCTTGTTCTTTACCAAAGTCGCCATCGAGTTTGCCGATTTTAAATCCTCTCTCATCAATAATTTTAGAGTTTTTGTAGGCAATATCTAAAACATTTTCAAAGGCAACAATTTTATCTTCATCTTTTATATCAAATTTATTATCAACGCAATTAAAATATCCATAACTTGCCCAAGCTAACTCGGCATAGTCTCTAAGATTTTTGATTTGTTGTTTCATGTTTTTTCTTTTAATCAAATATGAGATATAATAAAACTACCAATGGATAATACAATAATATCCATAATGCATTTATAATATATTTTCTTTCTTTTTTTATCACAAAATATACGATATTAAAAATAAATAATGGAGGCAACCAAATTATAGCTATAAATTGTAAAGCAAGTATGAAAAAATCTGTAAAACCCATGCTATCAAATCCATGTGCTGTAGGCAAAAAAATTGCATATCCAATTATCCAAAACACTATCCAAGTAATGTATACTTTTTTCAATAGATCCATTTATTTTCCTTTTTAATATTTTTAATAAAATTCTTCTACTTTTTTAAAAATTAAAATAACCATAGCTAGCTTGTGCAAGTTCTGCATAATCTTTTAAATTATTGATTTGAGTTTTAATTGTGTCCATAATTATCTCCAAAATTTTGCTATATAAAGCATAACAAACTTTTTTATCCAAACAGCATACAACCACAAAAACAGCAAACCGCAAAGCAATACCGATGATATAACACTATTTTTAAAAACTATAAATACCATAAATGCTATTATGGGAATAAGAAAATATAATGCATATTTTTTAAAAATAATTTAAAATCATTGATATTTTGGTTATTTTTATTGCAATATATCTCAAAATCAATAAGTAAGGTGTAATGGCTAATACTATACTCTCAAAAAGCCCCAAAAAAGTGCGGTTGATAAGCCATTCCTAGATACTTAACAAAAACTAAAAAGACAAAAACCTAGCCACCAAATATACAGAATTTAAAGTAAGTTTTCAATAGGCAATACTCCTAGATTCTAAAGAGACATTATAAGTATATAGTGCTTTGATATTATTTCTATTCTTATCATCACACAGGCTTAAAGCAAGCATTTGAGTTAATGCTTCACCTAAAGAATGCCCTACAATATCGATTTTAAAATCATCACTTCCATGCTTGTTTCTAATATTTTCTAAAACACTATCACTATAATGG
>NZ_NBIU01000055.1 GCF_003245365.1 Helicobacter valdiviensis
CTTTAGAATTGTGCCAAGACTTGAAGCACTGCAAGGGGAATAACCCTTTGCCTTTTTTAAAGGGCTTAAATAAGTTCTTTAAAGAGGGCAACCTCAAAAACAAAAACAAGGAGAAAGAATGCAAATCAGAAAGGAAATAGAGCTTTATGATTTAGAAGATTTTGATGATGAAGATGTTTATCATCTTTTTACTGAATTAAGCGAAGAAGAAAAGATACATTTTGTCATAAAAGTTCTCTACACAGATTCACATAAATATTTAAATCAGCTCGAGTTGCTAAGAGCTGTTTTAAATGATTTAGAAATTGAAGAAGCAAGAAATATATTAGATACTCTTAATAGTGAGTTTTTAACTCTTGAAGAATACAGGGAGAGAAATAGAATTTATGAGGAGGCAAGATGAAACTAGAAGATTTTGATTTTAGAGTTGTTTATGAGAACGATATTATTGATAATTGCATAGCGGTTTATAATGGTGGTAGTGAATATGTTATGCTGGAAGATGAAGATATAAAAGGTGATATTAAAATAGAGCTTTGGACTGGCTTTAGAGATAAAGGCGGTGTAAAAATTTTTGCTGGAGATATTTTGAATTTTAGAGGTAAAAACTATCTAGTAGAGTTTAATAAACATCTTGAACTAAGTGTGATTTGTCGCACTAAAGATTCTGTGTATGGAATGCACACAAGCAAGGGTAATTTTAAAAATTGTAAGGTTGTTGGCAATATCCACGAGAATAAGGAGCTTTTAGATGTTTAATACAAAAATACAAGTTTTTTATTCTTATGTAGGTTACAGAGTTATAGATGATATTAAAAAAGACTTCTTTGGAGATGGCATAACGACTATTGTAAAACCTATTTGGAAAAAATGGAATTACATTGATACTTACAGTTATGTTAGAGAATATATCAAGAATGATTTATCAGATAAAGATGCAATAATTCACATTTTGCAATTTCATAAGCTTTAATAAGCCCATTTTATAAGTGGGCTTAATTAAAGTTTTTAAGGAGTAGAAAATGACTTTTGCAAATCTAAGTGGCGGAAGGGATTCCACTGCGATGGTAATTAATTATTTAGAAAGCGGAAAAGATATTGATTATATTTTATTTTGTGATACACATTATGAGTTTAAAGAAATGTATGAGTATATTGATAGAATAGAGAATTATTTAAAAAAGAAATTTAACAAAACTCTTGCAAGGTTAAAATCTAAAGAAGATTTATTTTATAAATGGGCTTTTTTAGAGCCAATAAGCAGAGGGGAGAGAAAGGGAGAATTGAGAGGTTTGCCTCTAACATTAGGAATGAGCTTTTGCACTAGAGAGCTAAAATCAAGACCTAGTGAGAAGTTTATAAAAGAAAAATGCCCTAACTCCTTTAAATGCGATATTTTAATCGGCTATACACATAGTGAAGTTAAAAGCGGAAGAGTTAGCAATCTAAGCTATGGCGTGGCTAAATATCCATTGCACGAATGGGGTTGGAATGAGAAAGAATGCGAAGATTTCCTAAAAGAGCGTGGTATTGCAAATCCACTTTATAAATATTTTGAGCGCACAGGTTGCTTTTTTTGCCCTAAACAAAGCAAAGCATCTTTATACAATCTTTTTAAATTTTTTCCAAAAGAGTGGCAAAAATGCAAAGATTTTGAAAGCTTAGCAAAGAGCAAAGGTTGCTTAAATCAAACTTTTAAACCAAACATGACTTTAGAAAAATTAGAGCTTGATTTCAAGAAGAATCCAAAACTAGATTTAAGCGAGGATTACAAAAGCGATGAAGTGTGCTTTTGTAGATAGGTAGAGTATGCAAGAGACTAATATCTTTTTAGAATTAGAAAAAAGACAAGCGCTAACAGATTTAGTCTTTAGTGCTTTAGATAATTTAAAAACCTTAGTTAAAAGAGTGGATTTAAGAGAAATCAATCAAAGAAAAGTATGTGTGATTGTATTTAATCATCAAGTGGGATTAAACGAGTTTAAATACAAAGAAGAACAAATCTTAAATAAAATGCGTATTCTTTATAAAGAGCGAAATTTAAAAGATTGGCTAAGCTTTTCTAAAGTCTTAGCAGAAGTGAGCTTCAAACCTACTCTTAAAGAAACAAAGAAACAAGAGAAACAAACTTATAAAGAAAGAGCCACAGGGAATTTTGAAATAAAATGCAAAAATACTGAACTTGCAGAATATTTTAAAAGAATCCAAAACATTATAAAGGAGCATAATAATGGGTAAAAAGCATAAAGAGAAACTACAAATTGCTAAAAAACAAATTAGTGTTTTAACGCTTTTGCTAGAGTGGCAAAGCAAAAGATTGGAAGCACTCAAAGAAGAACTAAGAAAATACAAAAGGATTAACGATGACTGCTAAAAACTCTCTAAAAGCACATCTAATTAAAATTATCCATATCCTAAAAAGCAAGAATGGCTTAAGTGAAGAGGATTATAGATATGCTTTAAAGGAGCGTTATAATAAAGAAAGCTCTAAAGATTTAAGCATAGAAGAATTAAGAGAATTTGCAGTATTTTTAGGATATGAAGAAAAATATTTAAAGCACAAGAGATATTATAAAGAAAAAGCAAATAAAGGCTATGCTACACAAAAACAAATCAATATGATAAATGCCTTATGGGTAAAATACTCTTATAAAAAAAGTGCATGGGCATTAAGAGAATTTATTAACAATATCATTAAAAAACGCCCCTTGCATTTAAATAGCTTAAATCAAGAAGAGGCTAATAGCATCATTCAAGCTTTAAAGAATTTAGAAGCTAGAAGTAAAAAGAGTTAGTTTTTCACACAACAGCACACACTAAGCTTACAAGAGTTATCGTTGTCCCATCAAAATTAAGGAGCAAAAAATGATTATAGAAATCATCCATACAAAAAGCAACACTTTTTTATCTTTAGCAATTGATAGAAATTCTGATATTCAATTTCTAGTCAAAAAAGAAAATATTACAATCTTTTGCGGTTCTCTTTTGTGTGAAATTCCTATAAAAGAAAATTTTAACATTTTAACCCGTTGTCTTTGTGTTTTAAGGGAGAGAATTTATGAAGGATTAGAAGAAAAAGAAACTTCAATTGTAGTGGATTTGGAAGATTTTTTAAAAAACGCAAGGAACAATTAACTTGCTCCCCCCGAATATTTTTTTAATTTTTTGGTATGATTTTAAAAATAAAGCTTTATGGGGTTTTTATGCTAGATACTTATGATTATTTTGAATACTTTTTAGATTTTGTAAAAAACAACGATAAAAGAGAAATTTTAAAAGAATTTGGTGGAGCAAATATTTATATCCCAAGCTATAAAACTTTGCTAAGAGATGAAGAACTAAAACAAGATTTTAAATCACTTATCAATCAAGGATTAACCACTAAAAAAGCAAGTTTAGAATGTGCTAGAAAGTATGATTTAAGCTTGAATGCTGTGTATATGATTACCAAATCTTTAAGGGTAGCAAACCAGCCAAGCCTGTTTTAGAATTTTTAATTTAATTTGAAATATTTATTGCAATTTTAATTAAAATATTGTAGCATTTATCTCACAATTAGTCTTAGTTTTGCCAATTGGCAAGAATTTTTATGCTTTTTAAAAAGAGTGCGAAAGAAGTGGTGAAAAAGATGATCAAAGAAGAGCTAGTTAAAGATAGTTATAAAAAAGTTGGATATATTAATATGCCTTGTTTCAATACAGGAAATACTTGCGATGTAGCAGAAACTACCCATGATGATGAATTAGATAAAATGCTAAGAGAATTAGAAAAAGAACTTATTGAAGATCGTAAAAAATTTAAGATGGATGAATTTTTTGCAAACGCAAAGTTTTAAAAATATACTTAATGAATACCTAAAGTATATTGAAATAGATTTAGCTAACTCTCTGATTAATAAAACGAAATTTGCTAGAAATGTTATATTTCTCAATAATATTAAAAATATATTCCTCAACTTACTCAATCATTCATATGCTGAGAGCGAAGAATATCAAAAAAGTTATCAAAAATTAAAAGATCAAATTAAAGAATTTCAACTAAAAGCAAATGATAAAATACAGCTTAATGAAAAGCTTTGCATCAATTTAGAATTAATACAAAAACATATTGTTTCCAACACTCAATTTAAAATAAAATGTAAGGAATTTTATTTTTCAAGCAAAGATTTTTCAGAAGCTTTTATGAATTATATAGATAAAAGGGATTTTAAAGATTTATTAGCACAACAAGATGATTTAGATGATGAAAATGTAACCGAAAAAGTATTTGTTCAGTCTTTACTAGAGTTTAACAATGCATTGTCTCATTTAATTATTTCTGTTTCAAGTAGCTCTGAAATTATACAAAATAAAAATTTTAATAGTGCAATCAATCATCTTTATAGAGCCACCTTAGATAATTACAAAATAATAATTCGTTTTACAATATATAAAACGAACAATCAAGATATAAAACAATCTTTTCTTTCTATTAGAGAGCAAGAATTTTTACTTTTGGGTCAAGATTTAAAAGATAAAAAAATTAATTTTTATAATCCCAACAATAAAATATATGAAAAGAAAAATATAATACAAGCCTATCAAGAACTCTATAGTGCGATTGATGAAACTCTAAAAAAACCCTAACTCTCAAACTCCAAACTAATACTATACCCACTCTCACTTAGGCTATGGCTTACACTCTTAATGCTAAACTCATAATTATCATAGCCTATATTTTTAATTTTTAGTTTTCCTCCTGCTCTTATTTCTCTTCCCTTTAGCTCACATCTTCCATTTACACCACCTTTTTGAAGTTCATTTAGCTTACTTTCAC
>NZ_NBIU01000056.1 GCF_003245365.1 Helicobacter valdiviensis
GGATTATTTTTAGCAATAAAAACACCTGCTACAATTCCACCACAAAAAACTGCTGTATAAATCAATAAATCTAACATTGTTCTACTCCTTATTTATATTCCCATCTTGCTTTTTTGCCTCTTGTGTCCAAATGCACAAACCCTGCATGAGGATTATTTGTATTTCTTTTAATCGCAATTCCCAAAGGCTCTTCTCCCCATTTTTCTAAAACAAAGTTATAAACTTCCTCTGTCTTTACTCCTTTAACGATAAAATCTACTGCACTTCCAATGGTGTGTTGAGAGTTCGTGGCACCACCTACTTTTGCATTATGTGTAGGACAACGATAAGCACTATTAATGATAATAGGAGCTTCAAAAAATTCTCTAATCTCACAAAGAATGCTAACTAGCTCATCACTTGGCACATTAGGAGGGCGTGTGCATTTACCACATTTACAATCAAACTCGCTTTCTTTAAAATAAGGGTTTTGTAACATTTTAATTCCTTTTTATACTAAGATTTCCAATTCTTCTTCAGGTTTAGAATAGATTTCACAACTAAATTTAAGCCGATACGCAAAAAGCGAATTATTGATAAAACCACTCTCAATACTATTTAAAAGCTTTTTATTGGTATTAAAGTTATAGAGCAAAAGCCTTAATTCATCAACTTTGCTAATTACTGAATTTTTATCTTTATTGAAAGTATGGCTTGAAAAAATAAGACTAAAAGATGCGTTATCTTTATGATGGTTTATGCTACTAATCCCTTCTAGCATTAAATAAAGTCCGCCTTGTTTAATATCCTCATAATTTGCCACACCTGTTGCTTTAAAGTGCTTTAAAAGTTCATCAGTTAAATTTTTTAAAGTCAAAACCTATCCTTTCTTTGTCTAACTCTAATTTTTGTTTTTAAGCCCACTTCTCCATCATCTAAAATTTCTGGAGCTTCTTTGATGGCTTTTAAGGCATTATCTAAAAGCATTTTGTCTTCTTCATCCAAAAGTATTTTTAAATAAATTTTAATTCTTATAAAGGCAAAATCCTCCCAAATGAAATCTGCAATTTGTTTATTTTTACAAACATCATCGGCATCTTTTGCAGCCTTTGCCACCACTTCTCTAGTAATTTCTTGCGGATTGCCTAAATTTAGCTCTGCTCTTTGCATAAGTGCTAACTCACGCAAAGTAAGTGCTAGCATTCTAGGTTTTTCCAAAAGTAAAGGGGTGGGCTTAAACATAAAATCACCTACTTTTTATTTTTGGATTTCTTAGCAGTGTCAGCTTCCATTTTAGAAGCACCTGCATTTTGCTTATCCTGACTAGAATTGTCTAGCTTTTTTCTTAGCTTGTTAGCTGCCTCAATATTTCCCATAATTACTCCTTTATTGATTTTATTTTTTGAAGCTTAAACTCCAATGTCCTCTTGTGCTTCTTCTGAGCTAGCTTCTGTATTTTCTTTTACTTTTCCGCTAGATTTATAAGCGAGTTGCCAAAGCCCATAACCTGCATTATCTTCACTATCAATCCCATATTGGAAAGCTTTACGCATAAAAGCTGCTTCATCTGTTGGATTGTCTTTTGCTACAAACTCCGCACCCTTATTGATTTGTAAAATAATGGCTTTAATGGGTTTTGTGGTATCAAATAAATACCAAGCATCTTGGTCGCTTAAATTTGGAGAAGTATAAACCTCCACCACGCCTTTAAATACATTGCTTGTTCCATTGATTAAATCACTATTGACAATCTCTAATGCCCTTGCCTCTAAACTTAGTGGCACAACCAAAAGATTGGGATTGATATTAAGTGTTCTTCCGCTCTCATTAGTAAGGGCTCGCATATTTTTTCTAGCTTCCATAAGGTTTTTAGCATTTAACTCTTTATCTCCTAGATTAGAAAAGCTTACTCCACCAATATCGTGGTCGGTCGCAAAAAACGCCTTGCCATCAAAACAAGTTTGATTTTGTTCTAAAAGCGTAAAAATTAAATCATTATAATGGTTATGCACCTCATAAGCTAATGCTTCAATTTGGGGGCGAACAACTCCTAAATTATCATAAGTGATTACATCGCGGGGAACTTCAATGGAACTTTCCCAATCTTTTTTGGTGATTGTGTAACCTTGCCCTTTTAACTTGCTAAATTGTCTATCGCCAATCCATTCGCGCATTTTAGGTAAAGAGGCTAAAAACTGATATTCAACTACCATTGAATTAACATTTGTTGTCATTGCGAGTTTTTCATAATCCTTGTTTCCTTTCTCTAACGCATTGTTAAAAATTGTGCTAAAACCTTTGCTTACTGCCTTCATATATTCTGGTGTTAATTCTGTAAAAGCCATTATTTATCTCCTTTAATTCCTAATTGTTTAAAAACCTTTTCTTCTGCAAGACTTAGGCTATTTTTTTGTTGTGTGAAGTTTAAATCTTTTCTTCCTAAAACAATGCTTGCCTCTTTTTTACATACATCAAGATAATCTTCTAAAACTTGTCCTTTCATATTGATAGCCTTAGCATATCGAGATGGTAGAATAGAACCATTTTGTAAAAGTAAATCAAGTCGTTTTTTGTGATTTTCTTGCAGTTCTTTTTCGCTTTGATTGAGTGCGTTTTCTAGTTTGGCACTAAGCTCTGCAAGTTGTGCTTTTAGCTCTTCATTTTCTTTTTTTAAATTTTCTAATTCATTGTTTGGGTTTTCGCCCTCATTGGCACTTTGCACCGCTTTTCCTGCCTCTTCCCCTATGCTTTGTGCTTTTGCTTCTGCCTCCTCTGCTAATTTTTGCAACTCTTCTAGATTTTCTTCCATAAAATTCCTTTCTCTAAAAAATGTTTTAATCCTATTTAAAGCCTTGTTTAAAAGGTTTGGTTGATTAACTAATCCTAAGCCCTCCAAAAACACGACATTTTTATTTTTATCTGTGTAATATTCTGGGCTTAGATACCTAAAAGCTTTGGATTTTACAAGCTCATCGCCTTTTTGTGTAAGTTCTAAACTTGCATAAATTCCATCTTCCCTTAGCTCTAAACTATTGCAGTCAAACCAACCATAAGCCTCACCGCCTTGATGGTTTAAATTAAGTGCTAAGTCAATTCCATTATCTTGAATAATTTTTATGAGCTTAGCTCCATCAATCTTGAATTCTCTCCCATCAATACCTTTTACAGAACCAATGGGAGAGATTTTAACTTTCTCTTGTAGTTTTTGAGCATTAAGCTCTAAAAGCAAACTATTCACTTCTAATCCTTTAAGCCTAAAACAAAATTTTTGTGAAATCTTAGGGGAAAATTTGTTTTTTATAAATCCATATAAAACATATATAGACACGCATATTGTGATGTTTTAGCCTACAATAGCACAAAAATTTTAGGAGCAAGATTTGTCAAAAAGAGAACTTGTTAAAAATCTTTATATTGAAGGCAAAAGCATTGATGACATTTGTGTGTGTGCAAAAATCACGCGTGCTGGTTTTTATTATATGAAGAAAGATGATTTTAGCAAGGGAATTGACTGGGAGGCTCTAAAACTAAATGCTCTAAGAGATGAAAAGGATTTAGAAAACAAAGAAGCAATGTTTTTAAATGCACTTATAGCTGAGTTTGATAGATTTTTAGAGAGTGCAAGTCGTGATGAATTAAGCTTAGAACTTTTAGAAAGTTTGCAAAAGTATGCAAAAACTTACTGGGCTATTAAAGCTCCTAAAAAAATTGATACTAAAGCCTTAAAATTTGAAACTGCCAAAAAAACTATAGAAGAAATTATTTCTTTAGCAAAAGACAATGAGGAAGTGTGCGAATGGCTTAGTGCAAATAGTGATTTAATATTAGGAAAGGTTTTTAAATGAACGAACTAGGAATTATTTGTGAGGTAAAAGAGCATCTAGCTAAGGTTAAAATTGGAGATTTAGTTACAGACTTTTTGCCAGTATTTCAAAGTTTAACTAACTCCTATGCGGTTTCTTTCTCTCCTTTAAGAGTAGGAGAACAAGTATTAGTAATACCTGTGCGTGGGGATTTAAATTCAGGTGTTATTTTACGAGGACTTTATCAAACAAAACACAAAGCCAAAAACACAGATACAAATACCTTTAACATAGACTTTGAAGATGGAACGCATTTAGAATATAACTCTAAGAGTAGCACTTTAAAGCTTGATGTGGTTAAAGATATAAACATCACTTGTATAAATGCAAATATCAAAGCACAAAGCGTAAAAGTAGATAGTCCTAGCATTGATTTAGGACTTGGAGGAGCAGGTGTTGTTACAACTGAATGTATTTGTGCTTTTACAGGAAGTCCCCACCCACATGGTTCAAGCAATACAAGGAGTAAAATCTAATGGCACTCACGCAAGACTCTTTAGTTTCAAAAATGGAAAAACACTTAAAGCTACAAGGATACACAAAAGTAGAAGATGAAGATAATGGTAGGGGCTATAGAAGATATTCTATGCCATTTTTAAGAGCCTTGAGTGCTGCAGTGATTGAAGAAATACAAGAAAATGCAAGAGTGCAAGATAAAGGCAGTGAATGTAGTGGAGAATGGAGCATACAATGAAATATTTAGTAAGCATAGAAGAAAGCATTAAAGATATTTTAATCACTCCTTTGGGTTCTCGTGTAATGAGGCCTAATTATGGTTCATTGCTTTATACGCTCATAGATAAAAAAATTGATGATGATTTTAGATTGAAACTCACTCAATATGTAAGTGAGGCAATCACTAAATGGGAAAAAAGAGTGGAACTAAAAGGAGTAAGATTAAATTCTTTAAATAACCACAAATTAAACATTACTTTGCTTTTTAATAATCACCCTAGCATAGAG
>NZ_NBIU01000057.1 GCF_003245365.1 Helicobacter valdiviensis
TTTATCTAAAGATACCATAGTAGGATTATCTAATACTTTAAATGTAGGAGTAGATAATAAAGTAAGAGTAGCTAAGAATTCTAGTGAATATGTAGGAGAAAACAAAGACATAGAAATAGGTGCTAATCAAAATACTATTATCCATAAAGATGAGATAAAGAATGTGAAGGGGAATAAAAAGGAGGTGGTTGAGGGGCATTATGATGTTAATGTCAGCGATAAAATGCAAGTGTTAAGCGAAAAAGAGATGGATTACAAAAGCAAAGACAATATTCTTTTTACAAGCAACGAATCCATAGGATTTGAAAGTGATAAAAATACAAGTATGGTAGCTGATAATATCACAACTTATGCAAAAACCACTCATGAATTAAAAGCCGATAGCGAAGCAACCGTGAAAGTAGGAGAAACAATTATCAATGCAAAACCTGATTGCGTGATTATTAAAGCAGGTGGAGTAGAAGTAGTGATAGATTCTAAAGGGCTTGTGGTTAAAGGTGGGGAGGTTAAGGCAGAGTAGATATAGTAATATAGTATGGTGAAAAGAAAAATTGTAAAATGGTAATTTTTTAAATTATTCCAAAGGACAAACAAAATGCTTAAGTTTTCTAAGAAAAATATAATCATTATTCTTATAGTAGCATTTTTAATATCTGTAATGAGTAATCTTTATGATTATGTAAATGAAGCCCTAGATTATAAAAATGCTAAAGAAACTAAAGCAAGAGAAAATCTTAATTCTTTAATCCTATGGAGTAAGAATGAAGCTAAAGAAGAACTAGAATATGCAAAAAAACTTTCTAAAGAAACTTACAATCAAGAAAAAGTCACCAAAGAAATTATTAAAAACTTTGAAAAGATAAAAACAAGTATAGAAAGCATGAGAATTTTAAGTTCTTATGGAACCACTAAAGAGGATATGAAGCTTATGAGAAAGGCTGGTAAGATTATTTTAGATGTTAATAATCAAATCGCAGGTAAACTTTTACACAATGAAAACAAAATCACAAGAAGGAAGACTTATTTTTTATTCGATAAGGAAAGGTTTAAAGCAATTGAAGATTTTTTATTTTTTCTAAATACTCATTTAGAAGAAGATTTTTTACAAAAAGATGATAAAAAAATTGATTCAAATGCTCTTTCTTATGCATTATCTTTAACAGGAAGTGTTTCTATATCGCTTGTCTATCTTAATGATATTGAAAAATTTCCTTGCAAATTTAATAATCCCAAAACAATAGCAATTTTACAAACATTAGAGAATTTAGATAAAGTTGCTGAGAAAATTTTAAATGCATTGGAGCAATTATTGATTTTAAATGATGTAAGTGGCAAAAATAGACAAAATATGATACAAATGATTAATATTTTTCAAGAAAATTCAGTAGAAGTTCAAATCCTGCAAGCCAAACTAAAAGAGTGTGAAAAATAAATGAAGAGCTAGAAAGAGAAGTATTGCTTGATAGAGAATTGAGCCAAATAGAAAAAGATTTACAAAATGCTTTAAAACGTAATAAAACTATACCACAATAGAAAGTTATAAAGGAGTATCAATGAATAAACCTTTTTACAAACTTAAAAAATTTTATATACCTTGTAGTCTGCTTGTAGTTTTGATTATTTCTATAAGCTTAGCTTATCATTTTTTGTATCGCCCTTTAGAGCTTATCTTTTGGGATAGGTATTATTATGAAAAAGAAGATCAAATTAGAAAAGATATATTTAAACTATTCTGGAGCAACGAAGAAGAATTTAAAAAAGTTTTTAAAGAACAAAACTTAAATCAAGAATTAAAAACAAATCAAAAAGAATTGTTGAACTATATGCACTATTTCAAAAAAGATTTTAAATTTATGCAAATTTTAGGTTTGGATAATGCTTATCTTAAAGCTTTTAGAGATAAAACAAGTATATTTGGAAGAAAAAGTGAAAATAATCTTAATTATTTTTATCTTGCTTCTAATAGCACTACTAATTTAGATGAAATGAACAATTTTATAAGTATTGCAGATAGATATACCGTTTTTATTGATGAAATAAATGCACTACCTGATACTTATGCACCTAGGAAAATAACCTTTAATGCCGATTATTTTCTTTTTAATTTCATCCCATTTGTTTCAAGTCTAGATAAAAACTTTATGTGCTCTATACCCCAAAAAGAACAATTATTAGAGAATATGATTAATTCTTATGCAAAAATGGATTTGTTATATAAAACAAAACTAGAAGCTGAAATTCAAGGAATATACTCAGCAATATTCGGAGAAGAAAGATATATTTATTTTATAAATGTTGCTAAAGGAAGATTAAATGCATGTGGAAAATAATTTAAGCCCTGAGGATAGACAGGGTATAAAAATTTACTTTTGATTGTTGTAAGTATTATTGTAAAATAGCTTAGATTTTTAGGAGCATCAATGAATAAACCTTTTTACAAACTTAAAAGATTTTATATACCTTGTATAATAATTATTGTAATATTTGCTATACTTGCAAAATTACTTTATTCTCCTTTATACACGATTTATTGGGGCACATATCATTATCCTAAAAAAGCACAAGAATTTAGAAACTTTGAAAAAATGACTTTAAATCCAAGTCCTAAGGATATGATGAAAATTATAGATGATTTTAAACCTAAAATAGAAGATTTTAAAGATTTAAATACAAAAATGCAAAAGGCTATTTTTGATTTTAAAATAGCTAAATTCTTTGGATTTGAAGATAGGTATTATGGAACTATCATCATAATCCATACCAATATATTTGTGACATCAACAACCAAAGAACACATTTTTTTTAATTATCTCAATTTCATAAGTGATATAAATTCAACTTCAAATGAAAAACAAAAATATCTAGCCCTAAGAACTTCTACTAAAGATTTGGAAAAACAAATCTTTGAAGAAAAACTTAAATTTATAAAGCATTATGAAGAATTCTATAATTACTTAGAGAGTATAGGTTATTTAGATAAGGGATCTTGGTATAAAGGTGTTGCAAATATGTATAAAATTGCAATATATTATTTCACTTATGATATATTAAAAAATCTTAAAAAATTTTGTTCCCTTAAAGATAGAGAATTAATGTTTGAAAAAATGAAAAAAAGTTATGAAATATTTAACAATTTAGATTTAAATTCAACTTCTAAAATTCCTAGTATAGCCAATAATAATTGGAAGAATAGTTTTAAAGATTTTTCTAACTTAAGTTATAATTGGATAAATAAAATTCAAAAGGCTTTAGATGGATGCAAATGAGAGTAATGTCAGTGCTGGCATCGAAGAAAGCATAAAAGAAGCTTTAAGAGAAGGACAAGAAGCTGTAGAAAGCGGTAGAGAAAAGATAGGAGAAGCAAATATCTTATTGCAAATCGGTGATGGTATTGCTAACTTTTTCCACAACTCTCCAACTAAACAAAACATACAACCTTATATACAAAAGATGCAAGTTTTTACAGATAAGGTAGATAATAAATTAAAGATTGTTGAATATACTCTAGAATATATTAACAATGGTGATATTACTAGGGTTATTATTAAATTAGGAAAAGAAATCTTAGAGGATAAAATTCTCACAAAAGGCTTAGAAGTTTCCAAAGATATAGCACTTATTGTGATGAAATCTGTGCCTAGAGGTAGAATACCTACTGGAATACTTATATTTGCAGGTGGTAGCATTATTTCTTATTATTTTTCAAAAGAGCTGGAAGATATAGCTAAGTTTTTATCTGAAGTTGGCAAAAAAACACTTATAGAATTAGAACGAAGTATAAGAAATATATTTGATAATCCAAAATGCCCTAAAGGCTCTAAAACTCCAGAAGGTTCTTGTTCTTCCTCACCAAACGAGTTTTTTGGAGGTCTTAAGGGGATTAGTTTATTTTTCCTTGCCCCTTTCCCTAGCTATTCTAAAGAATACAAACTTGCCCTAGCAAGAAAAAAAGAACTTATGGATAAAACAAGTATGGCTTCTAATTCCTATAATTTTATGGATGAAGAGTGTTTAAAAAACATACAAGATTTAAAAGAGCAAGAACAAATCATTAACCAAGAAGAACAAAAATATCAACTCGCTTTAAAATTTTACAAAGAAGATAATAAAATCAAAAATGAAATTTTTAATCCTTTATTTCAATCCTTGAATGAAAATCTAAGCTTTCAATTAAAACAAGAAAGAAATACTTTTTTAAATCCAAATCAAAGTTTAAGCATTATCGCTACTAAAAAATACTCATTAAAGACTTTAAATTTACAAGATATTGATAATATTAATATCAATTCAGAATTTGCTTATTTAAGGGCTTTGTTTTTATGTGAAAGTTTTTTAGTTTTAGATAATAATGATGAAGCTTTATTAAATGAAAAAATAGCTAAAGAAACTTTAGAATATGATGAGGATGAATATATTCTCTTTATTCTTCACAAAGCCAAACTAAACGATATTTATTTAAAAGCAAGAAAAGAACTTTATAAAAGTATCAATGAATTTAAAAAACTGGGTTTTAAAGATTTAGAAAATGCTTATCAAACTTATATCAATTCTTTACTTATAAATGAAAAAATAAATAGCAAAGATGAAACAATAAATAAAAACGAAAATAAAGAAAATACAAACAACACAAAAGAACAAAATCCCAATCTCTTAACTTCTCATTCTAAAAACCTAAACCATTTCATCTTAGAAAATAAAGACAAAAACAAA
>NZ_NBIU01000058.1 GCF_003245365.1 Helicobacter valdiviensis
ATATAGATAGGGGGTTAGGGGAGCAAAGCAAAACTATAGCAGAGTTAAAAGAGCCTATATTAAGACTTCATTATAAAAGCGATAGATTTCAAAAAGATAATTTACCCATCTATAATCTTTTAATCAATAATGAAAGAAAAGAACAAGATAGGGCTTTAAATGAATTAAATATAGATTACAAAGATTTAAAAGATATAGAGGATATAAATATTCTTAATCAATTCAAACAAGATTTTAGTAAAGATTATGAATTTAAAGAATTAAATCTTAGCTTTGATACCAATTTAGTTAAGCTTTACTTCATTATCCCAAAAAACATTGCTAAAGTCCATAAGGATGCTTATAAAGAATTCCAAAACAAAGATCTAGGAGCAGGATATTTTAAAGAGCTTTTGGAATACAATAAAATCATTAAAAATTCTTTAGAAGATAACAAAGAATTAAACGAATACCATTTAACTTTTTTAACTCCTGCTAAAATGCAAAATTTAAAACTTCAAATCGCAAAAGGACTAGATGAAAACTTAGAAGATGAAGATAGAAAGCAAGAACTTTATGTTTGTAAGTTTGTGATAATCAATGGAGTAAAAAAGACGGAAATAAAAAATTTTACTTTAGTTGCATCTAGTGAAGTTTTAAGGCAAAAGATAACAAACTTAACCAAAAATGCTAAAAAAATCATTTTTATTTGTAGTGATTATGAAGGTTATAAAGGAGCTAAAAACTCTTTGTATCAAGTTATCCAAGATATTTATCAAGAAAAATTTGAAAATAATAATGATCAAAAAGTCTTTGAGATAGTATATCTCAATCAAATAGATAAAGACGAGTTGCAAAAAGAACAAAATTTTGAGGATAAAAATCAAAATTTATCTAGTGTTAAAAAAGTTATCTATAAAAATATGAAACTTTTAAATGATGTTATTGAAGCAAAAGATGATAATACTTTAAGAGAAATTCTTAATAAAAACAATAAAGCCAATATTCATAAATTTTTAATGGAAGTCCAACAAGAATTGATTAAATTATTAAATAATATTAAAGAATCTCATTATTATGAAGTAGAAATTAAGCCATATATAAAAGACACTTTAAACAAGGTTTTTGAAGATATTTCCAAAAACCTTGTTTATTCTGATAGTAATGATATGTGGAAGCAAATTATAAGGGCAGTAGCGAAATTTTTTATTAATCTATTTGTATCATTAATTGATATTGGAAACCCAATATCTTTTGTTAAAAGAAGTCCTTTTATTTTTATTGTTTATATAAAAATTGAGCTTGATAGTGCTTTGTCTGAAGTTGGACAATATATGAAAGATAGATACTATTATGATTTTGCATACCCACTTTTAGAGCTTATAACCACTTATTTTTATCCCATTATTGCTTTTTGCAATGAAGAACTTTTGTCAGATGCTTTAATTATAGATGATAAAATATTGCTAGATTTTTCATCTTATATAGAAGCGCCCTCTGTTAGTCTTTATAGAAATAGCTTTTATCAGATTAATTTAGATGAGGATTTTAAAGGTTATTTTGATAATTTTTTGACAAGAAACTATGAATTTAAATGCAAAAATTCTGACAATACACTTTTAATAAATACAAGTTTAAATAATTCCAATACCCCTTTAAAACAAGCCTTGCATATAGATATTTATAATCTTAATCATTTCTTTTATGCAGAATATCCTGATTTAACCTCTTCTTTATTGGTGGAAATGATACTGGATAAAAAAGATATGGACAAAACAGATACAACAAAAATGGGTAAAAATTATCTTTTTATTACAAATCCACCACAACTTTCCAATGCAGGACTTTGCGAGGATTTATATCAAAAAAAATTAGGTGCTACAATTAAATATCGCCCAAAATCACCCTCAAAAGCAGAAATACTTTCATCTGAAACATTTCCTAGCAAAAGAGATTATGGTTCTTATTTTATAGAAAGGGATGTTAAAAAAGAAGATGCTTTTATATTGCAACTTTGCCCTTTTATAAAGCTTGAAGGAAGGCTTTATGAAGCTTATAAAGCTTATCTTGAAGATAAAAAAGTATTTGGTTGGTTTTATAGCTGGACAAAACCTTTTGAAGATTTTAGAGGACTATACCAAGAAGATTTGAATTATCTTGATAGCTTTTTTAGAATGCCAAGTGAGCTTGAAGATATCACTAAAACAGAAAAAAGCTATATTGAAGGGTATTTGAAAACTTTTGGCAAGTATTTAGATGATATAAATAAGACAGCCATTAACACACATCGAGATTGTTATGAATATTCCGCTTTATCTTTATTTTTGATAGCTTCTACTCTTTTTGTTGTATCTAGGGAATTTAGTTTTAACTATGAACAATCTATAGATATTTTTCCAATAAATGAAGTTTATCAAATTCTTGGAAGCAATAACAATGGGACATTAAAAATAATTAGAAAAAATTCCTATATTAAAATTGATGGTAAAACATTTTATATCTTTTTATCTAGAGGTTTAATGCAACATGGAAAACCAGATAGCGAAGTTATTTATCTATTTGAGTTAGCTTATGTTATTTTTGAGCTTAACTACACAGAAGAAGATCAAATCTATGCAAATTTTTTAAAAATGCTAAATGAAGACTCTTATAACGAGCCTGATTTAAAAGAAAATAATCAGATAGATAAATCATTGCCTTCAAGAGAAGATTTAGATAAAAGCATAGAAGAGATTATGGCCGATAATGAACTAGCAAGAATATCTTTAGATATTACTTTTTTTAATATCTTAAGCCAACTCTTTCCCTTTGTAGAATACTTTATGGGTAATCCTGATTGTTTTAAAAAAATGATTTTATTTTTTGTAAGTGTAGGTTTGGATAAAAAGCATTATGGAAATAATTTATTCCGAAGTTTTACAATGAATTTTTATAAAGAACTAGGAATTTTTTACGCATTAAAGCCTAGAGGACATTTTATGAAAATTAATCCTAATAGTATAAAACAAGTCCGAAAAGCTTTTTTATATCAAATAGGAGAGAGTTATTATTATTTTAATAAGCTAGAATACGCCACAGATTTAAAAAAGTCAAAAGCTTTTTCTAGGTTAGATAAAGCTAAGCAGGCCACTCTAATTTTTAAAGTAAAAAAACAATTGGTTATTGATTTTTCTATAAATATGGGTAAAAATTTAGGTGTGGATTTATTAGCAAATTTTGCCACTTCTTTTGTGGATAGTCTTTTGCTTACAAACTATGAAAGACTAAAATACCAATATGAGCTATTAATGCATGATAAGCTTACTTATAAATATGATGCACCCTTAGCAGTTCAAAAAGAGGAATATATGACCTATCCTTTATTGGTAGCTTCTAGATTTATGAGTTTTGATTTATCTAAATTTATTTTTGGTTCTTTATTGTGCACAGGTGGGCTTAATTATTATCCTAGTATTACATGTGCTACAACTTCAAGTGAGGCTAGAGAATTTGCTTTGAAAAGACTTTTATCTTATATTATTTTAGATGAGAAAAGAAGTGCTTTTGCTAAAGATAGGATTAATGAGGGTAAGTATATTTTAAATGATAAGGAATTTTTTGAAAAAAATAATATAGAGCTTAGAAATTGCGATGTGTATAAGCTAGAACATTTTCAAAAAAAAGAAGAATATAAAACACAACACCCTATAATAAAACAACATCCAATCTTAGCTTATAATGAAGTTATACAAATCTTATATGAATATGCAAATGGGCTTTATAATAATATCCAAGATGAAAAAGGTAATTTTATAGAAGACAGACAAAAAGCAAGAAGATTAATGGAAAATTTAGAAGCCATAGGACAACATAATTTAGAAGTGATGTATAGTGGGATAAATAATGAAAAGATAAACAAAGGAAAAGCAAACAGAAAAGATAAAGAAAATTTTAATGGTATTAGTAAAATACGGGATTATTCCAACCAATTTATAGGCAGACTAGCCACTACTATAATCATGGAAAATGGCTTATATATAGGTTAAATTAAGAAAGGATAGATAATGAGTGAAACTTATGAAATTTATGCACCTAATGGTATAATCTTAGAAGTAGAGAAAGAAACTAATAAAATTTTATTAGACACAGATGGGCGTGAAGTAGGCAAATACACCCAAGAATATTCTAAAGCCCTTTTTGAAGCTGATAGAATTTTAAGAAACTCCCCCTACAAAGATTATAAACCAAGATATTTAGATCCTAACTTTTATACAGGAGAGAGATCCACTCTTTTAGAATTTAGAGATTGGCAAAGCATTTATTTAAAAGATCCTATCAAAGGAGCCATAGCTCCTTGGACTAAAGCAGAAAAAGCTTATTATAAATCCCTAAAAACTAAAAGAGAAAGATATAAATATCTAGTAATAAGAAGTGGTATAAGAA
>NZ_NBIU01000059.1 GCF_003245365.1 Helicobacter valdiviensis
ACTCAATATGTAAGTGAGGCAATCACTAAATGGGAAAAAAGAGTGGAACTAAAAGGAGTAAGATTAAATTCTTTAAATAACCACAAATTAAACATTACTTTGCTTTTTAATAATCACCCTAGCATAGAGGTGCAAATATGAGCAATAGCGTTGAACTTTTAGCCAACAATGGCTATTTTAAGCAAACCTTTTTAAAAGACATTCCCTATCCACAAGTCATAGAGGAGTTAGATTTTGAAAAGCTGTTAAAAGCTTATGAAGAACTTTTTAAAACCTTTTTTGATGAAAATGTAGAACTTTTAGAATCTGATCCCTTCAAAGCAGTATTAGAAGCTCTTGCTTATAGAGAAATGATAATTAGAGCTAGGATTAATGAAAGTATAAAAGCAACCTATCTGCATTATGCAAAAGGAGATGATTTAGATAATGTAGTGGCTAATGGATATTTAATTAAAAGACTAGAGGGCGTTAAACCTAGTGCAAGTGTAGAGTTTGAACTTAATACTTTGCTAGATTATGATGTTCTCATTCCTAAAGGTTCTATTTTTTCAAACGAACTAGCAGATATTGCAACTCTAAAAGAAAATGTCTTTATTAAGAAAAATACTAACAAGGCTTTAGGAGTATTGGAGTTAGAAGAATATATTGAAAGCAAAGAAGTTAAATGTGAATTTTTACAAACTCCACTCCCCTTTGTAGCAAAGATTAAGCAACTAGAAGCCTTTAGTGGTGGAGCAAGTAAAGAAAGTGATGAAGCTCTAAGAGAAAGAGCTGTAATGAGTGTTCATCGTTTTTCAACTGCTGGAAGTGAGAAAGGCTATATCTACCATGCCCTAAGCGCTACTCCTAAAGTTTCAAGCATTAAAGCTTTAAATAATGGAGCTGGAAAGGTTAGAGTAATCATAAAAAGTGAAGATGAAACCATAATCCCTGAAGTAGAAGCTTATCTAAGTGGTGATGAAGTGCGTCCCCTTACAGATAGTGTGAGTGTAGAACTAGCTAAGGCTAGAGAGTTTAAAGTAACTGCAAAACTTTATTTATTAGAGCTATCTCGCGTTAATGAAATAAGTTCTAAGATTAATGATTTACAAAAAGATTTTGATTTAAGTGTGGATTTAGCACTAGGCTTTATTTATAAATGTTTGCACCAAGAAGGAGTTTATAAAAGTGAGATTATTACTTTAGAAGAAAAGATAAAGCTAGAAGTAGAACACCACACACAAGAAAGCACACAAGAAAATACAGAGGAAGAAGAAAGCTACATTTATAAAGATTTGCCCCTGCAAGATATTTTAATCGCTGATGATGAATTTGCAATGCTAAATTTTAGTATTGAATACCAAAAGGCTACTCTATGAAAGAACTTTTAATTTTGCCTCACCATAAACCCCAAAGCAAAGCCATTGATTTAAGTGCTAAAGCTAGATTAGAAGCTTTAAATTTAGAAAAGATTAGCAATCTAGCACTAAATTGTGATGAAAGATTATTGCCAATATTAGCCAATGCTTATGATGTAAGTATCGATGGACTAGAGATAAAAGAAGCAAGAGAGCTTATAAGTAAAGCACTTTTATTAGATAGATATAACGGCACCACCTTTGCAATAAAAGAAGCACTAAAAGCTGTCTTTCCAACAGCAGTGGTTAAAGAGTGGTTTAACTATGGAGGAGAGCCTTATTTTTTCAAGGTTAAAGTAACTTCACAAAATGAAAGCTTTGATGAACGCACCTTTAATACACTGGAGAGATTAATTAAAGATTTTAAAAATGTAAGAAGTGTGCTAGAAGCTATTGAAATAGAGATTGAAAGTAAGAATGATAGCTTTAATGCAAGTGTAGAGCTTAGTGGAGAGCAAATAGAGCTTTTACCTTTTCAAACTACACGAATACAAAGCAATGCAAAAACAAGCTTTAATGCAAATGCGGTGTTTATTTGTGAGGTAAGCAAAACAAATATTAGTTTTAAAGGAGTTTATTGATGAATAAAACTAAAAGTGATTTTTACACCATTTTAACAAGTATTGGAATTGCTAAATTTATTGCTGCTAGGGCTAGTGGCAATGGAGTGAATTTAGAAAAATTTAAATTAAGTTCTAAAGTGATTTTGCCCAGTGAAGAGATGAGAAACTTAGAAGAAGTGGTGTATGAAGCAAATATTGCAAGTAAGTCCATTGATGAGCTTAATCCAAACTATGTGCATTTAGAATGCTATGTGCCAAGTAATGTTGGAGGATTTGAAGTGAATGCCATAGGAATTTATGATAGCGAGGGAGATTTAATCGCAATAGGAAATACTCCAAGAACCTATAAGCCACTCTTAGAGCAAGGAAGTGCGAAAGAACTAATGATTAAAGTAGTAATGGAGTTATCTAATGCAGAGGAAGTTATTTTAAAGCTAGAACCTAGTGTAATTATGGCAAGTAGGGATTATGTAGATAAAATCAAACTAGAATTAGAACTTAAAATTGATAGTGCTATCAATGAACTTTTAGCCAAACTTGCATTAAAAGCAGATTTAAATGGAAATAATGCACAAGTTTTTAGTGTTGCAAATCCAAGCGAGGCAAATCATGCTATTAATAAAGCCACACTAGATAGTGCTATAAATAGTTTAAATAATAATCTAGGAAATCAATTAAAAAATTGTGTTTTATTAAGTGGCAATCAAAGCATAGCGGGGATAAAAACTTTTAGTGTAGTGCCAGTATGTGCTACAAACCCTACTGCTAATAATCAATTAGCAAATAAATCTTATGTAGATTCTGTGGGGAATGCCAAAGTAGCTTTAAATGGTAATCAAACTATTAATGGAATTAAAACTTTTAGTGCAAATCCAGTGTGTGCTAAAGAAGCTACTGCTGATAATCAACTTATAAATTTAGGAACGATGAAGAAACTAGCTCCAAGCTATGTGGATAAAAATCTTATAAAAGCAATTTGTGAAGGAGCTTACGAAGAGGAATTATTAAAAGCTTTTACGCTTAAAAGCAATGTAAATTATACAAATAATAGCGGAAAAGATTTATTGATAGTAACTAGATTATGTACAGATAGTCTATATTATGATACTCATCAACCCTATAGTAATGTAACAAGTAATTTGATTATAGGAGATAAAACTTTTGAAATCAAAAAAAGATTTACCATTGATTATGGTGATGCAGGAAGTACTACTGTTGGATATTACAACAAATGGGATGGTGCTATATTTCTAGTCCCCAAAAATACCACATACAAATGGGTTGCAATGTTTGTATCAGTTAATATAAACCTTACAGCAAAACTTAAAGCGGTATATTTTTAAGGAGTTCCCATGAAATACTACAAAGATTCTAATAACGAGCTTTGGGCTTATGAAGATTATGTCAAAGATGAAGAGATTAAGGAGGGTTTAATAGCTATTTCTGAAGAAGAGTTTATTGCCCTTACCACTCCACCACCTCCTACACAGCAGGAGCTACTAGAAGCCTCAAAGCAAAGCAAACTAGAAGCAATAAGAACTAAAAGAGATGCACTTTTAGATGGAGGGCTAAGCTATAAAGAGCATACTTTTCAAACAAGAGAAAAAGATAAGCTAAACATCAATGGTGCAGTAACTAATCTAATGCTGGATATTCAAAGCACAAAAAGCATTAGTGAAATCATTTGGATTGATAGCAACGATGAGAAAGTGAGTTTTACCCCTAATGAGTTTTTAATCTTCGCTTCAAGTGTAGCATTCCATACACAAGAAATCACCTTTAAAGCAAATGCACTAAAAGAGCAAATAGAGAATGCACAAACCATAGAAGAAGTGGAGGCAATCAAATGGATTTAGAAAAAAGCAATCAAATCTTAATTTTTGGAAGTGGCATTTTAGCAGTGTTTTTTCAAATGATTAGTTATCTTGGAATAAGCTCTGCTCAAGTTTATGCCCTTTTGTTTGTGTTTTTCTTTAGTGGGTTTGCTGGATTTATTAAAACAATCTCATTTAGAGAGAATTTAAGAGCTTTTATCTGCTTTGATATTACAAGTAAAGCTTTAAGTTTGTTTATTCCCTTTGTAGTAGCATTTGGAGCTAAGAGCATTTCTAATCTTTATATTTTTGTAGATTACTGCTTTAGCTTTTTAATTCTAGGTGAGATTTTAAGCATTCTAATTTGTATCCAAGCCTTAAGAACTAGAAATAAAGAGATTAAAGAAATAGATATTTACAATCTAGTCATTAAAAAGCTTCAAGATTTTATCGCTAGACATTTAAAGCTAGAAAGCAAACACATAGAGATTAAAAACAAAGAACCTCCACAAAAAGAGGAAA
>NZ_NBIU01000006.1 GCF_003245365.1 Helicobacter valdiviensis
ATATGATAATAATTCTAAAACTTTAACAGGTTTTATGTATCAAAAAGAGTTTGTGCCAAATAGATTGGATGTGTAAAGGTTTTTTGAAATAAATATTTTTTGTGTTACAAAATTGGATTTATTTTTAAGAATTTTTAAAGGTTTTAGAAAAATTTTGTATGTAAAAAGCTTGTAATTGAAATTTTTAGCTAAAATAATTTTCCAAATTTATGTTTAATTTTACACAAGGAGATTAATGGAAGCTAATACTACATTTATGGACACAATCATACAAATGTTTTCAAATTTTATCAGTGTTTCAAACGACCTTTTATATACCTATATTTTAGTGTTTGTTTTGATAACATGCGGATTGTATTTTACTTTCATGACGGATTTTATTCAACTTAAATTCTTGCCACAATCTTTGAGTATTTTAAGAGAAAAAAGCCAAAAAGAGCATATTTCTCCCTTTGCTGCTTTGATGATTTCCACTGCTTCAAGAGTTGGGATAGGAAATATCGTTGGGGTGGCTGTTGCAATAAGTTCAGGAGGTGCAGGAGCGCTTTTTTGGATGTGGATTGTGGCGATATTTGGTGGGGCAAGTGCATTTGTAGAGAGCACTTTGGCACAAGTTTATAAAAGAAAAGAGGGGGAGCATAATTATAAAGGTGGACCTGCTTATTATATCCATAGTGCATTAAATTCAAAAACTTTTGGAATTGTATTTGCAATTTCTTTGATTTTGTGCTTTACTTATGGCTTTAATGGTTTGCAATCTTACACGCTTACTTCGGCATTTGAGTTTTATGCAGGAAAAGAAGCATTTAATGAGGGCTATATTACTACTTTTGTAGGGCTTATTTTAGCACTTTTAACGGCTATCTTTTTCTTTGGTGGTGGAAAATCTACTGCTTTTATTTCTAAAATTATCGTGCCCGTTATGGCGTTTGGCTATTTGCTTGTAGCTTTGGCCGTGATTTTTACAAATTTTGGCGAACTTCCTAGAATCTTTATGGAAATTGTAGAGAAAGCTTTTGATTTTGAAGCAATATTTGGGGGTTTTGCAGGAAGTGCTATTGTAATAGGGATTAAAAGAGGTTTGTTTTCTAATGAAGCGGGTATGGGTTCAGCACCTAATGCAGCAGCAGCCGCACATACAAGCCATCCAGCAAAGCAAGGTATGGTGCAGACTTTATCAGTATTTATTGATACACTTATTATTTGTTCAGCAACTGCTTTTATGGTGCTTTGTTCTCAAGAAAATTTGGAGGGCTTAAAAGGTATGCCATTAATCCAAAAAGTGATGTATGGACATTTTGGCGAATTTGGATTGCATTTTGTGAGTATTGCGGTTGTGCTTTTTGCTTTTACTTCTCTAATAGGGAATTATTTTTATTCGGAGATGAATTTTAAATTTATTACAGAAAATAAAACTGCGTTGCAAATCTTCCGTTTAAGTGCAGTAGCAATGGTATTTGTAGGTTCTCAACTTAGCCTAGATCTTGCATGGGATTTTGCAGATGTGGTTATGGGAATTATGGCACTTACTAATATTGTGGCAATTTTCCTTTTGGGAGATATTGCAATTAAGGTATTAAAAGACTATGAAAAGCAAAGAAGAGAGGGTAAAAACCCTGTATTTAAGGCGAGCGATGTAGGGATTACTAACACAGAGTGTTGGAAATAGCTAAGTTTTTTAAAGATTCTAAAAATTCTTTTAATTTTTTAGGATCTTTAATCCCTATCTTGCTTTCTAAAGAAGAATTTACATCTAGCATTTTTGCTCCTATTTGCTTTAAATCTTTTAAATTATGCAAACCCACACCCCCAGCTACACATAAATAGTTATTTACTTTTTCTTTCAACTCTAAAAGTAGATGAGTATCAATACTCTTTCCGCTACCACCCCCTAATGTGCTTTTAGAATCCAAAAGAACAAAAGGGCTCAAAAAATTGTTTAAATCTTCTAAACTAGCAATGTTTTTTACTTCATAAAAAGGAAAGTTGGCTTCTTTTAGATTAAAAGATGCAAAGTTTTCTCCTTTTGTTCCGTGGAGTTGGATTGCATCTATCAAGCCTAGCCTATAAAGCTCTATGGCTTCTTGTAGTTCTTCTTGTTTATTACTTACCACAGCGATTTTAAGAAGCGGGAAAGGTGTAAGTGCGTTTGCTAAATCTTTGATTTTTGAAGGGCTAATGTAGCGAGGAGATTCTTTAATTAAAATAAAGCCTAATGCAGCAATTTTTTTTGCATTTGCTGTGTCTTTTAGCGTTTCTTCTAGGATTTTAGCACACAAAAGTGCATTTTCTTTATCGGTAATCCCACAAATTTTTATAAAACCTAGAGGGGAATTTAAAAGCATAAAGGCATTGTGGTAAAAATCATTAGGAGAATTTTTGCCTATTTTGATGCTAGAGATTAAATTTTGCAAATTTTTTGTGGGCTCATAGGTGCTTACAAGATAGCTTCCGCACAATATCCCATCAAAGCCTACATTTCCCGCTACAAATCCATCAAAACTACAAGAAATAGAAGATTCAAAAATAAATTTTGCTTGCTTGTTGGTAGTTTTTAGATGATTTAACAAGTTAAAAGCCATGATTTTATCAATTTTAAAAGTATGGAGATTTCTTGAATTTATTCCTATAAGTTTGGCATTAAGTGGTGTTATAAAGTCAATTTCTTCTTGATTATGCACTTCAATGAGGGGAGTAAGATTAAGGGCTAAAGCACTCCTATAAAGCTCTTTTAGTTGTTTGAAGCCTCCAAATTCTCCATTTGCAAAAATTGCCGCAATGAGCAAAACCATATCCGCACCAAAATCATAAGCTTCTTTAATCTGCTCTTTTGTGGTGATAAAATCTTTTCTTAAAACACAGGCATTGCTAAATTTGTCTTTAATGGCTTTTAAATCTTGTAAACTGCCTTTAAAATAATCTTCTTCACAAAGCACAGAAATGGCACTTGCACCACCTTCTAAATATTTTTGTGCTAATTGCGGAGGGTTTTTTATTGCTCCTATATCTCCAAGCGAGGGACTAGCGCGTTTGATTTCTGCAATTACAAAAGGAAAACTTTCTAAAGGAGGGCTTATTAGAGGGGTTTTGCGAGTGGCATTAAGAATTTTTGCTTTTTGCTTTTTTTCTAAAATTTCTTTTAAAAAAGTTGGAGTTTGCATCTTTAATCCTTAAGAGCTTTATGGCTTAGAGTGCTAAAAGTTTCTAGTGTGTTAAAAACTTCTTTTTTTGCAATAATCTCTTTTGCTAATAAAAAGCCTTCCTTGATACTAGATGCTTCCTCGCATACATAAAGTGCAGCGCCCATATTGAGTGCTACTAAATCAAGTTTAGGAGAGGGGATTGCATTAAAAATATCAAGACTAATGGCAAGATTTTCTTTAGAATCTCCTCCTAAAAGCATAGAGTGATTTACAAAATCTAGTCCTAATTCAATAGGGTTGAAAATAAAAGTGCGGATATTTCCATTATTTAGCTCTGTAATTTGTGTGGGAGCACATAAAGAAAGTTCATCATAGCCATCTAGTCCGCTTACAACAAGAGCGCGTTTAATACCTAAAATTGCAAGAGCTTTTGCCATGATTTCGGTATAGGCTTTATCAAATACACCTACTAATTGGTGTGTGATTTGTGCGGGATTGCTAAGAGGACCTATTAGATTAAAAGCAGTTTTAAAACCCAAAGAGGCTCTAGCAGGTGCTGCAAAACGCATAGCAGAATGGAACTTTTGCGCAAAGAGGAAAGTAATATTTAGTTCTTTATAAATCTCTTTTGCGTTTTTAATATCCATATTTGCATTAATATTTAACGCATTTAATAAATCTGCAGAACCGCTTTTTGAAGTAATGGCTTTATTGCCATGCTTAATGATACCAAAGCCTTTTTCTTTTGCATAGCTTGCCAAAAGCAGTGCAGAGGTGGTAGAAACATTGAAAGTTTTGGCTTGGCTTCCCCCTGTTCCCACCATATCAAAACGCTTTTGGAAATTATCCTTTATTTTAAAAGGAATTGCTTTTTTCTTTAATACAGAAGCAAAACCTGCTAATTCATATTCATCTACACCTTTAATCTCTAAACTTGTAAGAAAGCTCCCAATTTGTGCTTCGCTTAAATTGCCCTCAGTTAGCTCATCCATTAAATTATAGCTTTCTTGGAAGTTTAAAGATTTTTGGTGTAAGGCTTTGTTTAGATATTCTTTGATAGGAATAGGCTCTCTTGTGTAGTGGAGGAAGTTTAGGAGCATTTTAATGCCCTCCTTAGTGCCAATGGATTCTGGGTGGAATTGCAAGCCCACAAGTGGATAATGCTTGTGTTCTACTGCCATAACCTCACCATCTTCGCTCATACCGCTAATTAAAAAGCAATCTGGAATTTCTTCTTTTTTGCCAACTAAAGAGTGGTAGCGTGCAATGGGAGTTTTTTGGCTTATGTGGCGAAAAATTCCTTTTTGGTTGTGGATGAGGGGTTCTACCTTGCCATGCACGATATTTTTGGCATTTTTGATTTCCACGCCAAATGCACTCAAGATTGCTTGATGTCCTAGGCAAATCCCTAAAATTGGATAAATCCCTTTAAATTTTTGCACCACTTCTACACTAATTCCTGCATCTTTTGGGCTTTTAGGTCCTGGGCCTATGATGATGTAGCTAGGGTTTAAAGAGGCAATTTCTTCTAGGCTAGTTTTATCATTGCGTAAAACTTTGATGGGATAGTTAAACTGGCTAAAGGCTTGGTAAATGTTATAGGTAAAAGAATCATAATTATCAATTAAAACAATCATTGTTTTTCTCCCATAATGGCTTCAATTAAAGAGAGCATTTTATTTTGTGTTTCAAGATATTCGCTAAGTGGATCAGAATCATAAACAACTCCTGCTCCTGCTTGTAGATAATAAACTCCATTTTGATATACTGCACTTCTAATAGCAATGGCTAAATTAATATCACATTCTTTTGTAAAATAACCTATAGCACCCGCATAAATACATCTTTTGTGTTCTTCTAAAGCGTGGATTGTTTTGATGGCTTGAAGCTTTGGTGCTCCACTTACCGTTCCGGCTGGAAAACTTGCTAAAATCGCCTCTTCTTGTGAGTGCATTTTTAAGTCCATTTTGCCTTGCACTTCAGAAACTAAGTGCATAACGCGAGAGTATTTTTCAATGATTTTTTCTTCGGTTACCTTTACGCTTCCACCTATGGAAACTTTACCAATATCATTGCGTCCTAAATCAAGAAGCATTAAATGTTCGGCATTTTCTTTAATGTCATTTTTTAGTTCTTCTTCAAATTTTAAATCTTGCAGTTGTGTTTTTCCGCGTGGTCTTGTCCCAGCAATGGGGCGTAAAGTTAAAGTTGCTGTGCTATCTTCTTCATTTTTTAGTTTGATTAGCACTTCAGGAGAACTGCCAATAATATGAAAATGCCCGAAATTATAATAAAACATATAAGGACTAGGATTGCTAATCCTTAAATTCATATAAGCTTGCAAAGGGGTTAGGTTGCTTTGTATTTGCATGCTAGTTGATGGGACGCACTGCAAAAGATTGCCTTTATAAATTTCATCTTTTAGAATGGAGACAATATTTGTAAAATATTCCTTTTTGTCTTGTGAGAGGATTTTGGACTCTAATGGTTTAGAGCTAGAAGATGGGATTTTTAAATCTGTAAGTGAGGCTATAAGATCTTTTACCCTTTGTTCTGCATTGATACTAGAGATTTCGTGGGAATAAGAAATGCTTACTGCATATAATGATTCATAAAAATGATCAAATATAATAAAATCTCTCCCAAAAATAAAGGCATTTTCATAGGCATCATACAGAGATTTTTTCTCTAAATTGATTTCTTCAATTTCACTAAAAAATTCATAACCCAAATACCCTACGCCACCAAGGGGCAAAGGCACTTCAAGTGGCAATTTAGAATCTTTTGTGCTAGGGGCAAACTCTCTAAAAGCTTTTAGATAGTCTAAAAATTTCATAGGGGCAGAACTATGGAACATTTTAGGGTTTAAGGAGATGGCTTTTTCTTCTCCATTTTCTTTGAGAATCAGGGAGTAGTTTAAATCTTTTTTTATAATTCTAAAGGCTTCTTTTATTATGAGGATAGAAAAGCGTCCTTTGCCACTTTTTAAAAAGGCGGATTCTAAAAGCACACAAGCATTTAATGCTTCACAAACTAGCAGGGGTGTTAGTTTTGAGGCAGGTATTTTCTCTGCATATAAAGAGGCTTTTTGGGGAGTGCAAGAAGAATTTGAAACTAAAAAATCAAACATAACAATACTCTTTAATGGTAAAATTTTTGGTTATTTTACTTTATGTTAGGTAAAAAAGAATTTACAAAAGCGAGCTTGAATGTGTATTTAATCAAGAATATTAGAAAAAGAGATTTAGAGAGTTTCATAAAAATTTATGGGTAGTTTTTTCCATCATTGCCAAAGAAAAAGAGAGTATTTTTTAAAATTAGCATATTTTATAGTTTTAAAAGAGTTTTTGTTGTAGAATGAAGAAGATTATTTTATAAAAAGGGCAAAAACAAGATGGCTGTTGTAGGAACAAATAAGCAAGAATTAGAAAATATTAACGAGGAAGAAGACTTTGCTACAATGTTGGAGCAATTTGAAAAGAAAGAGAGCCAAAAGGCATCTAGCGGGCAAATTGTTGCAATTAATGATGAAAATGTAGTAATTTCTGTAGTTGGCGAAAAGAATGAGGGTATTATAAGTATTGATGAAATTAAAGATCAAGATGGGAACTTAAAATTTAAAGTTGGAGATTCTCTGCCTATAGTTATCACGGGCAAAAGAAATGAAAGACCTATTGTATCTTATAAAAAAGCAATCCGAAGAGACAATATTAAAAAATACATAGAAGAACTTGGAGAAGACTATAAAGATAAAGTGATTGAGGGTGTTGTTACACATAAAAATAAAGGTGGCTATGTTGTAGAGAGCAATGGAGTAGAGTTTTTTATGCCAAAATTTGCTGCTGCATTTAAAGCAGGGGCAAAAGTAGAAGGAAAACCTATTAAGGCTTGCATTATCAATGTGAAACCTGATGAAGATAGCATTGTAATTTCACGCAAAAGACTTTTTGAGCTTGAAAATTCTGTAAAACAAGAAGTTGTGGATAAGATTTTAGCAAACGAAGGCAATTTAGAAGGCGTAGTGAAGAAAATTACAAGTTTTGGTATGTTTGTAGATGTGCAAGGTGTTGAAGGCTTGGTGCATTATACAGAGATTAGCTATAAAGGACCAGTAAATCCTTCAAAACTTTACAAAGAGGGTGATATAGTGCCTATTAAGGTGCTTTCTTATGATAAGGATAAGAGACGCTTAGCACTTTCTATTAAAGCAACCGCAGAAGATCCTTGGAAAGAAGTTGAAAATGAGCTTGAAGTGGGTGATGCTATTAAGGTAACTGTTAGCAATATCGAGCCTTATGGTGTTTTTGTGGATTTAGGAAATGATATTGAAGGCTTTTTGCATATTTCAGAAATTTCTTGGAATAAAAATATTCAAAACCCAGAGCAGTTTTTGAAAACAGGACAAGAGATTGATGTTGAGGTGATTGAAATTGACACCAAAGAGAGAAGATTAAGAGTGTCTTTGAAAAAATTGCTTGATAAACCTTTTGAGCAATTTGTTAAAACACACAAAGAAGGTGAAGTTTTAAAAGGTGTTGTGGCTACCCTTACAGATTTTGGTGCTTTTGTAAAGCTTGGTAGTATTGATGGACTTTTACATAATGAGGATGCATATTGGAATAAAAATGAAAAATGCAAGAACCTTATGAAAGAGGGAGAAGAAATTGAAGTAAAAATTGCCAAGATTGATAGAGCAAAAGAAAGAATTTCCCTAACTAGAAAAGGTTTAATTGCTTCTCCTATTGATGAATTTGCAAAAACTCATTCTGTAGATGATAAAGTGACTGGTGTAGTGCGTGATATTAAAGACTTTGGTGTGTTTATTAAGATTGATAATGATGTAGATGCACTTATCCGAACAGAAGATCTATCGCCTCTTAAAAAGGAAGAAATTAAGGTGGGTGATGAAATTAGCGGTGCTATTTCTTTGATTGATAAGGAAAATAATCGCATTAGAGTTTCTGTAAGAAGATTAGAAAGGGCAAAAGAGAGAGCAAATTTAAAAAGCTTCAATGATAGTGTAGATGACAAAATGACGCTAGGAGATATTATTAAAAACCAAATTTCTTAGCAGTTAAAGGGGGCTTAGGGTATGCAAATAAGATTGTTGGTTGTTATTTTCTCTATCTTTACTTGCATACTCTTTTTTGTTCTTATACGCTTTTATGTTGGGGCAATGGGTGCTTATGAGCTTCCTTTAGTGCAGACTTATAATTTTAAAGATCAACAAGATAATAATTCTCAAGAAGTCTTAAAATCAGCATGGGTAAGTAGATTGGCCATGCAAGATAAAGCAGAATATATTTATCCTGCCCCAGAAATGCAAGTGAAGCTTATGTTGTCTTCTGAAATGGAGCAAGAGCAAGAAAGCAAGATTTATAGGGTTTCTGTGGGGGTTATTGATGAGTATCAATTTTTTTGTATCAACCAAGTTCTTAGTGCCCATAAGATTAAATATTCCTATTATAAAGTAGGGGATCATATTTGGCTACTTGTTGCCTCTAATAATCAAGATTATCTTCATAATGTTTTAGAGAAGTTAAAGCATTATGAAATTAATTATACAATAACTTTGTCTTAGGAGTTTTAATGTCAAATTTTACAATTATTGTGTGTGATCATATCCATCAAAGTGGCTTAGATTTATTGCAAAAGGCTGAAGATGTAACCATGCTAAATTTAGCACATCTGCCAAAAGATGAGCTTAAAAAAGAATTGCATAAAGCGGATGTGGCAATAACAAGAAGTTCTACAGATGTAGATGTAAGTTTTTTGGAATCTGCTAGCAAGTTAAGGGCAGTGGTTAGAGCAGGTGTAGGAGTGGATAATGTAGATATTGAGAGTTCTAGCAAGCGGGGTGTAGTTGTTATGAATGTTCCTACTGCAAACACAATCGCAGCTGTAGAGCTAACCTGTGCACATATTTTAAGTTCTGTTAGAAACTATCCAGGCGCGAATGCACAACTAAAAAATGAGAGGAAATGGAAAAGAGAAGATTGGTATGGCACAGAGCTAAAAGATAAAAAGCTTGGAATTATTGGCTTTGGAAATATTGGAAGTCGCGTAGGTAAAAGAATGAAAGCCTTTGAGATGGATGTAATTGCGTATGATCCTTATATTAATCCTACAAAAGCAACAGATTTAGGAGTTGCTTATACGACAAACTTTGATGACATTTTAAAATGCGATATTATTACTATTCATACTCCTAAAAACAAAGAGACTATTAATATGATAGGCAAAGATGAGATTGCCAAGATGAAAGAGGGTGTGATTTTAATCAATTGTGCTAGAGGTGGCTTATATAATGAGGAAGCTTTGCTAGAGGGTTTAAAAAGTAAAAAAATCCGTTGGGCTGGAATTGATGTATTTAATAAAGAACCAGCTACTAGTAATCCTCTTTTGGATTTAGAAAATATCTATGTTACGCCCCATATTGGTGCAAATACACTAGAATCCCAAGAAAAAATTGCCATTGAAGCAGCACAAGCAGCATTGGAAGCTGCGAGGGGTTCTAGTTTTCCTAATGCACTTAATTTGCCTATTAAAGAAAATGAATTGCCAAGTTATTTAAAAACTTATTTAGAACTTGTGCAAAAGATGGCATTTTTTGCAATACAGGTTAATAAATCTGAAGTGCGTAGTATTCAATTAGAGGCATATGGAGAAATAAAAGAATATATTTCTTCTTTGGCAACTTTTGCATTGGTGGGTATGTTAAATGCTTCTGTAGGCGATAAGGTAAATTATGTAAATGCTCCTTATGTGGCTAAAGAGAGAGGAATTGAAGTGGAATTGGCTGCTAAGGATTCACAAGGTGTATTTAAAAATCAGATTAAGCTTACTCTTATTACGCAAAATGGTGATTTTAGCGTAAGTGGTGCTGTATTTAATGATAATACACCTCGTTTGGTAGAAATTAATCATTTTAGCTTAGATATAGAGCCAAAGGGTCGTATGATACTCTTTAGGAATAATGACACTCCTGGAGTTATTGGAAGTGTAGGTAGCACACTAGCAAGACATAATATTAATATTGCCGATTTTAGATTAGGGCGTTATGGTAAAGAGGCTTTAGCATTGATTGTTGTAGATGATGAAGTGAGTGCTGAAGTTTTAAATGAACTTTCGCAAATTGAAGCTTGTTTGTCAATAAAATATGCTATTTTATAATTTTTAAGTTAAACTTATACAAAAAGAGGGTATAATTACCCTCTTTATGATCAGCCGGGGTGGTGAAATTGGTAGACGCGCCAGACTCAAAATCTGGTGGGGGCAACCCCGTGTCGGTTCGATTCCGACCCTCGGCACCACTACTTTTTGGGCTTTTTATAGCATTCTTTTATTTTTCTTCTTTGTATTTTTTATTTACTTAAATTTAAGGTAATTTTACTAAAAGTAGCATTATTTTATAAAGTTTGTTTTTATTTCATAATTAAGCTAGAAAATAGCTCCACATTTATAGAATGGATTTATAAAATTATTAAACATAATTTATATCAGTAATTAATAAACTATTAAAATTATTCAATGCAGTTTTATAATGTGTCAATAATAAAATTAATGCATTGTTAATACAAATTTAAGTAGAATTTCAAGAATAAATGGGGTTTAATAAATAGTTAATATTTAAAAGAGGGTTCTATGTTAATAGAGTGGGAAAGAAGCTTTAGCATAAGAAATGCTACAGTGGATAGGCAACATCAAAAAATCTTTGATATTGCCAATAAAGCATTTGCTATTTTGGTGGATTTGAAAAACGGGGAAATTTGTGAGACTACAAAAATACAGATACGAAAGATTATTGTAGAGCTTATAGAATACACAAAGAGTCATTTTAAAGATGAAGAGAACTATATGGAGAGTATTAAATATCCTCTTCTTAATGAACACAAGAAGCTTCATACAAAACTTATTGTAAAGTTAAAAGAAATATTAGCACATATTGATGATGTTAAAAAATTGGTAGATTCTTTAAGTCATCTTATGAAAAACTGGATTTTAGAGCACATATTAAATGAAGATATTTTGGTGCAAGCCTTTGTAAATAAAAGTTTAGAGATTAAAGAGATACACCATAATTTGGAGCTTTATACTAAATTATGTTCCCTAAAAAGAGATATTTATCAAGAAGTGCAGTATGAATATATTTGTGCTTGTGCATTAAAAAGACATAAAGTTTATCAAAGCATTCATGAAGAGTTGCAAGGTGGTGTTTTGTTGCGTTGTCATTCTTGTAAGCAGCCTTTAGTGTATTATCCTCAAATGAAGGGTGCTAAGATTAAAGAGCTAAAGGAAAAGTTTTGCTTAAGGGATAGGAGTTTTTAATGGAGGGGGCTTTATATGCAACTAAAGATCCTTATGGATTGGTTTGCGAGATGCAAGCAAAAAACAATCAAGAATATGATTATGAGATTTTAAGAATTACTACCCACGCAAAACATAAAGGAAATATTCGTAGTTTTGCTTATAGTGAGTTAAGTCATTTTAATAACGGGGTAGAATTTCTTCTTTATGAAGAGATTTATCAAACCTTTGAAATACGCCTTAAGCAAAAGGAAATTAAATATTTTTCTTGGTGTCCCATTACAGAAGAAAAAGCATTGGATTTAGAGGCTGTATTGTCTTTAGAAGAAGGACTTGTTTATGATGAAAAAATAAAAGATAAACTTATACAAGAGCTTTATAAGGAGATGGTTAAAGAGGGTTTATTGGTGGGAATTAGGATTTTGCCTATATTTCTTAAACAGCTAGATGAGATTATAGAGCAGATTAAAACCCAAGAGTATCCTTCAAGTATAACTTTTAAAGTAGCAAAGGGAATTGTAGGAAGAGAAAGTCAAATGGATAAAATGGTGCTAAAGCATCCTATTTTTCAAACCTCCCAACAAGAGATGTATTATGAAAAGCCTGTGCAAAAAGATTCTTTATTGTTTTATTATAAGAGAGGAATAAAAGGAGTAAAAGGAAGAAATTTAAAAGGAGAGATTTTAGAAACTTCTGCTAAAAATATTCATAAAAATATGCCAAAAATTTTAGAAGGGATATATACTAAACAAACTGATGAGGGTTACTTGGCTTATGCTAAGCAATATGGATATCTTTTTAAAAGCGGTAATGAATTTGGAGTGTTTAATGAGATAAGATTGCAAGAGATTTCATTAAAAACCACAGGAAATCTTCAAGCAAATTTAAAAGAAGATATTTCTTTGCATATTAGAAACTTTGATAAGCTTCAAGATAGCATAGGTGAAAATATAGAGTTATGTGCTAATAGTATCCAAGTAGATGGTAATGTGGGAAAATCTTCCATATCGGCTCATACAATAGAGGTGCAAGGGCAAACACATCTAAAAACAAATATCCAAGCACACAATGCAACACTTAGTAATCTAAAAGGGAGCATTAAAGGAGAAGTGGTTTGTGTGGATTCTTTGGAGAATGGTAAAATTAAGGCAAAAGTCGCTATTGTTAATCAGTGTATGGGGGGTAAAATTATAGCGGATAAAATTTATATTAAAAACCTCAAATCCTATAATGAAATTTATCCCAAAGAGGAGCTTGTAATAGGTGAAATAAGCGGAGATATGAATCTATTAGAAATTAGCACAGAAGATAAAGAGGGAATGTGCGAAAATGAGGTGATTTTATCCCAAGATATTAATGAGCTTAGGACAAAATTGCAACATCTGCTTTTAAATATGGAGCATTCTTATTCTTATATTAATAAAAACCAATCCAATGTTTTTGTGCTTAAGAATTCGTTGAATGGGCAAAAAATGCCAGCAAATATTATGAATATTATCCATAAATATGAGGAAATTTTGCAAAAATATAAAGAAAATTTAAAAGAATATCAAGATCTTATTAGGCTTATTTTTCATCTTGAAGGAAAAAGACAGAAAATTGAAGATGCGATTATGGATATTAAATGTGTGATTATGGGAATGGCAAATGGCAAAGACAATCTTTTGAGATATAAAATAAAAAACGCAAATCAAAAAGAATTGCGGTATATGTTAGATGGCACAAAATATAAATATTTTTCATTGAATAAATTAGAAGATAACGGACTTTTTAGATTGCAAAAAGAAGAAGAGTATAAAGAAAACAAAATAGCATGGATTAATTACTATCAAACTTTTTAATAAAAGTTACATTTTGTAGATAGTGTAGAAGTGGTGCGGAAAAGAGGACTTGAACCTCCATGCCTTGCGGCGCCAGATCCTAAGTCTGGTGCGTCTGCCAGTTTCGCCATTTCCGCAAATGAAGAATGGAGATTATACAGAGATTATCCTTAATATAAACTAAACAAGCAAATTTTAGAGGTTTTAAAAATCAATTTTAGCCCTTAGCCAAAAATTTCTTCCTATTTCATAAACTCGCGAGTTTATCGGATTATCTACCGCATCTAGTTCTATGCTGTTTTTGGAAAGATGGTAGCTATAAAGTTTGTTGGTGATATTTTCAACTCCTGCAAAAAGTTTAAAGTTCTTATAGGTGTAACCTGCATAAAAATTTAAAATACCAAATCCGCTAGAATCGCCAAAATCTTGCCCTACTACATTTCCATAGCCTTTTAAGCTTCTAGTTTGTTTGGCATGTGCTATAAGTTCCCCTTTGATGAAATATTTATTATTATCATATTTTAGAGCAAACAAAGATTGTAAAGGTGCAATTTGTGCAAGAGGTCTATTTTCTTTTGTATCTTTACCATAAGTGTAGCTTATTTGTCCTAGTGCAAATGTATAAGGTAGAAATTCATAAGAGATTTCTGCCTCACCACCTAGCAAAAGAGCATCGGTGTTAAAGCTTGTGGTAGATGGAGTGTTATAATTTAGCATAATATAATCTTTAATATAGGAAGCATAACCAGATACATTAAAGCTTAGCTTATCTTTTTGATAGCTTATACCTAAATCTAGTTGAGTATTTTTTTCTTTATTTAGGTTTAGGCCATCTTTTTTGGAGACTTCCCAAAAATCAGGAATTCTTTGTGCATAGCCTAAGCCTGTATAGAGTGTGTAATCTCCTAAATATTTTTCAATTCTGCCAAAACCGCTTAAAGCATATTTTGTATTAGAGATCCCTTGTTTGTGTGCTGAGGTATCTACCCTATCTCCTCTTAAGCCTGCAAAATATCCTACATTAGAGTAAGTAAAAGTTTCCATTTGTGTGAAAATTCCATAATTTTTAAAAGTGTAATTAGGGCTATAAGGATTATTAAGAATGCTCTCTGCATCTTGTGGGCTATTTTGATTGGAGATAGATCTAATTTTGTGCTTATCTAGGTTGTAATTTCCTCCAAAATAAAGCTTAGTAAGTTCAAATTTTTTTTGGTATTCTAATCTTGCCCCTGTGTTGGTTCTATTTGGATTGCTAATTTGGTATTTATTGCCTATTTTAGGGATACCATTAGTGAGGCTAAAATTATCCATAATATGATCAATTTCATGATGATAGAGATGAAAATCTAGCACATCATCTCCAAAAAGCTTAATAAGATGTGCTTGATAAGATTCTCTATCAAAGGTTCTAGCATCCATTGCTCTATCTGCATAAGCAGCTTCTCCTCTGCCAATATCTAGGCTAAGTTCTAGCTTTAAATCAGGGCTGGGGGTTAAAGCACCTATAAAAGTTCCAGATTGTCTTTTGTATTTAGAATGCACTTTTGCACCCTCTCCATTTTTATAATCATCACTTCTATAATTAGAATAAATAGCTTGTAAATTGCCCCATTCATTTCCACCTATTAAGTGAGTATTTGCATCTATCCTGCCAAAACTTCCATAAAGCATATCTGCACCACCATTAAAGCTAGGCTTATTAAGTGTTAAAATTTCTCTATCAAAAAGCATTCCACCTGTAATTAAAGAGCCAAATCTTACATCTTGAGGACCTTTTATAATTTCAATGGAATTGTAATTTTGTGGGAATATGTAGGTTAAAGTTGTATCCATTCTGCCCCCACAGCCACCTAGCAGAGTTCCTCCATTGACAATAATGGGTAATCTCCCGCCTCCAAGTGAGCGGAAAAATGCCTCTGTGCCACCGCCACCTTTTTTGGCAACAGAAAAACCAGGAATTTGTTGCAAGCTTTTTGCAATATCGCTATTATTTAAAAGGGCATCTTTGCCTAAAATATCCGTATAATCAATTTGAGTGGGATTGGTTAGAGGGGAGTTTGTATATTTTATTGATACTTGATTGCTTTGTGGATAGAGAAAAGAAGACAGAGATAGAAGTGCAAATAATTTATATTTCATTTTAATTTACCTTAAAAATTTCTATTTTTATATATAAGTATAATAGCTTTTTACTTAGTAAATAGAAAGTTAAAGTTTTTAAGAGAGATTTTTAAATAAAAAAATAAGAATATGATTATTTTTCACAAGTTTAAAAGATAAAATTTAATAAAATACAAAATACATTTTAAAATAAGGAAGTGAGAATGAAAAAAATAGCCTTGCTATTTAGTTGTGTTGCTTTATTTGCGTATGCAGACTTTAATGCAAATTTTACAAAAAGCATTAAAGAATTAAGTGGTGTAGATGTAAAAGTAGAATTTAAAAAAGAGCTTGAAAGTTTTAAGGATACTTATTTTGTGATTGCAAAAACCAGTAAAGGAGATGCTTTTCCAGTATTTGTTAGCAAAGACGGTAAATATCTTATTGGTTTTAGTAATGTTTTAAACTTGGCAGATAATGATATGAAAATGATGCAAGAGCAACTAAAAAAGGCAAGTGAAGAAAATCTAGCTAGAGATAAACAGGCATTGAGTAAGCTTTTTGCAAGTTTTAGCAAAGATGATTTTGTTTATTTAGAGGGTAATAAAAAAGGACTTCCTACCAAGATTGTTGTAACTGCTCCAGATTGTCCGCATTGCCAAAATCAGCTAAAAGGTGATATTGATAAAATTTTAGAGGAGTCTAATTTAAAAATTATTTTTGCCCCTCTTGGAAAAGAAGATGCATTTATTAGAGCACAGCTTATTATGAATGAAACAAAAAATTTAAAAAGCACCAAAGATAAATTAGCAGTGCTTAAAAAATATTACTTTGCAAAAGAGCTTAGCAAGGCACAGCTTAAAACAAATTATGACAAAATTAAAGCTAATCAAGAAAAAATCTTTGGTTCAGGATTAGTGCAAGGCGTTCCTTTTGTATTTAGTGAGGAATAATGGAAGCATTTTTAGAATATAAAGCTAAAAATGTAGTAATACTTGGAGGGTTTTGGGATTATTCTCTCTCAAAATCCTTGCTTAAAAAACTTCAAAATTGTAAAAATCTCCCCTCTTTAGAAATTATTTTGGATTCTAGTTTTGATCTTGATTTTTGTGGAGGAGAGATTTTGTATGCTTGGGTTTGTGCTCTTAAAAATCCTATAAAAAATGAACTTTTAACACACACTAAAACTCAAGAAATCTTTACACATTTAAAACTAGAACAAAAAGAAGAAAAAATCTCACTAAAAGAGAACTTTTTTAAACTCCATAGCGATAGTTTTAAGATTATTGGAAATTTTTGCAAAAAAATTGTAGGTTTATTGAATTTTTTGGGAGAGATTGTTTATTTTTCTTTTTATATGCTTTTAAATCCTAAAGGTTTCCGTGCTAAAAGCATTTTTTATCATATACAAGAATCTTTAATTAAAGCTGTTGGGATTGTAAGTCTTGCTTGTTTTTTAATTGGGATTGTTGTGGCTTATCAGGGTTCTATCCAGCTTAGGCAGTTTGGAGCAAGCATTTTGATTGTAGAGATGAGTTCTATGCTTACTTTGCGAGAAATGGCACCTATTATTACAGCAATTATTATTGCAGGGCGTAGTGCTTCTGCTTTTAGTGCAGAAATTGGTATGATGAGGGCTACACAAGAAATGGATGCTATGAGGGTAATGGGATTTAATCCTATTACTTTTTTGGTGTTGCCACGCTTTATTGCTTTGGTGTGTGTTATGCCTCTTGTAGTATTTATTTCAGATATTTTTGGGCTTCTTGGGGCTATGCTTATTTCTCAACTCCAATTAGATATTAGCACAGAGCAATTTATAGAGCGTTTCTCTTTAATGGTGTCTTTAAGACATTTTTGGGTGGGGATAATCAAAGCTCCTTTTTTTGGACTCATTATTGCTTTAGTGGGTTGTTATTATGGGTTTAATGCTAATAAAGATACAAGAAGTATAGGTAAAAATACCACCAAAAGTGTTGTGGTTTCTATTTTTTGTGTGATTGCTTTTGATGCGCTTTGTTCTATTCTTTTTACGGAGCTTGGATTATGAGCGGAGTTATCATAGAAGCACAAGATTTAAGCACCGATTATAATGGACGCTTAATCCATGATAGAGTGAATTTTAAAATCTATAAGGGTGAGATTGTAGCATTACTTGGAGGGAGCGGAAGTGGTAAAAGCACACTTTTAAATACAATGATTTTTTTAAAAAAGCCCAAAAGTGGAAAAATGTTAATTTTGCAAAAAGATATTTGGAGTTTAAGTCCTAAAGAAGAACTTGCAATGAAGCTAAATTTTGGTGTTTTGTTTCAATTTGGTGCGCTTTTTAGCTCTTTAAATGTGCTAGAGAATATTGGTATTGCCTTAAAAGAATATAGCGTTTTTAGTGACAAAGAAATTAAAGAATTAAGTAAAATGTGGCTAAATAAAGTGGGACTTAAAGAAAGTGTTGCAGAACTTTTTCCTAATGAATTAAGTGGCGGAATGATAAAACGCGTGTCTTTAGCTAGAGCTTTAGCACTTAGTCCTAAGATTTTGTTTTTAGATGAGCCCACAAGCGGGCTAGATCCCAAAAGTGCTAGAGAATTTGATACACTTATTTTGTCTTTAAGGGATTTACTAGGGCTTAGTATAGTAATGGTAACGCACGACTTAGAGAGCGTTAAAAAGAGTGCGGATAGATTATTAATTTTAAAAGATCAAAAAATTTCTTTTAATGGTTCTTTAGGGGAGTTGGAAAAAGAAGTGAAATCTTTAGACTTGTTTTTGCATGAGATTTAGGAGAAGGAAATGGAGAGTAGATTAAACTATGTTTTGTTGGGTGTGTTTTTTGTTTTCTCGCTTGTAGCACTTGCATTCTTTGTATTTTGGGCAGGGAAATATGATAGAAATCTTACACAATATAACCCCTATTATCTTTACCATAAAGAGCTTCCAAAAGGAGTGAGGAAAGAAACGCAAGTGCGTTATCTTGGCATTCCTGTGGGTTTTGTGAAAGACTATAAGCTACAAGGCGATAAGGTAGAAATTCTTTTGTGGGTAAAAAAGGAAATTGAACTAAAAGAGGGTGCAAAAGCAATCGTGGAATCTCAAGGATTAACAGGAGGGAATTATATCTCTTTAATCCAAGGCGATGGAGGAAGCTTTAAGGGAGAAAGGGCGGTGCTTGCATTTGAGGCAAATTGGATAGAAAAGGTGGGAGATAGAGCACAAGAGACTATTAAAAAATTAGAAATTAGTCTAGATAGGGTTAATCTTTTGCTCAATGATAAAAATTTAGAAAATTTTGAAAAGAGTTTGGAGAATTTTGCTTCTTTTACAACGCATTTAAATTCTACTTTGGTGCATTTTAATAATGAAATTGATGGTTTTAGCAAGGTGCGTGATTCTTTTAGTCAGAGTTTAGAAAGAGGGGATTATAACCTAAAGCAAATGCTAACCCCTTTATTGTATGAGCTAGAGGAAAATTCTAAAAATTTACAAAGGATTTTGCAAACAAGCAATGATATTTTGCAAAATTTAGAAGAATCGCCTAGTGATTTTTTCTTTAGTAGGCAAAAAATTGAGCTAGGACCAAGAGAATAAGGAGGAAGAATGTTAAAAATATTACGATATTTTTTTGTAATTTTAGTAGTTTTTGTTTTAAGTGGCTGTGTGGGAAGAGAAGTGCCAGCTAAAAATTATTATGAACTTAAGGGAGAATTTGGTGGAGAGGGGAAACTAAAGACGCCTATGGAGCTTGAATTTACTCTTAGTGTGCCAAATAAGCTAGATACTAAAAAGATTGCTTATAAAAATGAAACTAAAAAAGAGATAGAAATTAAGAGTATGCAAAATGAGCAAAATCCACAATTAAAATATTTTGCCAAAAATGAGTGGGTGGGAAATACTAAAGAGATATTAGAAGACTATTTTATTCAAGTAGCATTAGAAAAAAATAATATTTTATTAAAAAAGAGTGCAAAAAATACAAAAGGAAAAATACATCTTAAGGTGATGGATATGTATTATTCTCATAATGATGAGAGTGTGAAATTTAGAGCATTAGGATTTTTTAGTATTAAAGAGGGTGTAAATATAGTGTATATTATTTCAGAGAGTGAAAAAGTGGGTAAGGAATATGGTGATTTTAGAGATATTCCAGAGGCTTTTAGTAGGCTTTTAGACAAAGCATTGAGTGATTTTTTGCAAGAGTTGCAAAAGAGTGATTTAAGGTAGGTTTTAGAGAATGGGTATGAAAAACTATGAAATTAGTTTAGAAGATTTGGAACTTGAAGTAATCATTGGAATTTTAGAAAATGAGCGGAAAAATAAGCAAAAAATTAAAATCAATGCTAAATTTTTTTATCAAAAAGAGGGAGAATTTTTAGATTATCGGCTTTTAAGAGATTTTATTAAAAATGCTTTTTGCCAACAATTTTTACTTTTAGAAGATGCTCTAGAGTATTTTTATGAAAAGCTTCCGCAGAATTTTCCACAAATCCAGCAATTTTCTATGTGTATTTGTAAGCTTGAAATTTTTGAAGACTGCAGAGTTTGTATGAAGATTTCTTATCCGTAGTTTGTATTTGTGTGCTTATTAGGGCATTTTCTTGTTATAGCTATAGCCAAAGCAATCTAAAAGGAAACCAAGAAACTTAGTGCTTCTTATAGACTGCCTTAGCTAAAGCCCTTATAGCGAATCTTTGGCTTCCTTTTTCTATCATTTTTTCTATCATTGCGAAGCCCTGAAGTAATCCAGCCTTTTTATCATTGCAAGGAGGCAAAGAGTTATCAAGCAAGCTAAAAGAATAACCAAGAGTTTTGCAATTTCTTTAAATTGCCATGCAAAACTAAAGTTTTGTTCTTAGTGGCATTTAAGAAGCTAAACCACCTCATTTTGAGCGAAGCAAAAATCTCTAAAAAGATATTTTTGTAATATGACAGAGTATAGACTGCCATAGCGGACAAGTCCGCTTTGCAGTGACGGATAGGAGATGTCATTGCAAGGCAACTTGGTTGCCAATCTTAAGATGGTAGAGCAAATCCTTATTTAAAGAAAAATTCTACAATAAAGGTAATCACTCCACCATTGATAATATCAATAAAGAATGCACCCACTAAAGGAACGACAATAAAAGCCATATGGCTTACGCCATAGTGCTGTGTAACTGCCTGCATATTTACTACAGCAGTTGGAGTGGCACCTAGTCCAAATCCGCAATGTCCTGCTGCTAAAACGGCTGCATCATAATCTTTTCCGCATACTCTAAAGGTAATAAATATCGCATAAAGCACCATTAGCACTACTTGAACGATTAAGATTACAAACATAGGGAGTGCCAGTGAAACAAGCTGTGCAACATTAGTAGCCATGAGCGTAATAGCTAGAAATAAAGAAAGGCTAACATTCCCTAAGACAGATACTTCTCTATCAAAGACTTGATGGACTCTAGTAGCCTGTAAAAGATTTCTTAAAATCGCACCCACTAACAAGCACCATACAAATGTTGGCATGGTAAAATTAATCTGCTTGCAATATTCTGCAATTTTTGTCCCAATAAAAAGACAAATTGCAATGAGTGCTAAAGATTCCACAAAAGAAGTTGCAGTAATCAATCTTTCTTGTTCAGGCTTTTCTAAGCCTATGGGTTTGTCATCATGCTTTGTGATAGGTAAAGGAAGATTGTAGCGTTTTACTAAAAATCTTGCTACAGGTCCTCCGATTAATCCTCCTGCTATAAGTCCAAAAGTAGCACTTCCTACAGCTACTTCAAGTGCTGCACTAAATTTATAAGGTTCTTCTACAAAAACAGCAGCCCAAGAAGCACCCGTTCCATGCCCACCACTCATTGTAATGGAGCCACCTAAAAGTCCAATGAGAGGATTTACGCCCATAGCATTTGCTACTGCTAAACCTGCAATATTTTGCAAAATTAATAATCCAGTAACTACAAAAAGAAAAATAAAAAGAACTTTTCCACCCTTTTTAAAAGAAGCAAAATCAGCCGAAAGTCCAATACTTGCATAAAAAGCGAGCATTAGAGGATCCTTAAAGCTTTCATCTAGCTGTATAGTCATGCCTTGATAGGTGGCTAGCAAGTAAATTGCAATGGCTGCAATAATCCCACCCACAACAGGCTCTGGAATATTATAATCGCGTAAAAACTTGATTTTGCCAATAATCCATCGCCCAAGCAATAAAACAAATACCATAGCCAATAAAGTGCCATAGAAATTTAAAGAAATACCGGTAATTAAATCGCCATTTTTTATAAAATCCATAACTTATCCTTAAAAAATAGTATTCTTAGTTTTAAATTTTTAGTGGAAAATATTTTATAAAAAAACTTTTTATGTAATCTTGAATTTTGCAAATAGATTAAAAATATTTTAAACTTTTGGGGTTTTTCTCTGTGTAAAATGTGTAAAATTTATACAATATGTAAAATTTAAGCAAAAGTGAGAAGTATTGTTACTTTAAGATAAGGGTGTGTCTATACCTTCTTTAAAAGTCCAAAAACGCTTAGGAGGCTCTTTAAGGAGCAGGAAAGGCGATTTGTAAAGCTCTTGCTTGATGGCTTGATAAAACTCTTTAGCCTTAAAATAATAGATAAAAGAAGCGCCTATCTTTTGTATTTTAATAACTCCTAAAGAGAGCAAAATCTTAAACATTTTAGAATAATCTACTTTTATTTCTCCATTTGGAGGCAAGCAAAAGTGATAAAATTCTCCTTTGTATGAAACTCCTTGTAAATCTATTACTTCCCCAAAAAAAGGCTTAAAATAGCGGTATTTTACCTTAAGTTTTGCTTCTAGAAACATCATAAAGGTGCAAACTCTAATATCAATCCCCAAAAAAATCATCAAGGCATTGGAGTTTAACAATCTTTGATAGACGCAATCACCTAAAAAAGGATTGTATTCAGCATTTTTGTCTATACTCTCTCCGTTGTTGGAGTTAAAGCTAAACATAGGGTGGATACTTCTGTATTTGGTGGTTATTCTATAAGCTTCTGTTAGGCTTCCAACCTCGCTTGGCAATGTTCTTAAATCTGCAAAAGCACTTTTTGGAAAATCATAATTGAAACTAGGCATTAAAATCTCGCTCTTACATTTTGATAGAAACTCTAAATAGCTATTGATGATATTTTGTGGAGATATTTTTTTGTCCTTTTTTGTGGGGATTCCTAAGTTTGCAATGGCACTATGTATTAAGATATTTTTGGAATCTTTTGTTTGTATTTTTAAAAAAGTTTCAAACTCTTCTATAGCATATGTTTTCATAAAAAATCCCCAAAATTTTTAGCAATTTCTTCATAAGCTTGCGAGATTTCATGTTTAAAAGCTTCGCTTTTCCAAGCCTTACGGCTTAAGAGTAAAAATTCTAATCTTTTATTGCATTTTGATAAATCCTCATTCAAATTTAGCCTGCTTAGAAGATGTGTATAAAGAATTTCTATAGTTTTAAACGCAAAAATTAGTTTTGGCTTAAGCAAAAGAGGTTTGAGCTTTTCTTGTAGGGTGGTAAAAATTTCTTCTTTATTTTCTCTAGCAAGCGTGCAAGGGTGGTTTAAATCATTATAAATCACATCAAAAAGCGAAGCGTATAAAAATCCTTCGCACTCTCCTTTAAAAGAAACTTTAGGAATAAAGGGGTAGATTCTACAAATTAAAGGACGCATAGAGTGTGGATTGCATAAGCCTTTACAGTTACAAATAAGGTAATAAAGTGTGAATTTTTTGCCATTTTGTAAGATAAACTCTTCTTTTTTAAAGTCGTTGATGTTTTGGATTCCACCCTTTTGTCTATAGTAGTTGTATTCTTCTTCTAAAAGCGGAAGGGTTATGCTAGAGATAATAGAAAAATCTTTTGAAATATCACAACAATACCCTCCACAGCCACTTAGATAACAGTCTTTAAAAGCAACAAATTCTGTGTTATATACATATTCCCATATCATTTTTGGGTTTCCTTTTTGATGATTTGGCACAATCCACTAATTGTGCTAAAATCTTTTGGATCGTATTCGCTAAAATCAAGCTCAACACCAAGCTCCTCTTCTATAAAACCAAGTAACTCTAAAAATCCAATCGAATCAATACCGTTTTTGCCAAAAATTAAATCTCCACTAAAATTTGGATTTTTTGTTTTTATAAAGCTTTCAATTTTTTCTTCCATTTTATAACCTTAAATATAAATTAAAATACTTCTTCAATGAGACCAAGCTCTATGAATTTTTTAAGAGAATCTTTCATTTCAAGTAAGCTAAATCCGCATATTTCTGCTATCTCTAGCAAATCCCTCTTACCATCACAATACATCAAAAGATTTCGCATATCTTTGATTTTTTTAATACTTTCTTTTGTGGAGAGTGTGGGGTATAGCCCGTATTTTCCAAGTTGAGGTTCGCACAAGATTTTGTTTTGATAGATTTTGTTAATCTCTAATGTTTCTAAAATTTTTTTAACAAAATTAAAGCCACCTTCTAATCCCTCTTTGCTAATAAAGTCTAAATTATCTAAAGAAGTGTGGTATTCCTCATATTCTCCAAATTTTGTGCGAGAGAGAGTGCAAAAGGGTAAATCAACCCCAGGGGCACAATACTGCCTCTCATCACTCCCACGCTCTAAATAAGAATATTCTTTATAATCTTTATAATAATTTTTTAGAATATGTCTAGTGCATCTATCGGCTAGATTGTTGCCATTTTGCGAGGTTACAAAAGAGTATTGGTTGTTATCACCTAGGCAAGTTAGCACAAATCCAGCTATGCAATTTTGTTGCATTTGTTTTAAATGTGTGGAGAGATAATAAATGGCTCCTATGGTTTCTGGCAAAAACAAGATTCTATAAGTATAGTAGCAAGTTTTTTCTAGTAGATATTTTGCTAGATAGGTTGCTATACAGATACCCGAAGTTTCATTATTTGCCATTTGTGGGTGGCAAATATAGGTGCTAAGAATTATTTCTTTTTCACTCTTGCCTTTTATAAGTATTTCTCCATAGCTAAGAAAGCCATTTTCTAGAGTGCTATCAATCACAATTTCAAATTTTTCTTTGCTATTTTTGTATTTATGTTCTAGCTCCTTTTTTAAGCTATCTTGCAGGCAAAATCCCCAATATTCTTTATAATAGGAAGTGATATAAGGAATTGCATTTTCTTGATTTTCTAGCGAGTATAAGTGTGTTTTTAGTTCATTAAAATCAAGTTCTAAATTTTGTGGTGTAGAATATCCTACTAAATGCAGATTATTTTCTTTAAAATCACATATTTTCTCGCCATTTGGGGTTAAGATATAGGCATCTTTTACATTCCATTCTTTTGGGATTGTCCAATCATATGCTTTTGTGCCACTTGCTACTTCATGAATTTCTAGCTTGTGGTTTAGAATTTTGTCAATTTCTTTTAGGGTTTGTCTGTTGCCATCTCCGCTAAGAGAGCGTGGTATCTTGAAGATAGTTTTGGCAAAACAATAGAGCTGATAACCCATATCATTATGCCCCCCCCCCCCGCTTATTTGCTATTTTTTGCATAAAATCTCCTCTTTAATTTTGTTTCTATCTATTTTGCCATTTGCGTTTAGAGGGAATTTGTGCATTTTTTCAAATCTAGTGGGTATCATAAAGCTAGGCAAGGCATCTTTGCATTGTTTTAATATTTCTGTTGTGTCTATATTGTCTGCTTCTATTACACCTATAAGCTTGTTAATGCCATTTTCTTCGGCTACTATTGCTATGCTTGGTAGATTTGTTATTTTGCTAAGTTTTAAATCCACTTCTAAAAGCTCGATTCTGTATCCTTGAATCTTTACTTGATCATCTATTCTACCACAATAGCAATATAAAAGCTCATCGCCGATCTGCTTTTTTATGCCAATATCGCCACTTTTATAATATATTTTATGATTTATGTGTATAAACTTCTCATTTGTTTTTTTCTCATCATCTAAATAGCCTAAGGCTACTTGATCTCCGCTTATCCAAATTTCACCCATTTCTTCATTTTCTACTTCTTTGCCATTGTCATCTCTTAGGCTTATTTCTAGGTTTTCTAGTGGGTATCCAAGTGGGATTCCAACTTCGCTTAGTTCTTTATTGCAAGGTTCTCCAAATTTATAGCATAGATATTCCATAACTATTATTGTGGCTTCTGTGGGGCCATAGAGATTATATACCTCACTTTTGTTGGCACATTTAGCCCAAATTTTTGCATTATCTGCACTTAATGCTTCAGCACAGAATAAAGATAGTCTAAGAGTGGGTAAAATTCCTTCTTTTAATGCTTTGAGTTTTGAGAGAAATTTAATTAAAGAAGGAACTGCATAAAAGATGGTTAGCTCTTTTTGTTGTATGAATTTAATGGGATTTATTAGGGTGTTTGTAGGTATCACACATAATCTTGCCCCACTTAAAAAAGTGCAGAAAATATCATGCATAGCAACATCAAAAGTTATATCAAAAAAGTTTGAGATTTTATCATGTGGAGTGATTTGCAAAAGTTTTTGCATTTTTAAGATGTAGGCATAGAGATTGTCCCTGCTTACTTTAACACCCTTTGGAATCCCTGTGCTACCAGAGGTAAAAAGTATATAAGCAATTTCATTTTGCACTGCTTTGTGAAGATTGTTTGCTTTAGATTCTACAAAGGAGTAAAAAACTTCAAGTTCCAAATTTAGCTCGCTTTGTAATTCTAAAAACATTTCTTTGCAAGTCTCATCTACTATAATTTTGTTTGCCTTAGAGTTTTGTATCATTAGCTTTAGGCGTTCTTTATTGAATTTTGGATTGAGTGGAACAAAGGTTAGATTTGCCTTTATGCAGGCTAAAATAGAGACATATGTAAGATAGCTACGGGAGCAAAAGATTAAAACCCTCTCTCCATCGCTCTCCAAAAGAGAATTAGCAAGAGTGCTAGAATCTCTATCTAGCTCATAATAGCTAAAAGCTCTATCGTCTATTTCAAGTGCAATTTTATCTCTATGCAGTGTTAGAGACTTTACAAGGGCGTTTTTTAGATTCATTATCTCTCCTCTAAGGCTAGATATTCTTCATAACTCCCGCGAAAATCTACTACTTCATTGTTTTCTTTAAATTCTATGATTCTATTTGCATAGGCATCAATTAGTTCTCTATCGTGGCTTATGCAAATTACATTGCCACTATATTTGTATAATGCCTCTCCAAGCGCAATGATGGCTTCTAGATCAAGATGGTTTGTAGGCTCATCAAGCACTAAGAAGTTTCCACCCTCTAGCATAAGTTTGCTTAGCATCATTCTGTGCTTTTCTCCACCACTTAGTGCATTGACACTTTTTTCTTGTTCTTCTCCATTAAAAAGCATTCTTCCTAGTGCGTTTCTTATTTCTGTGGCTTCTTTTTTCTTATCAAACCCTCTTAGCCATTCATAGAGGGTTTCTTCACCCTTTATAAGCTCTGTGGTGTTTTGCGGGAAATATCCTCTCTCAATGGTAGCACCCCATTTTATACTGCCACTTTGTGGAGTTAGATTTTCGCAAATTAACTCACAAAATGTAGTTTTGCCAATACCATTTCTTCCAATAAGTGCGATTTTATCACCAGGAAGTATAGTTAGGCTTAGATTTTTAATTACTTCTAAATTTTCATAAGAAAAGCTTAGATTTTCAATGTTTAATGCTTCATTCCCTATGGTTCTGTTTGGTTTAAAAAGTATACTAGGATCGCGTCTAGAGGATACCTCAAGTGCTTTTATATCCAGCTTTTCAAGTTGTTTTTGTCTAGAAGTGGCTTGTTTTGCCTTAGAGGCATTAGCAGAAAATCTTGCAATAAAAGATTCTAATTCCTCTTTTTCTTTTAGCTTTTTATTTCTCTCCATTTCTTGTTGTTTGGCAATCAGTGTGGAAGCAATATACCAATCATCATAATTTCCGCTAAATTCACGCACAGATTTGAAATCTAAATCCAAAATATGTGTGCAAACACTATTTAGAAAGTGTCTATCATGCGAGATTACCACGAGTGTCCCCTCATGGCGTTTTAACTGCTCTTCTAAGTAGCTAATAGTCTTTAAATCTAGGTTGTTTGTAGGCTCATCTAAGAATAAAACATCAGGTTTTGGAAAGAGCACTTGGGCTAAAAGCACTTTAAACTTATCCCCTCCAGTTAGTGTTTTCATAAGCTCATCATGGATTTTAGCAGGGAAGCCTAAATCTTCTAAAATTTTTTCTATTTGCACATCATATTCATAGGTAGGATCTTCTTCAGCACAAATCATCTCTAGCTCACCTAGTCGCTCATTTACCGCATCGCTAAAATCTCCTGCTTCATAGAGCCTTTCTTTTTCTTTGATAGCATCATAAAGCCTTTTGTTGCCATAGAGAACGCAATCTTTAATGCTAAAATCCTCATATGCAAATTGGTTTTGCCCTAGCACCCCAAGTCTAGCATTAGGATCAAAGGAAATATCTCCACTTGTATGCTCTATCTCTCCACTTAAGATTTTTAAAAAAGTGGATTTTCCAGCACCATTTGCACCTATTAGCCCGTATCTTTTGCCTTTATCAAGCTTTAAATTTACATTTTCAAAAAGTTTTTTGGTAGCATATTGCATACCAAGTCCGGTTATTTGAACCATAAAATATCCTTAGATTTTACTTTGAATTCTAAGGGGGATTGTAGTATATTCTAGCTTAAAAGCTTGTTGGGGGAGATTTTTGCATTTTATTTTTGAAGGTAAATATATTAAAATTTTGTTAATAATATTTAGGAGGCTTTAGGTTTATTGGTTGTTTATAAACAAGCAAATAAATATTAATAAGCATGGAGCTCCTTTGTGGCTACACCATGCTTTGTATCAATATTTATTACTTCGCTTTGCCTGCAATAATAAACCTTAGAGCATTCAGCTTAATAAATCCTGCGGCGTCTTTTTGGTTGTAGACAGAATCTTCTTCAAAGGTGCTATACGCTGCATTAAAGAGGGATTTTTTAGATTCTCTACCTAAAATGGTTACATTGCCTTTATAAAGCTCTAAGCGCACCACACCTTCAACCTTTTCTTGCGTTTTATCAATGAGTGCTTGGAGTGCCTCTCGCTCTGGAGAAAACCAATATCCATTATAAATAAGCTCGGCATATTTTGGCATGAGTGAATCTTTTAAATGCGCCTCTTCTCTATCAAGACATAGAGATTCTATCGCGCGATGGGCTTTTAGATAAATTGTCCCACCTGGAGTTTCATAGCAGCCACGAGACTTCATTCCTACATAGCGATTTTCTACTAAGTCTAGTCGTCCAATACCATTTTCGCCACCAAGTTTATTCAGTCTAGCCCAAAACTCCGCAGGGCTTAGCTTCTCTCCATTTATCGCCACACCATCGCCGTTTTTAAACTCTATGGTGATAATTGTTGGTGTATCTGGTGCATTTTTAGGGCTTACAGACCATCTCCACATATCTTCTTCAGGTGCGACATTTGGATCTTCTAGAATCTGCCCTTCATAGCTAATATGCAATAAATTTGCATCCATGGAATAAGGAGATTTATTTTTTTTCTTTTCAATCTTTATTCCTGCTTTTTCTGCATAGTCTAGGAGCTTTTCACGGCTGTTTAGATCCCATTCTCTCCAAGGTGCGATAACCTTAATATCTGGATTTAGTGCATAGGCACCAATTTCAAATCTCACTTGATCATTTCCCTTACCTGTTGCACCATGAGAGATTGCATCCGCACCCACTTTTTTGGCGATTTCTACTAATCTTTTTGCAATGAGTGGGCGTGCGATACTTGTGCCAAGCAAATATTCTCCCTCATAAATAGTATTTGCCCTAAACATTGGAAAGACAAAATCTCTAATAAACTCTTCTCTTAAGTCTTCAATAAAGATATTCTCGCTCTTTATACCTAGCTTTTGTGCTTTTGCTCTTGCTGGTTCTACTTCTTCGCCTTGTCCAATATCTGCGGTAAAAGTTACCACTTCGCAATTATAAGTATCGCCAAGCCACTTTAAAATCACGCTTGTATCAAGCCCCCCGCTGTATGCTAAAACTACTTTTTTGTATTGTTTCACCTTATCTCCTAAAAGTTAAAATTTTGCATAATTATAGCATTTAGATTTCGCTTTGGGGTGGTATTTTGAGAATATTTTAAAAGTTTATAGTAAAAATATTTTATAGCTATAAGAGATTTTAGCTTCTTTTAATTATCATAAAATCAAACAAAGATGAAACCAATAAGATAAAAAGGCTAAAAGGTATAAGTTTTTAAGAAAGAAAGATAAGCCTAGCTTTTGCCTTTTTGTATTTTAAGCTTTTAAAACTTGAAATTTTTTACTACAATTTTATAAAATTTTTAAAAGGTATTTTATGAATCTTTCCAAATCTCTTTATGTAAGGGGAGTGCAATGTGCCAAATCTTTGTGGCTTAAAATTTATAAAAATGAGGAGCTAGAGAAGTTATCGCAAAGCACAATGGATAAATTTAGCGTAGGCAATAGGGTGGGGGAATTTGCTTGTGGGCTTTTTCCCAATGGAGTGAAGATAGAATTTGAAGGTAGCACTTTTGAAGAAAAATACATTCAAACCAAAAAACTCCTAGAAAACAATCAAGAAATTATCTATGAAGCTACTTTTTTATATGAGGGAATTGTGGTGATGATAGATATTTTACAAAATACTAAAGAGGGTCTAATTATTAATGAGGTAAAAAGTTCCACCACATTAAAAGAGATTTATAAGCAAGATTGTGCCTTACAATATTTTGTATTAAAAAATCTAAATTATGTAATCAAGCAAGTTAATTTAATACATATAGATAATACTTATATCAGAGGAGAAGAGTTAGAGCTTAAGAAACTTTTTGTAATTTGTGATATTACAGATGAGGTTAGAGCTAAGCAAGAAGAAGTAAAGAAGAATCTAGCTTGTTTTAGTGAAGTTTTGCAAGGGCAAAATGAACCTGATATTGATATAGGGGAACATTGTTTTAATCCTTATCCTTGTGAAGCTTATGAGTATTGTTGGGAGAAGCAAAGAGGGCTTTGCCAGAGGGAAAATATTTTTTGCATTGCAGGGCTTAGAAAGGATAAAAAGTTTGCACTTTATAAAAGGGGCATTGTTGAATTTCGTGATATTAAAGATTTTTCTAGTTTTGATACAAAGCAAAAAGGACAAATTCAAGCCTCGCTTAACAAGCAAGTTGTTTGTGATAAAGAACAGATTAGAAGGTTTTTAAACACACTAAGTTATCCTATCTACCATCTTGATTTTGAGACTTTCACTCAAGCAATCCCAGAGTATAAGGGCATTAAGCCCTATATGCAAATCCCTTTTCAGTATTCTTTGCATATTGATAATAAAAACACTTTAGAGCATAGAGAATTTTTAAGTGAATGTGGTGTGGATCCAAGATTAGAATTGGCAAAGAGCTTAGTAAGTGATATTCCAAAAGATGTGTGTGTTTTGGCCTATAATGCTAGTTTTGAAAAAGGAGTGATTAGAAACCTAGCCACCTTGTATCCTAGTCTTAGCGAGCATTTATTAAACATAGAACAAAACATTAAAGATTTGATGATACCTTTTAAAAATAGGGCATATTACCATTATAAAATGCAAGGAAGTTATTCTATTAAAAAAGTTTTGCCTGCTTTAATTCCAGAAATGGAAGAGGCTTATAAAAAGCTAAATTTAATCCATGATGGAAGTGAGGCTATGCAGAGCTTTGAAGCAATGCAATACATGAGCGAAGATGAAAGGAAGTCTTATCATCAAGCACTTTTAGAATATTGTAAATTAGACACTTTAGCGATGGTGAAAGTTTTGGCCTTTTTAGAAGAGATTGTTAGCTAAAAGTTTTCAAAATCTATCTTCCTTTCTTTATGGAGCTTTTTAGCTACTTCAAGCTCCATACTCCAAAATACTGCGTCCATAGACTTTGGATAGCCCTCTTTTGTTTCGTATTTTTTATTGAGAGCTTCATAGACTTTATCTCCTTTGGTGCAGTCAATTGCAATGCTTCCAAGATAAGGATAGATTAAATAGCTTATGGGTGCTATATCAAAGATATTTGTAAGTTTGGTATTAGGAAAATTTTCTTGCATAAAATGTAAAAATTCTTGCCTTTGTTTTGTGTTTGTTTTGCTTTTGTCAAAGGGATCTAAGCCTTCTTTGTTGTTTTTATTGATGGAGCAAATATTGTGGTTTGTATTAAAACATATCCAAAAAGATTGTTTGTTGTTTTTTATTGTGTATTGGTAAATAGTATTTAGTGCTAGAGGCATTTTATCTCCTTTTTTGAAATTATAGTAGATAAAAATGGACTCTTTTTGTCTATAAGTTAAAATATTGCTAAAGCCCTTGCAGAGAGCAAAGGCAGATTAATTCTTTTTAAGGACTTCTTTAGCTTCTTTTACACCCTCTTCCCAGAGGCTGTGGCGATTTAGGCTATAGCTAGCATCTACTTTTCCGCTAAACATTCCTTTTAAAAGAGGGCGATTTTCTTTAAAAACAAAGGCTAAAAGATGGAAAATGATTAAAAAAATCATTAAAAACATTCCTAGATTATGCACTTGTGCTACCCAAAAAATCATTTCTTCGCCTAGGTTAAGTCCAGCTAGATTTTTATAAGTTTTAATAAGTCCGCTAATAATCAATAAAAGCAAGGTAAAGCCGATTGCAAAATAGGCTAGTCTTTGTTCAGGAAGATATTTTTGGCTAGGAGGTTCTTTGGTTTTAAAAATCATGGCTTTTATAACTAAAATACTCTTTTTAAAATCACCTTTTTTGGGAAAAATATCAAATTCCTTTTTCAAAGAATGCACGCAGATATGAAAAAATACAAAAAAGCATAAAAGAAAGGCAAATACATAATGCACCACAAGTGAGATAGAATAATCCCCGCTCCAACCCATAAGCGGTAGTGTATCTAGCATATAGCGTTTAGAAACAGGCATTTGTAAAATCCCGCTAAAAATAAGTCCAAATGTGCTAAATGCTACACCCCAATGAACAAGGCGGTTTTGAATGCTTTGTCTTTTGATTGTTTTCATTTAGGAATCCTTTTTATTTTGTTTGCTTTTTGCCACTGCAATTCCACCTGCAACCAATCCTACAAGTGGTGAGAGCAGAACGCCTTTAATGAGTGCGCTATCTTCGCTTACGAAATTTTTCACTTCTAGATTTAGGTGGGGAATACCTTGTTTTTGCTTACCTTGCTCTAGATTATGCTTTTTGCTTAAAGCATTATCTAGCTCTTCAAAAGGAATGGGAGAAACATAGAGGGTTGAAGTTCCCCCATTTTGTTTATCCCCATAAATAAAGGTTCCCTCTTTACCGCTTTTTAGTTGATAGTCTTTAGCAAGTTCTTTTGCTTTTTGGTAAATTTCTTCTCTTTTGCCAAAGATAATTGCACCTTTAGGGCAAGAAGTTTCACAGACTGGTTTTTTGTTTTGTGCTAGGAGTGAAGCACAAGAATCGCATTTAAACATTGCACCTCCTCCTGCAAGTTTGGGGGCAATTTTTAGATAAATTCCCACTCCTGCTTGTCTTTGTGGAATGCCCCAAGGACATACATCACGGCACTTTGCACCCCCAAAGCAAAAATTCTCATCAATATCTACTGCACCATATTTGTCCTTAGAAATCACTCCAAAAGGGCATATTTTTTGGCAAGTGGGATTATCACAATGCATACAGCGTCTAGGCACAAAAACACTTTTGCCCTCTATTTCTAGTTTTTCTATATAGGTGAAATTATAGGGGGTTAATCTTGAAATGTTTTCTTTGTCTTTAGAGTGGTCTTCATAGATTTTTCTAGGAAAATAATAAGGAATATTTTCTATAGGATTTGGAAAGCGTTCTAGGTTTTTATTTTGGCAGGCTTTAACACATAAGGGAGTTTTTAAATCTTTGCACCCATCGCATAAGCCAATATCAATGATGGAAGCCATTTGGTAATTTTCTTGTGTATTGCTTTGTTTTGGGGTTGCATTGGCTTGTGTTAGAGAGAGTGCGCTTCCAATACCTACGATTTTAAAAAAGTTGCGTCTTGTTAGAGTGGTTTCCATAAAGTGCCTTATTGTTGAAATATATTTTATGCAAGTATAGGGAGATTTGAGATAGAATAGCGTGATAAAGTTACATAAGGGAGTGTGATTTGCTACAAAAAGTGCAGGATTTGATGTGTTCATGGGAAGTTTCTAAAGAGGATAGGGAGATTTATTTAAATCTTGTGTATGCAAAGAATTTTCCCAAAGGACAAAAGATTTTTAGCAGTGAAACAGAATGCAGAGGTTTAGTGCTAATTGAATATGGGGCACTTAGGGCTTATATTATTTCCCCAAATGGTAAAGAGATTAATCTTTTTGTGCTAAAAACAGGAGATTATTGCATACTTTCTGCATCTTGTATGTTAAAAAATATCAGTTTTGAAGTGAATTTGGAATTTATTGAAACTTCTAGTGTGTTTATTTTGCCAAGCAAGGCTTTTAATGAGATTAGCAATAAATATAAAAAAGCAAAGCAATTCCATTTAGATTTACTCTCTTCGCGTCTTAGCAATGTTGTGGATTCCCTTAGTTCCCTTGCTTTTATGTCGTTGAGTGATAGAGTTATGGCATTTTTACTTAATTCTATTCAAAATAAAGGCACAAACTCTCTTTATATTACGCATGAAGAGATTGCCAATTCCTTAGGAAGTGCTAGAGAGGCAATCTCAAGAGTGTTAAAAGAATTGCAAAAGCAGGGCAAAATTTCTCAAACGCGTGGAATTATAGAGATATTGGAAGCTCAAAGTGTGTAAAAATTAAATCATTGCGATTTAAAATTTATATTTTAGAATATTTTAATAGTCGGTTTTGCTAAATTTACCAATAATATAGTATAGTTAAAGAATATTTAACCAAAAGTGAAATATTTAATTTCTGCAAGGATGTGGATATGGTTTTAAATAGCAAAAAAGCTTTTACAATGCTTGAGCTTATTTTTATTCTTGTGATTTTGGGTATCTTAGCAGCTATTGCTATTCCAAAGATTTCAGCAAGCCGTAATGATGCTAAGCTTATTGCATTAAAGAGTGATGTTGTGATGTTAAAAACTGCCCTTACTTCTTATTTTCTCTCTCAAGGAAAGGGGGATTTTGAAAGTGCGATTGATCTTAGTGCGACAAATTGGGAAATTAGCCCTTTTAAAATCTCTAGTAAGCTTGAAGATAAAGAGGGAAAGGCTTGTGTAGAGGCAGTTTTGCTAAGTGATCAAGAGGGAAAAATAGCAACCAATGATAAAGAAATTAGTTATTTAAAAATTAGCACACAAAGCAAGAGTTTAGAAGGCGGTGATACTTGTGAGAAGCTTAATTTTACTCTTAATTTAAGTGCAGATTCTCCACAGATTATTCCGCTTTTAAGTAGCTCTATTGAATTTTAAAAGGAGGGCTTTTAGCCTTTTTGAAGTTTTGATTGTGCTTATATTGCTTGGGATTTTGAGTTCTTTGGCTTTGCCAAAATTTTATGCTTTTAAAGAGGGGGCTTGCACTAAAAAGCTTCAGTTGCAAATTTTTGATGTGAAGCTAAAAATTGCAAGCAAGAGAGAACAAAATGCTATAGGGATTGAAAATATAGATTTTAGCGATGTGTTTAATGGACTTGATTTTGTGCAAGGCTCTTGTTATTTTAAAAAGCAGAAAAATGGAGTGATAGGAGTTAATGGAGATAAAAAAGTTTCTTTTATTTTAAAAAATGGGATTTTAGAATGCCAAAATACAAAAAGTTCTAAGTTGCATAACAAGGAATCTTATTGCGATATTTTTTAAAGGGGTTTTTGGATAAAAAGTTGCAGATTAGAAACTTTGCAACCCTTTTATTATAAAGGGTTAAAGTCTTAAAATTTCTTTTAAAGATAAGAAGTAAAACAGTGAAATAATCTTAAATCCTATTAAAAGAGATATTGCTATCACTCTAATGATAAAGAGGGAAAATCTTTAAATGACATTTCTTAGGTTGCTACAAAAGAGTTAAACATCATAGTGGTTTAACAAACTATCCAAAACACTAAAATAAATAGAGCATAGTCTTATATAGTAATCTATAAAATATTTAAAGTTATTATCTGCTTGCTATGGATTACTTTAGAGCTAAAGCTCCTTGCAATGATGGAGAAGAGTATCTAACAATGACAAAACTTTACAATAGCAAAGCTTTTAAATGCAAACAACAATAATCTATAAGAGGATACTTTTTCTTGTTTAGGAGACTTCTTATAGTCTATTATTTAAGTTAATATCTCTAATAAAGCCTATATAGACTTTTATAAAAACTGTAGGTTAAGTGATATTGGGTGCTTATAAAATAATCTTTTTAAAATTCACAAATATTTTACATTCATAAGGACTTGTTTTTACACGCCTTTTTTATACTTTCATAAAATTTAATTCTTATAAAGGACAAATTTATGAAAAAGTATTTTTTGGGAATGTTGGCAGGTTTAAGTCTTACTGCAAGTGTGGCGATGGCAGAGAATATCCATCCTATTACTAGAGAAATGGGTTCAGGAACTAGAGGGGCATTTGTGGAGATTTTTAATATTACCAAAGAAGTAAGAGGCAAAAAAATTGATGCAATTTCTACAAGTGCAGAGGTTACAAACTCTACAGGAGTAATGATTGCAAGTATTGCAAATTCTAAAAGTTCCATAGGTTATATTTCTCTTGGTTCTTTAAAGGATAATGTAAAAGCATTAAGTATCGATGGAGTAGCACCTAGTGTAGAAAATATCAACAATAAAAGTTATAAAATCGCAAGAAATTTTAATCTTGTAACCAAAAGCACAAATCCTTTAATGGAAGATTTTTTAAACTATGCGACCACTTCTAAGGACATCATTCAAAAAGCGGGCTATATTGCTACAAAAGAAGGCAATCACAAGGTTTCACAAATTGAAGGTAAGCTTGTAATTGCAGGATCTAGCTCTATTACTCCTCTTATGGAAAAATTAGCAGAGGGTTATAAAGGTGTTAATAAAAAGGCTACCATTGAAATTTTGCAATCAGATTCTACAACGGGTGTAAATTCAGTTGTAGATGGATTGGCTGATATTGGTATGGTTTCACGCGATGTTAAACAAGCGGAGTTGGATAAGGGTATTAAAGTGCAAGTGTTAGCGGTAGATGGTTTGGCAATTATTGTCAATAAAGAAAACAAAATTGATAATATTTCTAAAGAAGCTGTTAAGAAAATCTTCACAGGGGAGACAAAAGAGTGGGATAAACTCTAATCCCTCTTTTGTAAAAATTTAAGGATTTAAAAACCAAATGATAAATATTCTTTTTTCTTCATCTTTTAAAGAAAGATTTTTTCAAGCTCTTTTTGGTATCTGTGCTTTAGTTTCTATTATTGCTGTGGCTTTAATTTGTATGTTTTTGTTTGCAAATGCTGTGCCTACAATCCACAAAATAGGATTATTTGATTTTATTTTTGGGCTTGATTGGTATCCCACAGAAGAGATTTTTGGGATATTGCCTATGATTGTAGGAAGTTTTTATGTGAGTGCGCTTGCAATTTTAATAGGTGTTCCTATTGGTGTTTTAAGTGCAATTTATCTTTCACAATTTTGCCCTCCAAAATTAAAGCGTTATTTATTGCCTTGTGTAGAACTTTTAGGGGCGATACCAAGTGTAGTTTATGGATTTTTTGCATTAATGATTATCGTCCCTATGCTTTCATCTGTTTTTAGTGGAACTTCTGGAAAAAGTTTGTTGGCTGCTAGTTTGATTTTGGCAATTATGATTTTGCCTACAATTATTTTGGTGTCTAAGGCGGCATTAGATTGTGTAAGCAAAAGTTATTATGAAGGGGCTTTAGCACTTGGTGCAAGTAAAGAGAGAAGTGTCATTTTTGCTATGCTACCTGCTGCAAAAAGCGGAATACTAGCTTCTGTTATTTTGGGAGTGGGTAGAGCTATTGGAGAGGCTATGGCAGTGATTATGGTAGCAGGTAATCAAGTCCAAATTCCTACTGCAATAAGTGATGGCTTACGCACACTTACTACAAATATTGTGCTTGAAATGGGTTATTCACAAGGATTGCATAGAGATGTATTGATTGCAAATGGCGTGGTGCTTTTTGTGTTTATTCTCTTGATTAATCTAAGTTTTAATGCACTTAAAAAAGGATAAGAATGCAAAAGGATTATACTTCTCTTTTTATTTATTATGCACTTAGAATTTCTATTTGCATAACTTTAGGGATTTTTATTTTAATTATTGGTTTTATTTTTGTAAAAGGTTTGGCACATCTTAGTCCTAAATTATTTGCCCTAGAATATAATAGTCAAAATGTATCTATGATGCCCTCAATTATTAATACGCTTAATATGATGCTTTTATCGCTTTTAATTGCCATACCCTTTGGTGTTTTTGGGGCAATTTTTTTAAGCGAATATGGGAAGAAAAATTCTAAGATTAAACACATTATAGCCATAGCTTCTGAAACTTTGGTGGGGATTCCTAGTATTGTTTATGGACTCTTTGGTTATTTAGTGTTTGTGCATTATTTAGGATTTGGTTATAGCTTTTTATCAGGTAGTCTTACGCTTTCTATTATGATTTTGCCCCTTATTTTAAGAAGCGCACAAGAGGCTTTGCATTCTGTGCCACTTTCTTTGAGGGAAGCAAGTTTTGCTCTAGGGGCTAGCAAGCTTCGCACACTTTTTTCTATCATTTTGCCTGTTGCAATTCCTGGGATTTTGGCAGGTGTTATTTTAAGTATCGGAAAGATTTTTGGAGAGAGTGCAGCATTACTTTATACAGCTGCGACTGTTCCACAAGTTGCAGGGCTTTTAGATTCTGCTAGAACTTTAAGTGTGCATATGTATGTGATTTCAAGCGAGGGCTTACATATGAATGAAGCTTATAGCACGGCAATGGTTTTAATTATTATTGTTTTATTAATCAACATAATTTCTAATTTTTTAGCAAAAAAACTAACAAAGGCTTAATATGGATAAAAAAGTATGTTTTAGCATTAAAGATATGAATTTATTTTATGGCGATTTTCACGCATTAAAAAATATTAATATGGAGATTTTTAAAAAAGAAGTTACTGCATTTATTGGTCCTAGTGGTTGTGGAAAATCAACCTTTATTAAATGTTTAAATAGAATGAATGATTTGGTAGAAAACTGTAAAATTAAGGGAAAAATACTATTTCACGGAGAGAATATTTATAAAAAATACGATGTTACTGCTTTGCGAAAAAAAGTTGGTATGGTGTTTCAAAAGCCTAATCCTTTTCCATTAAGTATCTATGAAAATATCGTTTTTGGCCCTAAAACTCACGGTATTAAAGATAAAGCAACGCTAGATAATATTGTAGAAGAAAGCTTAAAAGATGTGGGACTTTGGAAAGATTTAAAGGATAGATTAAAGCAATCTGCCTTATCTTTAAGTGGGGGACAACAGCAAAGACTCTGCATTGCTAGAAGCATTGCTATCAATCCAGAAGTTATCTTGATGGACGAGCCAACAAGCGCATTAGATCCCATTTCTACTTTGAAAATTGAAGAGCTAATTTCTAAGTTAAAAAAGGATTATACAATTATTATTGTTACACATAATATGCAACAAGCCAATCGTATTTCAGACAAGACTGCCTTCTTTCTTCTTGGGGAAATGGTGGAGTTTGATACGACACAAAAGATTTTTAATAAACCTAGAGATAAAAAAACTCAAGATTATATTCAAGGAAAATTTGGTTGATAAAGAAAAATAAAATTAATAATGTATTATAATTTATCCAAGACAAGGTTGTTAATTTAAGGAATATATATGGTATATATACTAGAAGATGAAAGTTCTATTTTAGAGCTTGTTTTATATGCTCTAAAATCTCAAAACATTGAAGCAAAAGGATTTAGCAACGCACAAGATTTTTTTGAAGAATTAAAAAATAAACTGCCAAAAGTTGTCATTTTAGATGTAATGCTTCCAGGAATTGGCGGGTTTGAAGTCTTGGAAAAATTAAAAAAATCTCCAAAGACTAGAAATATTGGAGTGCTTATGCTAACAGCCCTAAGTAGCGAATATGAGAAAGTTAAAGGGTTAGATTTAGGAGCAGATGATTATATTACCAAGCCTTTTGGGGTTATGGAATTATTGGCTAGAGTAAGAGTGATTTTAAGGCGTTTAGAAAATAAAGAGGAAGAAATACTGCTAGATGGATTGGAATTTTCTACTAGAAGCCATAGAGTTGTTGTTGATGGCAAAAGAATAGAACTTACTTTAAAAGAATTTGAGCTTTTAGGATTTTTATTAAAAAATATTGATCGCACCTTTAGCCGCGATGAACTTTTTGAAGTGCTGTGGGGGTATAGCTATACTAATGAAAGTAGAACTTTAGATGTGCATATTAAAACCCTAAGGCAAAAGCTAGGTTCTTGGGGGAGTAAGATAAAAACTATTAGAGGGATTGGTTATAAAATAGAGGTAGAATAGTGTATAAAAAGATATTTTTAGCCATATTTCTTACTTGTGTTAGTCTTTTGGTTTTGGCGAATCTTTTTTTGCTTTTTAGCTTAGAAAATGCACTGCAAAAGGAAGCTTTTAGCACATTAAAAAAAGAGGCGATGCTTTTAAAAACTCATCTTTTTGATGTGGCTAAAGGAGAAATCCCAACTACTTATCGCATAAGTATTATTTCTAAAGAGGGTAAAGTAATTTATGATAACAATGCTAATGAGTTAGGAGTGCATAAGGATAGAGAAGAGATTAAAAAAGCATTAAGGGATAAAGAAGCAAGGGCGGTGCGTTATTCTCATACAATGCAAAGCAAAATGCTCTATTATGCCACACAGGCTACCTTGCAAAATGAAATTGTTGTTTTGCGTCTTGCTATGCCAAAAAGCAATGTAGAAGAGAATTTTGAAGAATTTTTACCTTTTTTTGCATTAGAATTTGTTTTGTGTCTTTTGCTAAGCTTTATGATTGCAAGGGTGCTAACAGCTTCTATTATCAAGCCTTTAAAAACTTTAACTTTGGATAATTTATCCCAAAAAATGCCCTATAGAGAGTTAGAGCCTTTTATTAAGGCATTAAAGCAAGAGCATAAAGCTGTGAAAAATAAATTAAAAGGTTTAGAGCATAAGCAAAATCAAATGCTTTTGCTTACACAAAATATGAGCGATGGGATAATTTTACTCAATAAAGATGGCAAGATTTTGCTTGTAAATGAGCGTGCAGAAGAGTATTTTAATGCTATTTCTAATTTGCATTCTATTTATGAGTTAAAAGATGCGCTTTTTTTGCAAAAGATTCTCCCTCTTCTTACGCTTTTTAAAAAGCATAAAAAGCAGCAAACAGAATTTGTAACTTTGGGAAATAAAGAATGTGAAGTGGTGTTTTGCCCTATCCATTCTAAAGATAAATTTAAGGGAATTATCATTATTTTGCACGATTTAGATGCACAAAAACAAGCCCAAAAACTTCGTAGAGAGTTTAGTGCAAATGTAACCCATGAGCTAAAAACACCCTTAACTTCTATCTTGGCTAGTAGTGAAATGCTAAGTAATGGGCTTGTTAGCAAAGAAGATACGCAACAATTTTTGCAAAAAATAGAAAAAGAAGCTAAAAGACTTTTAGAGATGATTGATGAGATTTTGCGACTTTCTTTTTTAGATGAAGCACAAGATCATTTGCCTATGCAAACTGTGGAATTAAAAAATATTATCCAAAATGTTTTTGAAAGACTAAAAATTATTGCCAATAACAATAAAATTACACTTTTAAGTGATTTACAGGAATGCACCATTAGAGGGAATGGAGAGCTATTAGAAAATCTTATTTACAATCTTTGTGATAATGCTATTAAATACAATAATAAAGGCGGTTTTGTAAAAGTTACATTAAAAAAAGAGCAAGATGGCATTTGCTTAAGCGTTAAGGACAATGGGATTGGCATACCAAAAGAATCGCATAAGAGAATATTTGAGCGTTTTTATTGTGTGGATAAGGGCAGAAGCAAACAGCTTGGAGGCACTGGGCTTGGGCTATCTATAGTAAAATCTGTAGCCAAATTGCACCATGCAAAGATTGAGGTAAAAAGCAAGGCAGGCAAGGGAAGTGAATTTTTGTTTTATTTTCCTTAATGGAATAATGTTTTGTTATAAACACTATTATGGTTTTAAGAAGAAACCAATGAAAGAGTGTAGAATAAGTGTGTTGTGATAGCTTGTGGAGTGTCATTATTCTAAGCTAGGGTTTTGTAATGATTTGTTTTGTTGTGCTTTATGATAATGTGCTACATTGTCATTAAAGAGGCAGAAGCACCAAAGAAGCTATCTTGATTGTTAAATTTCATAATGGGCTAGGTAATCCTATAAGGAGCAACTAAAATCTAGTAGATAATTCCTTAAAATTACATTCTACTTTATTCCATTTGTGATGATAGAGGGAGAAAAGCCTTATGATAACTATGCTTTAGTTTTAAAGGAATTAATAACAATGGAGATTTTTGCTATTTAGCCCTATTATCTTAAACCATACAATATAATTTACTTTTTTCTTGCTTTGTTTTTGTATTTTCAAATTGATTGAATATTTTTTGAAAATTATAAATTATTGTAAAAATCATAATATTTATTTATATTAAGTATCATTTATTGTATTTATTAATATATCTAATATAAATATTATTGTTAATATTTTACACATTTTATAAATAAAATATATTTATTTTATAATTTTTAAAATATTTTATTTTTGTTTAACAAAATGATTAATAAAATTTTGCCTCAAATTTTCTTAAATTTTACAATAAATTAATAAAAAGGAAACCCATGAGTAATGTCAAATTCCTAGCGGGGGGGGGGGGCAAAATATAACCTTTTAAAAGCTTCTTTCCTTTCATTTACTGCATTTTCAGTTTTAACTTCAAATATTTATGCGACTTCTATAGATTCTAAAACCATTAGTGGTGGAGGCTGTAATAATAATGAATGCACGATTAGTGGTGAGCAGACTGATAAAGTTATAATCAATGGCGATAATAGTAAATTAACCATAGGGAGCAAAGGAAAGCTGGTTGTAAGTGGAGAAGGGCAAAATGGCAATAGTATACAAATAATAAACGGTAAAGATTTAAGTATAGACAACCAAGGAAGTATTAGTGCTACAGCTAATGGTATTTTGCTTGAAGGTAGTAATGGAGCTATTAGTGCCAATATAAATAATAGTGGTTTTATCACAACTACAGGACATGCTGCTATAAATATTAATAAGAATTCTATAGTGAAAGAGTTAAAAAATAATGGGAGTTTACAAGGGCAAAATGGCATTGCTTTGTGGAATGGTGGTAATATAGAAAGTCTTAATAATTATGGGACTATAAAGGGGACTAGCGGAAAAGGACTTAGTGTAGAAACCAAAGTGGATATAGAACAAATTGTTAATTCAGGTGAGATTATAGGAAAAGACAATGCTATTGAGTTGCATGAGCAAGCGAAGGTAGATAGAATAGAAAATAGTGGCACCATTCTTTCTAGTAGCTCTAATGGTATGTATGTAAGAGGAGATGTAGGAGAAATTAATAATAAACAGGGTGGAAGGATACATGGTGCTGAGAGTGGATTAAGTATTATCCGTTTAAATGACTATAAAATCAATATTGAAAAAGTAATAAATGAGGGTGATATTGTTGGAGTGGCAGGAAACGGCATTGAGCTTCAAGGGTTGGTTAATGAAGAGGTTTTAGGAGAGTTAGACAATAGGGGAAATATAGAGGGAAAGCAAAATGGAATCTATCTAGGAGCGTTTTTTGGAAAGCATGCAAAAGTTGGAGAGATTAAAAATGAGGGAAACATTAAAGGGGGTGTCAATGGGATTGCACTGATGACAAATAAAGAACTTGCTACACTTGCAAACTCCATTGAAAAAATAGATAATAAAGGCTTTATTGTAGGTGAGAGTGGAGCTGGATTATTCTTGCAAAATCAATATCAAAAGATTTTAAATACCATCACGCTTGAGGGTTCTAATACTTTAATGGCAGGAGGAGAAGCAGGAATTATTAATAATGGAACCATAGGAAGTGATCAAAAAGACAATGAAGATACTATCATTTTAAAAGAGGGTGCAATAATTTCTTCTATAGTTTCTAGTGCAAATAATCTTTATCTAAACACGGCTAATCCTGCTATTTTAAATGAAAAATCAGGAAAAATACAAGGAAACATTTCTTTAGAAAGTGGCTCTAAACTCATAGGGGGCATTTATAATAAAGGAACTATCAGCGGAGATATAAAAACTAGCGGAAAAGACACGCAAATCCTAGGCGAAATTAACAATGAAGGGAGCATTAATGGTATTAAAAATGGCAATGGTGCTTTCATTGAAGCAATTACTAATAATGGCATGATTACTAATGGAGTTATGAATAATGCAACTATAGGAGAGATTACTAATAACAAAACTCTAAAAATTACAAATACCAAAGAAAATAATGATGAGGGAGGCTTTATAGGAGCTATTGCTAATAATGGAGCTATGGAGATTGATAATGCAAGTGAGATTGGAAGTCTTACTAATAATAAAGAGGGTTCATTAAGTCTAAAAAATCAAGAAAAAGGAATTATAGGTAGCTTTACTAATGAGGGAGAATTAACAAGCTTGGAAAATCAAGGAGTTATTAAAGATTTTGAAAATCAAGGAAGTTTAGAGAGACTTAGCAATGATGGAAAACTAGAACTTAATAATGCAAAGGGGGAAATTAAGCAAGGTATTGTAAATACTGGGGAATTAACCTTTGCAAATTATGCCTATAATAGCCCATCTTTAAGAGAAAGTGGCACTAATATTACACAAGGCTTTGTGGGTAAAACCTCCAATGGCTATCATTTTGAAAATAATGGGGATAGTGCTAAACTTAAAATTAGTGGTTGGTATTTTAATGCTCCTGAATTTAATAGTAAGGAAGAAAGATTAAACAATTCTATTTTGGCAGGGGGGACAAATATAGGCGGTATTAGTGCAGATAAAATTTATGTAAGTGGTGCAGATATGAATGTTATTTATGATTCTAATACTTTCTTTAGTGATAAAGATGGAAATGCTATAGGAGGAAGCATTAATAATGGAATGGGAATAGATGCAGATGATATTTATTCTGTAGATGAACTTTTTAAATTTGTAAATGTAGGAGAAAAAGGTAAATATACAGCTTATTTATTGACTGATGAACTAAGCGGTAAAACTCTTGCAAAATCTATCATTCAATCAAGTAGAATGCGACAGATTAATACAAGCAATATTTTAAAAGAAGTAAATTCTAAAAACTTTAGAACAAACTTTAGAGATATACAAAGATTAGAACAATCCACTAAAGATATTGCTATTTCCTCTTCTAGTTTTGTAGATAAACAAGAAAAGAATACAGAAGAAAATTATAACACCTATGATATTTTAAGAGAGTTTGAAGAAATCTTCCTGCCTCAAAAAGATGTTAATAAAGATATTTATAGTTTCTTAGTCCCTTATTATAATTACTCTTCATTAAATTTAGAAGAAGGACTGGGAAGATTAAAGGTAAAAACAAGTGGTATTATAGGAGGAGCACAAACCAAACTAGATAATGAATATGGAATTTTAGGCTTTTATCTAGGATATGAAACTGCAGACAAAGAGCAACAAAGACAAAGATTAACAATGGATGATACAGTTTATTATGGAGGACTAACCTATCATCACACTTTTTTAAGAGATGGGATTAAAGAATTTTACTTTAGCACTACTACAAGAGTAGATTATACAAAAAGCAAAGTAGAAAAAACTTATCAAAATGGTGTTGCAAAGATTAATACCAAAGTAGAAACTTATGGATATGGATTAGAATCTAAAGTAGGGGCAAATTTATTTAATATAGGAGATATTTCTATACTTAGTCCTGAAATGGGATTGAGTTATATGGGGATTAGTTCTAAGGATTTTAGCCTAAACCATTTAGGAGGCACAAAAGAGCATTATTATGCAACGCAAGTAAATTTTGTAGATTTTATTGCTTCTATTAAATACCAAAGAGCTTGGAATGATAGATTAAGATTTAATGGAAGTGTGGGAGCTTTAATAAATCTTTATAATGATGCCAAAGGAGAAATGAGAGTAAATAGAACCTATTTAAGCAGTGATGTAAAAACTTCAGGTGCTTATGGTTTTAGCACATTGGGTGCTACTTATAATATTGCAAACAATACAGATTTATCTCTAAATTATGGAGTGGTTTTAGGAGATGCTAAAAGCTATTCACACAATATCTATTTAAAGCTAGGAATATGGTGGTAGAAAGCTAGTGCATAGCTAGAGAGATTATATAAGGTTAGTTTTTTCTAACTAACAAAACAAAGTAGAGCGTAGTAGCCTAAAGAGAATACTTTTAGAGTAGCTCATTTAGACTACCACAGCCTATTAGTATAAGTCTTGTGGTAATAAAGAAATGTTATCTGTAAAGTCTCTTGCTTACTATTGCAAGCAAATATAGCTAACAAAGTAATCTAAAATACCCCTAAGACGATTTTAGATTACCACGCAAAACTGTGTTTTGTTTGTAATAGCAGGGAGGAGTGTTATTACAAGATTTGCATAAGCAAATCATAGCAATCCAATAAGAGATTATCAAAAAGAATTAGGAATCTAAAAACTAAAATATTTTAATACTTTAAAAGGGTTGCAAAATAAATTTGTAATATTATGTCTATATTATCTCTATTAAAATCAATGGAACTCTCTATGAAGATATGATAAAACTTGCAATAGAATTCAAAATGCAATTCAAAGAGAAAACAATCAAAAGCAGGAAATCACTAAAGGAAATTAGAGCCAATATAATATAAGTCTATATTGGAAAGATTTATATGAAGATTTATTGTAGGCTGTTATGACTTACTAGCATAGTTCTTGCAATGATATAAGGAAAACATCACAAAAGAGTCTTACTTGTTGTGGTTTAGAGGTTCTCCTTTGTATTGTAGCCTATAGATTGAAGTATTCTAGTAATCCATTTACCCTAATTTAATCAAAGAAACCCTAAAGCAAAATATCTCTTTGCTTGGAAAATCTTTTAGAGATTTTAGCTAATACCAAGTGATGGTATAAAGTTTTGCAAGAAAATATAGATTGCCACGCAAATATTGCATAATGGCTAGCAATAATAGAGAAAGAATATCTAGCAATGATAAAAATTTTACAATGGCGTAAAGAAGAAAGGATAGTTGTGGTGTAAAATTTAAAGAGCGTTAGAGATAAGCTCTTGCCATTTTTTTAACACAACCTCTTTGCCAAAATGCTCTTTAATTTTAGGGGCTTCCTTACTCATTTGTTCTTTTTGTTGGATTAATTGACAAAAAGCTTCTTCTAATCCTTCTACATTACCAAGTTCCACCAAAAACCCATTTTTGTTATGTTCTATAATTTCTCCTGGTCCATAAGGGCAATCATAGCTAACCACAGGAATCCCACACATTAAAGCTTCTATCAATACATTGCTTAGCCCTTCTTTGTAGCTACTAAGGGCAAAAAATTCTGCTTGTTTATAAAGACTATATAGATTTTCTTGTTTGCCTAAAAACACTACCTTTGCTCCAAGCTCTTTTGATTTTTGCTCTAGGCTCTCTCTTAAAGCTCCATCTCCTGCTAAAAGAAGAGAATATTCTGTGTGTGTTTTGCTAAATTTTGCAAATGCTTCTATAAGCTCATCAAAATGTTTGCTTTCTATCATACGCCCTGCACTTAGGATATAAGGCTTATATGTGCTGTAATCTTTTAGCTCCTCTTCTTCTATGCTTATGGGATTTGGCATTACGCATATGTTTTTTAAAAAAGAGTAGTTTTTTAAATCCTTGCTTGTAAGTGTGGTAATGCAAGTTGCATAGGGGTAAATTATCTTACGCAACAAAAACCAGACTTTTTGGGATTCTAAGCTCTCATAAATGCTATGCTCTGTGGCAATACTTTTAATTTTAGCTAAATTGCTAGCTATTATGTTTAAGATGTTTGTTTGATGGATAAAACTTATTGTTAAGTCTATTTTGTGTTTTTTAAAAATCTTAACAAGACTAAAAATTTTTGTGATATTAGAGATTAAACCACCAATAAGCGGGATTCTTTTGTTTCCTATTACGCATATTTTTACATTTTCATTAACAGAATAAAAACGATTTTTATCACTCCATAAGATAAGCGTAATATTAAAAGGCAAATTGTTAGCCAAAAAGGAAGCCACCTTTTCAGCTCCACCCATAGATAGTGATGAGACGATAATAGCGATATTTTTTTTATCCTGCATTGTGGTTAAACTCCACTACAATTTCTTTGAGTTTAGAAACTTTATCCTCACATTCTAAAAGTTCTAAAATATCTTTATTGAGTTTGTTTATGTTGTATTCAGTAGGGCGCGCAACTTGGATTGAAGGATATTTTGTCTTACCTTCACTCTCTCCGATTAATAATTCTTCATAGAGTTTCTCACCCGGTCTTAAACCACTAAAGGTAATTTCTATCTCATTTTCTTTGCCATAAAGCCTTAGCATATTTTTAGCTAAATCTACAATTTTTACAGGCTCTCCCATATCAAGGATAAAAATCTCTCCACCTTTGGCAATAGAGGCGGCTTGAAGCACTAGCCTACAAGCTTCAGGAATAAGCATAAAATATCTTGTAATATCGGGGTGGGTTACGGTTATAGGGCCTCCACTTTGGATTTGAGCTTTAAACTTTGGCACAACAGAACCCGAAGATCCAAGCACATTTCCAAACCTAACTGCTACAATCTCGCTTTGTTTAGAATCTACATTTTGTGCATAAAGCTCCACCACACGCTTAGTAGCACCCATTACATTTGTAGGACGCACAGCTTTATCTGTGGAGATAATTACAATTTTTGGTACTTTAGATTTTATAGCACAATCCATTACATTTTTTGAGCCAATAATATTATTTTCAATGGCACTTTTTTGATTATATTCACAAAGAGGCACATGCTTATAAGCTGCTGCATGCACGACAATGTCTGGCTTTTCTTCGTCTAGCAACTTTTGTAGCCTTTCTTTTTCTAAAATAGATAGCATAACTGGACGCAAAGGCTGGTTGGCATTTAGCTTTCCTAATGGATTGTTTTTTGTAAGCTCTTCTGTAATGGCATATAAGTTATATTCACTATGCTCTACTAAAATTACCCTTTTTGCTCCAAAGCTCACACACTGCCTTGCAATCTCGCTTCCTATGCTTCCGCCTGCACCTGTGATTAATACCTTTTTTCCACTTATGAAACTTGCTATTACTTCTTTGTCTAAATCCTTGCTAGGACGCGAGAGCAAATCTTCAATAGAAATATCTTCTAGGGGTGCATCATCTTTTAGCATGGAGGCAATTTTAATCTCTTCAATACCTATTTGTTTTAGCTCATTAAACAAGTTTTCTAAGGGTGGCTTTGCATAGCTTTTTGTCAAAATCACGCTTTTAATGTTATGTTTTTCCATTAGCTCTTTTATGGCGCTCTTTGGATAGACTTTTAAATTGGAGATGTAGTTTCCTTGCTCTTTTAAATCCTCATCAATAATGGCTAGAGGATAGAAAGGAAGTTCCCCATTTAATGCACTTTTTATAAGGGTGGCACTTTGTGTGTTTGCCCCAAAAATCAAAGCAGGTTTTGGAGAGTTTTTGGGGGAATTTTCCAAATAGGTTCTTTTAGAGATTCTAATAGCACCAATAAAGATGGAGGAGATTACAAAATCTATTATCACAACACTTAAAGGAAAATCGGCAAAAACGCCTAAAAATACTAAAATACCAAAAACACTATAGCTAAGTAAATGTGCATAAAGTAGCTTCAATGCCTCGCTAAGCCCAAAAAACCTCCATGGAACAAGATAGATTTTAAATACACTTAAAGCAAGGATTTTTAAAATTATCAAGGAAGCAAAAGCAAAAATCACATTTTTACTAAACTCTAGGGGGACTTGAAAAGAAAATCTTAAATCATAAGCAAGTAGTAAAGTAAAATAGGATACTAAAATATCTACAAGCACAAAAAAGATTATGCGTTTTGTGTTGCTAGGACGCAATAGGTTGGATTTTAGCACTTAAGCCCTTTTAATAAAATCTAAAATATAAGAGCAAATTTCTTCAATATCGCTTCTTTGTAATGCTCCACCACTTGGCAAACAAATCCCACTTTTAAAAAGCTCTTCACTCACACCATTAGTAAAAGAAAGCGAGTCTTTAAAGAGGGGTTGAAGGTGCATAGGCTTCCATAGCGGACGACTTTCAATTCCAAGTTTGGCTAAAAAATCCACTAAGCTAAAAGGATTGATTTTACTATTTTTAAAACTCAAAGTTGTTAGCCATCTATTGCCCCTAGTGTCTTTTAATTCTGGCATAAACTCTACTTCTAAGTTTTTTAGAGATTCTACATACCAAGAAAAAATTTCCCTTCGTTTTTGCACTTTAGATTCAATTTCTTCTAGCTGTCCTACACCAATAGCGGCACAAATATTGCTAAGCCTATAATTATAACCGTAGTCTTTATGTTCGTAATATGGAAGATTCTCTCTAGCCTGAGTGGAATAAAATCTAGCTTTTTGCATAAGCTCTTCATTTTTGCCAAGAAGCATTCCTCCGCCACTTGTTGTAATAATCTTATTACCATTAAAAGATAATGCGCCAAACTCCCCTATAGTTCCTGTATGTGAGCCTTTATAAAATGCTCCTAGAGATTCAGCTGCATCTTCAATTAGCAAAATATTATATTTTTTACAAATTTCACTAATTGCATCAAGATTTGCACATTGTCCATAAAGATGTGTAACAATTAATGCTTTTGGAAAAATATTTTGCTTTTTTAGGCTTTCGCATGCTTCTTCTAAAAGCTTAGGAGAGAGATTCCAAGAATCTTTTTCGCTATCAATAAATACGGGAATTGCACCCTCATAAAGAATTGCATCAATAGAGCCAATAAAAGTAAAAGAAGAGGCCAAAATATAATCACCTCTTTTAATCCCACTTACTCTTAAGGCTAGATGAAGTGCAGAAGTTCCGCTATTTAATGCAAGTGTATTGGGTGATTTTGTATAATCCATAGCGTTTTTTTCAAATCTATTGACAAACTCGCCTAGAGGTGCAATATAATTGCTTTTAAATGCTTCATCAACATATTTTTGTTCGTTTTTTCCCATTTGGGGTGGGGATAAAAATACTCTAAAACTCATTTTAGCTCCTTTAATGCGGGATTTCCTACTACTTTTTTATTTTCTTTAATATCACAAATCACTACACTTCCTGCACCTATTATGCAATCATTCTCTATATTTTTGCAAGGAATAATTGTAGAACCTGCTCCTATATGTGTGCGATCTCCCACTTTCACAGCTCCACATAAAGTAGAATTTGGTGAAAGATGGGAAAACTCACCCACAATGCAATCATGTTCTAGCACGCAAGAAGTGTTTAAAATTGTGCCTTTTTTTACAAGTGCATTGGCATTGACTACAACATTTGGCATAATCACACAAGCTTCCTCAATAATGGCACTTGGAGAAATTATAGCACTCTTATGGATAATGCTTGGTAAGCCAAAATTGAAAGAAGTAAAAAATTCATAAAGTTTTTGACGCAAGGTATTATCCCCAACGCCTAGCGCAATAGAAAGGGAAAAATCCTCTAGCGCCAAAAACTCTTCGCGTGAAATTGCAGGGATTTTGCCTATTTCTTTGTTTTGTGGATTGTCATCTATGATATATTTTACTTCAAAGCCATTATTTTTTATCATATCAAAAATCACTCTGCCATGCCCACTTGCACCAAAAATTGCAAACTTTTTCAATAAAATCCTTATTTTTTCAAAGTAATTTTAAAATTTTATATTGAAATTATAAAATAAAACTTTGCCAATCTCATAGTAAAAAATGCAAGTTTTTGTTAAAATCTTATTTACATTTATTTTTTACACAAGGTAAAGGGCTTGAGATTAGAAATCTTAGATGAAAATTCTTATATTTTACATGGAAAACTTAAAGAGCTTGAAGACTATTTTGAACTAAAACGCTTGCTTTTAAAGCATAAAAACGAGCAAAAAAAAGAAATTAATTTTTATATTCCCACAGCAAGAGAAATTAATTTTTATATTTTGGGCTACTTTTTAAAACTCGCTAGATATGATGGGTTTTCTTTTAGCTTTTCTTTGGGAAGTCTTAGTCTTTATGAGAGCTTTTTACGCTTAGGGTTACATTCATTTTTTAAGGTAGTTTATGAAGATTTGGAATGAAATTTATGCACAATTTGATCCGGTTGCTTTTAAAGTTTTTGGGATGGCAGTGCATTGGTATGGGATTATGTATGTTTTAGCACTTTTAGTGGCTTTAATGGTGGCTAAATGGATTGCCAGAAAAGATTCCTATCCCATTTCAAATTTAGAGCTTGATAGCTATTTTATTTGGGTGGAAATTGGCGTAATTTTGGGTGCAAGATTAGGATATATCATTTTTTATGATCCTTATACTTCTTATTATTTGTTAAATCCTTGGCAGATTTTTAATCCTTTTGATAAAGAGGGGAATTTTGTAGGAATTAGAGGTATGAGTTATCATGGTGCAGTCATTGGCTTTTTAGTAGCTTCTTTATTGTATGCTAAAATTAAAAAGGCAAATTTTTGGCTTTTTATGGATTTAGCAGGACTTAGCATACCTCTAGGCTATGTGTTTGGAAGAATTGGAAATTTTTTAAATCAAGAATTAGTCGGCAGAGAAACTACAAACCCCATAGGAATCTATGTAGATGGAATCTTACGCCACCCAAGCCAGCTTTATGAAGCATTTTTGGAAGGTATTGTCGTTTTTGTGATTTTATATGCTTATAGAAAAAGAGCTACATTTATTGGGCAAATAGGCTTGCTTTATGGATTGCTGTATTCTATTATGCGGTTTATTGCTGAATTTTTTAGAGAGCCTGATATTGAGCTTGGTTTTATTGCATTTAATTTTTTCACGCAAGGGCAATTACTCTCGCTAATCATTGGAGTTATCGCACTTATTTTATTATTTGCTAAAAAAGATTATAAAGGAGTAAAATGATTGCGCTTATTAATGTTTTTAAGCAATACGATCATAAACCCATTTTAAAAGATATTTCTTTGCATGTTAGAGAAAATGAAAGGGTGGCAATTGTTGGTAAAAATGGTGCAGGAAAATCCACACTTTTAAAAATTTTAGGAGGAATGATAGAAGCAGATGAGGGGCAAAGGGTTTTAGAGGGCAATCCTTGCTTAAAACATTTAGTGCAAAAGCCTGATTTTAAAGAGGGACAAACTACAAAAGAAGCCATTTTGGAAAGTTTAGAAGAAATCAATCTTGCCAAAAATAGATTAGAAGAAATTGCTCTACTTTTGCAAAAATCTCCTAGCGATAAAGCTTTATTAAAAGAACATGCAGAAATTTCAAGTTTTATAGATCATCACAATGCTTGGGATATTAATGCAAAGTTAGAGCAGATTTTGGAGAGTTTTAATCTAAAGCCTTTAGAAGATTCTTATGTAAATTTACTAAGTGGAGGAGAGCAAAAGCGTGTTGCACTTGCTTGTCTTTTACTTGCAAAGCCTGATATTTTATTGCTTGATGAGCCTACCAACCATCTTGATGTAGAAATGGTGGAGTTTTTAGAAGAATTGCTATTAAGCACAAACCAAACTCTAGTTTTTATAAGCCATGATAGATATTTTATAGATAGAGTAGCTACAAGGATTATAGAAGTAGAAGATATGATTATTAGGCAGTTTAGTGGGGGATATGGGGATTATTTAAAGGCCAAAGAAGCCTTGCTTTTAAGTTTAGCAAAAAGCCATGAAGTGCTTTTAAAACATTTAAAGGCAGAAGAAGAATGGTTGGCTCGTGGTGTTAGAGCAAGAGTAAAAAGGAATGAGGGCAGAAAAGAACGCATTATGCAAATGCGACAAGAGGCGAAAAACAATCCTTCTTTAATCCGCAAAATGAGTTTGGAGCTAGAACGCGAGAGAAAAAATTTCAACCAAAGTGAAGGCGTAAATCGCAAAAAAATGCTTTTTGAGCTTGAAAATATCCATATCCAATTTGGTAATAAAAATCTTATCTCCCATTTTAGCACAAGAATTTTGCAAGGTGATAAAATCGCAATAGTAGGTAAAAATGGTGCAGGAAAATCTACTCTTTTAAAAGCAATGCTAGGGGAATTAAAAATTTCAAGTGGCAAAATAGAAAAAGGCGATATAAAAGTGGGATATTTTGATCAGCATAGAAAAATGCTTGATGATTCTAAGGATTTATTAGAAACTTTTTGCCCTTTTGGAGGAGATAGAATAGATGTAAAGGGTAAAAATATGCATGTATTTGGTTATCTTAAAAACTTTCTATTTCCTAAAGAATTTTTAGATAAAAAAATAGGCACATTAAGTGGGGGAGAGAAAAATCGCGTAGCTTTGGCACTATTATTTACAAAAGAGTATGATTGTTTGATTTTAGATGAGCCTACAAATGATTTAGATATTCCTACTATTAATATTTTAGAAGAATATTTGCAGAGCTTTGAAGGAGCTATCATCTTTGTAAGCCATGATAGATATTTTGTAGATAAAATTGCAAGGCGTCTTTTTGTCTTTAGGGGGGAAGGTGAGGTTGAAGAAAGTCATAAAAGTTTTAGCGAGTATTTGGAGATTGAAAAGGAGCTAAAAAGCTATGTTTCTTTGCAGGCTGAATTAAGTAAAGCTACCCAAAAACCTAAAGAAAAAAAAGCTAAAACAAAATTATCTTATCATGAACAAAGATTGTTAGAGAATTTGCCTATTGAAATTGAGGCTTTAGAAGCAAAAATCAAAGAGCTAGAGGCTAAGCTTTATGCTGGAGATAAAAATTTAGAGGAGCTTAAAAAGCTTTCAAGTGAGCTAGAAGAGGCAAAAAATCTAAATGAAGCAAAGATATTGCAATATTTAGAGCTTGAAGAATTAAACAATGAGCTAGAAAATGCAAAAATTTAGTGAGTTTATGCAAGAGTGGCTTTATGGGGAGAATGGATATTATAGAACTTTGCGTGTGGGAAAAGAGGGGGATTTTTATACAAGTGTGAGCGTGAGTGCTTTTTTTGGATATAGCATTGCAAATTATCTTTTAGAATTTTTGCAAAATCGCCCAAACCAACGCATAGCAATCGTAGAAATTGGTGCAGAAAGAGGAAATTTAATAAGCGATGTTGCTTTTTATTTACGACACAAAAACCATTTAAAAAATGTAGAATTTGCCACATTAGAGCCTTTGCAAGATTTGCACTCCATCCAAAAAGACACTTTTAAGAGTGTTTGTGAGGGATTAGAGTTAAAAATTTTTAATGCTTTTGCAGATTTAAAAAAAGAAAGCTTTGATTTTATTATTTTTATTAGCAATGAGCTTTTAGATGCTTTTGCTTGTGAGCTTTATTATGAAGGTAAAATGGCTTTTGTAGAAGATTTTAGATTGCAATTTTTGTCACAAAAAGAAGCAGATTCTAGTTTTATAGGTGAAATACCTGTGGGTGCTTGCGAGTTTATAAAAGAAATAGAAGATTGTGCTAAAGAGTGGCTTTTTATCACTTTTGATTATGGAAGTAAGCAAAAAAGAGGGGAATTTTCTTTGCGCTTTTATAGGGGGCATACTACACAAAATCTCTTTAAAAACTATAAAGAACAAGACTTTGATTTAAAAGAGAATTTTGGAAAATGGGATATTACTTATGATGTGGATTTTTCCTTTTGGGAGAAAGAGTTTTTAAAGACAGGTGCAAAAGAACTCTTTTTTGGCAGACAAAATAGGGTTTTAGTGGATTTTGGGCTAGATCAAGTAGGGCAATGGTATATCCATACATTTGGGCTAGAATCTTTTATGCAACAAAGCTCAAAAATACGCACTTTAATTGAGCCTGCACTTTTAGGGGAAAGATTTTTTGGTGTGGGGTTTTTAAAGGTATTGTGATTTTAACTCTCCATTGTTGCAAGAGCTTTTGCTTGTGGTAATCTAAAAAAACAACTAAAAAACTTAAAAAAACCCATTAGGTCACCATTCAATAAAATAAATATTTGTAATAAAAATTCTTAGTATTAATTTTTTTTATGCTATAACTGCAACGCTTTAAGCTTTGTTTTTATTGTCTTTATAGGAGATGTAAAAAGGAGCTAGTATGGAATTAATAATTTTATTTATAATTTCTTTAATAGTTCTTGTTCTAGTCTCAAAGAAAAACTAGAACTAACACTTATAAAACCAATAAGATTCTAGTTAATACCTGCTTAACTTAGACTTAAAGCATTTTAAAAAAACTTCTAAAGGCAAAGAGCGAAGCTCCCCGCAAGCGTAGCGTATTGGGACGGGGGCTTCAGGTGGTGCAGGGAGTGGAACTCCCGCTCGCGTAATGAGGAATTCACAACCCCAGCAAAGTTAAAACAAAGAACAAAGCTCTCACGAAGTGGCGCGGAGCCTTCAGGGGTTTGGAAAGGACACTTGTGTCCTTCCTCGCGTAATGAGGAATTTACAACCCCAGCGAAGTTAAAATAAGTAGGTTAGAATCTTTTCTTTTTACCTTTTTAAAATCTTGCGGTATTTATCTATTTTTTAATGTTTTTATTTGTGGAATGCTTTGTGGGTGCTTTATGGATTTTTGCTTAATGGCTATAAATTTAAAATTTGTAAAGTTTTTATGTGTTTTTTGGCATTGTGAAATCTCTGCAAAAGGCTGAAGCAATCTATAAATATTGAAAATAAGTCTTTGGATTATTAGGTGTTTTTAACCCTTCTTTGTTTTGTGAATTTGGTAAAATTTAAGCGATGTTTATATTTAGGGCAATATTTTTATTGAATAGCTTGTTTTTAAAATCTTAATAATATTTCTTAAATATAAAATTAACAAAAGTTTAAAAATAATTTTACTTATTATAAATTTTTCTAAATAAGTCCATTATCCCTTAAAATAGTTGCTTTAAAAATGTTTTCTTTTTGATACATATAAAAATTAATATATTCCAAATTTCTAACTTTCAGCATTAAAAGGATTTATTTGTTCTATAATTCTTAAATATTAAATATGATTTATAAAGGATAAAAAATGCTTTCAAGACGCGATGTATTAAAGACTTCCGCAGTTGCTTCTGTGGCATTGATGGGTAGTGCCTCTCCTCTTAGTGCGGTGGGTGCTATTAATGAAATTAAATATATTCCTCATGCGACACATTTTGGACCATTTATTGCTAAGGTTAAAGACGGTAAATTTATAGATGTATTGCCAAGTCCGCAAGATAAAAATCCAAGCGTGATGATAAAATCTATGATTGATAGACTTTATTCTGATTCTAGGGTGAAATATCCATGTGTTAGAAAAAGCTTTTTAGAGGGGAAAAATTCTCCCGAACTTAGAGGAAAAGAACCTTTTGTAAGAGTGGATTGGGATACTGCACTTAATTTGGTAGCACAAAAGATAAAAACTACTCCAAAAGAAAACATTTATAATGCAGCTTATGGAGGTTGGGGACATGTAGGAAGATTGCATAATTCAAATATTGTAACTGGTAGATTTTTTAATATCGTATTAGGCGGTGCTGTTGGAACTGATGGTGAGTATAGTAATGGTGCTGCAGGGCGTGTAAATAGCGATATTATAGGGGATTTAGAAGTATATTCCCAGCAAACTACCCATGAGCAAATTATTAAAAATACAAAAGTTTATGTAATGTGGGGTGCGGATTTGTTTAAGTGCAACCGCATTGATTATGTTGTGCCAAACCATGCAAATGATTTATATTATCCAGAATATAAAAAAGCAGGGATTAAATTTATAAGTATAGATCCATATTATAATGAGAGTGCGCAAATGTTTGATGCAGAATGGATTAAAATACGCCCAAACACAGATGTTGCTCTAGCTTTAGGTATGATGTATTATCTATATACAACTGGTAAATATGATAAGGCATTTGTTGAAAAATATACTGATGGATTTGATAAATTCCTGCCTTATCTTTTAGGTAAAAACGATGGTATCCCCAAAGATGTAGCATGGGCTTCAAAAATTACAGAAGTGCCTGAAGCTAAAATTCAAGAATTATGTGATTTATTTGTAAGTCAAAGCACATTTATAGCAGGAAATTGGGCTATGCAAAGAGCAGAGCATGGCGAACAAGCAGATTGGGCTTTAATTTGTCTTGCTTCCATGATAGGACAGATTGGGACTGCAGGTGGCGGGATTGGTTTTTCTATGCATTATGCAGGTGGAGGACAAGCAAATAGCGGATATAGAACTACCCCTGGACTTTCGCAAGGACGCAATAGAGTGGAGTTTTCAATCCCTGCAAGTAGGGTAAGTGAGTGTATATTAAATCCAGGAAAATCTATTAATTTCAAAGGTAAAGTGATTACATTCCCAGAAATTAAGATGATTTATTGTTGTGGGGCAACACTTTTGGGACACCACCCTAATACAAATGAACTCATAAGAGCTATTAGAAGTGTAGATACCGTTGTAGTGCATGAGCCTTGGTGGACGCCTATGGCAAAAATGGCTGATGTGGTATTCCCAAGCACTTGCACAATGGAGCGAGATGATATTACAAGCGGAAGCACTTATTCAAGAAATGTGATTTATGCTATGAAAAAGATTGTAGAGCCTACTTATGAGCATAGAGATGATTTTGCAATTTTTGCAGAACTTGCAAGAAGAATTGGTGGGGAAGAGAAATATCATCAATACACTGGTGGGCTTAGCTATGAAGAGTGGATTAAAAAGTTTTATGTAAGTTCTGATGGTCCTATCTTTAAAGAATTTGATGAATTTTGGAAAGATGGATTTGTAGAGTTTGATATAAGTTCAAGCGCAAAAGAATATGTGCGTCATGCAGATTTTAGAGAGAATCCTGAAGCAAACAAACTTGCCACTCAAAGCGGAAAAATACAATTTTTTGTAGATAAATTTGCAGAGGCAAATTTGCCAGATATGAAAGGGCATGTAACTTGGTTTGAACCTAGTGAGTATTTAGGAAGCAAAGAGGTAAGTGAGTATCCTTTCCATCTTTTAACCCCACATCCACGCTATAGAGTGCATAGCCAGCTTGATAATACTTGGGTAAGAGATGTGTATAAAATCCAAGGGCGTGAGCCAGTCATTATCAATGCAAACGATGCTAAAAAATTAGGCATAAAGCATGGTGAAGTAGTAGAGGTTTATAACAAAAGAGGTGCCGTGTTAGCAGGAGCTTTTGTAACCGATAAAATAAGAGAGGGTGTAGTGCAGATTCAAGAGGGCGCATGGTATGATCCTGAAAATATTAAAGATGAAATACCAAGATGTAATGCAGGGGCTTGCAATGTGCTAACAAGCTCACGCCCAACAAGTAGATGGGCACAAGCTACAGCTATTAATACTTGTCTTGTAAATATTAGAAAATTAGGCAAAGATGAAGTTTTAAAGCCTTATAAGTCTATTGTAGCACCAGAAATTATAGGAGCATAAAATGAAAAGATTTAGTTTTGTAATTATTATACTAGCAGCAATTATTGTCTTTTTTTATCTTAAAGAAACAAAAGAAAGTACTAATCATTCTGCTAGATTTAGCATAGAGGATTCTTGCCATACTTGTTTTAGTTTGGAGAAAACTCCGCAAACAGCAGAAAGCAAAAAAGAAGCACTCTCTCCTAACCATCGCTTTGCACTAGAAAATGCTAAAATTTATTCTAAAGATGGCAAGAGTGAAATTGGAACTCTTCTAAAAGGTTTTGGCGGAGAAGAAATAGGAACAATAGGTGATAAGACAATCTTAAAATTAGAGGGGTTTTTAAAAGAGGGCGATGAGGTTAATCTCTATGCTAATGAAAACCTATCTTTAGCGGTAGTTTTATTAAAAGATGCTAAAGCACAAAAGCAGATGGAAGTTGCTATTAGCACTAAAGATTTAACTAAAAATGAAAATGAAGTTTGGAGCAAAAGTGAATTTATCTATTATGATAATTGTTCTATGTGCCATGCAGCCCACGCTCCAAAAGAGCATACTATCCAAGAGTGGGATGGGATTTATGGCACTATGAAAGCCTTTGCAATGCCAACAGAGCAAGACGATAAATTAATATGGGAATATTTGCAATCCCATGCTATTGATGGTTTTTCGCTTAGTGATTAATACGCAAAATGAGGAGTTTTCCTTATTTTGTTAAATCTATAATTCTTTTTAATCTCAAAAACACTCTAAAAATTCTTACAATAAACACTAATAAAGGCTTTTGTTTTTAATCTTAGAATAGAATTTCCTAATTCATAGGCATAATTTGCATTTTTGTCATTTTTATAAAAAGGGATTGAAGATATATCTATAGATTTTATTTGAATAATCCGCTTTAAGATTCCAAAATATTTAAAATCTTGTAAAATAAAATACCCTAAATTATGGGGTGTTGAATCGCTTTTTGGAATTTTTAAAACTACATTAAAATAAGGCACTTCTTTAGCTTTGTCCCACCAAAGTTTTGTAACACTTATTCCTTGTGTGTTAGTATAGCTAATCTCTCCCTTACTCCAAGGCTTTTCTCCACAATAATGCAAAATTTTTGGATTTTGCTCTAGCAAAGTAAATTCTTTTCTTGTAAGAGGGATATTAAAATGTCTATGCTCATCTTTGCATACACTAGCACCAAAAGCTTGAACAATAAAATCATAGGCAAAGGAAATTTCTGTGTAATTATGCATAAAAAGCACATTTAAAATATCTTGATCATGGAATTTTAAATCATAATCACAAGCAATTTTGAATGCTTTGTTTTTGCAATCTTGCTCTTCCCAATATTTTGTATCTATGAGTAAAAATCCACTATTGAAATAGCTTTTATCTAGCTTAATGTTTTTAGTTCCTTTTAGGATTCTTCCCCCATAGCGTCCAAAATCTTTAACCGCTCCTAAAGCCTTATCTAAAGAAAGTGCAAAAATCTCTCTAATATCGCATAATACCAGCATATCTACATCTAAATACAAACATCCTTGTAAATCTTTAGTGATAAAATCTTTTGCAAAATCAAAAAATAAAAGGCGATAATATGTTACATAGTTGCCCCCTAATGTAGGCAGTCCTTCAAAAATATCATTTTTTACTTTGTGGATTTTTATTTGTGTGGGAAAAATAAGATTTAACGAATCTTCAAGCTTTTCTAGCTTTTTTGTGTTCTCTTTAGAGATAAAATCGCTTAAAATATGAAAAACAAGGCTTTCTTGCCCCCCCCCCCCCCAACTTTTAGAGCTAAAATCTTTAAAAGTCTTAGTTTTATCTATATTTTTAAGAATGCTATAGATTAATACACTTGCGTATTTAATGTAATTCTCATCAGCACTAAGAATGATATTAAAGTTCATAAACTCTCCTTATTTTCAAGTTTTTCTATATAGCTTAAGGCTTTTGCGTAAAATTCTTCATAGTATTTAGAATAATTTTCCTTCCAATTTTTAGGCAAAATTATAGGGATAAATTCTCCACCATAACTCCCACCTACACAATTAATTCTTTCTTTTTTCTTATTAAGAGAGATTGTGGGGATTTGTAGATTATCAGCAATATGGATATTTCCAGTATTCATACTTAAAAGCAAGTCAAATCTTCCTGTAATTTCTACCAAATTTAGTAAATCTTCATTGTTGATAAAAGTGCAAAGATTGGGAGCGACAAATTCTTCTAATTGAATGGGATTTGATTGAAAATTGGTGAAAATAAATAAATATTTTGGGAAAGCATTTGCTAGATTTTTGGCTAATTTTATCCAGTCTTCTAGTTTGAAAGTGTAATCCATAGAGCTACCAAAAGGATTAATTCCTATAATTTTTTGGTAATTTTTTGCTTCTATTTTGTTAAAAAATAAGTCAATAAATTCAATATTTTGCAAATAGGGCTTTATTTTTGCCCCCCCCCCCAGCAAAATTGATGTTTTTAATGTTAGCATCATAATGATTTGTATTGATTTGTCTAACGAGTCTTAAGATTTTCTCGCTTCCATGCACGAAATAAGAAACCATCATCATAGGTGATTTAAAATGGGGTGAGAAGAGATTATGCATATGTAATTCAGTGATTACGCATTTTATTTTAGCAAGCTTTGCAATTTTAATAAGAGAGGATGTGCGGTGCAATAAAAGTAATACATCTAAATTTCTTTTTGTGAGTTCTTGTTGCAATCTACCTTCTTTTGCCTCATCTTTTGACATTATTATAAACTCATCTACAATATTTAGGGTTTTGTAAAGTTGGTAAGCAGTTTGGCTGACAAATGCAGTAATTTTTGCCTTTGGATAAAGCTTTCTTAAAGCATAAAGTCCTTTAATGGCGATTACACTGTCTCCCACTTGGGTATGCAATCTTTCAAAGCCAATATGTTTAACTTCTTCTAATTTCATTTATTTGTCCTTATCTTTTTTCTTTTTCTTTTTGGTTTCATTTTCTTCTTTGGAGAATGCTCTTATGCTTGAATAATAGCTTACAATCCCAGGATCTGCTAAAAGGCAGACATTTTGTGCATCTTTATCTTCATAATCAATTTTTGAAAGCAAGATTCTAGCTAGATTTATCCTTGCGCGTTTTTTGTCATTAGAATCCACAATGAGCCAAGGAGCAAAAGGTGTGTGTGTGCGTGAAAACATTTTTTCAAATGCTTCTGTGTATTCGTCCCATAAATTTAAGCTAAGCTCATCAATAGGGCTTAATTTCCAGCGTTTTAGGGGTTCATCTTTGCGACTTTCAATTCTTTTTCTTTGCTCTTCTCTCCCAACATCTAAGAAAAATTTAAACAAAATATATCCACTTTCAATTAGCATTTGTTCTAAGTGGGAAACTTGCAAGATAAATTCTTTATATTGTTCGTTGCTACAAAAATTCATTACGCGTTCAACGCCGGCACGGTTATACCAGCTCCTATCAAAAAACACAATTTCTCCACCATTTGGAAGTTCATCAATGTAGCGTTGAAAATACCACTGTGTTTTTTCTACATCGCTTGGTTTTTGTAATGCTACTACTCTAGCACCTCGTGGATTTAGATGTTCTCGCAAAGCTTTAATTGTCCCACCTTTTCCTGCAGCATCGCGCCCTTCTAAGATGACAATAACCTTTTTTTGGTATTTTTTAACCCAATTTTGCAATTTGATAAGCTCAATTTGAAGCTTTTCTATCTCTTTTTCATAAAATTTTTTGTTTAATTTACCTTTTTGATTATAAACTTCTCCAGGTTTTTCATCTTCTGGTCTAACAACTAATGTTTTTCCCATGATTTTCCTCCAAAATTAACTTTATTGTTCAAATTATAAGCTTTAAAATAGCTAAGTTATCCTACCATATTATTAGATAAAGATACATTAAGAAAAGGAGAGATTATGAATGATTTATTTTTGAAATACGAAAATCTTTTTGAAGCCAAATCCAAAGAGGGGGAGATTTTTTTGTATCTTTTGGGGCTTGATGCACAGAGTGCAATGCTACTTTTGCAAAATATTGCATTAAAGACAAATAGTGCTTTAGAAATTTATTTTCAAGAAGAAGGTATTGAGATTTTAATAGCAAGAGGAGAGGATTTAGACACTTTTTGCAATGAAGTGCAGTATTTTTTTCAATCTAAAATTTTTCTTGCAAAAAATTTAAGTAAGGAAATTATTGAATTATTAAAAAGAACACAACGCAAAATTACTACCGCAGAAAGTTGCACGGGAGGACTTTTAGCTTATTTTTTAACCAAAGAAGGAGGGGCAAGTGAGGTTTATGAGGGTGGAGTGATAAGCTATGCAAATTCTATAAAGGAGGCGTGGCTTGAAGTTTCAAAAGAGAATTTGGAAAAATTTGGGGCAGTGAGTGAAGAGGTAGTAAGAGAAATGCTTCAAGGTTCTCTCAAATTAAGTGGTGCAGATTATGCTATAGCTACAAGTGGTATAGCAGGACCTAGTGGAGGGAGTGCTCAAAAACCAGTAGGGACAATTTTTATAGGGGCTATGGATAGTTTAGGCAATTGTATTATAGAAAGAGTGTTTTTAAAAGGAGAGAGAAATAGCATCCAAAAAAAGACTTGCATTTATGGATTTTTACTTTTTTTGAAACTTTTTTATAATAACTATTGACTTTTTAAAATTTAGTGGCTATAATTACGGCTCGTTTTTGTTTTTAAACGACCCGCTAGCTCAGTTGGTAGAGCAATTCCCTTTTAAGGAATGGGCCGTTGGTTCGAATCCAACGCGGGTCACCACTCAAATAAAAGTGGCTCCTTCATCTAACGGTTAGGATACCACCCTTTCACGGTGGCTACAGGGGTTCGAATCCCCTAGGAGTCACCACTTTTATTAATCCTTTCAATGTTTTTAATGGTCGCTTAGCTCAGTTGGTAGAGCGCCACCCTTACAAGGTGGATGTCATAAGTTCGAGTCTTATAGCGACCACCACTATTGGAGCGGTAGTTCAGTTGGTTAGAATACCTGCCTGTCACGCAGGGGGTCGCGGGTTCGAGCCCCGTCCGCTCCGCCACTCTTCTTAAAAGATAAAATATCCCTTTTATAGTTTTTGATGTTTTGTATATAGATATTAAGTGATTATTGCTTTTGGGTAACTAGAAATTAAAATTTTTGCAATATGGTGCATTTTTGATTCATTAAAGTTTTAGTTTTACTTGATTTAGAGGCAAAGACATTTTATTATGAAGCTTGGGATAGATATTTTGCACTCAATTTGAAAAATTATGGCAGTATCTTATGGATAAGTAGATTTTTCATTATTTAGATAATATTTATTGTAATAGTGTTGGTTTATAGGAATGAATATTTAAGCAGAATATTTTATAGTTGTTTTTGTATTGATTATAAGGAAATAAATGCTTTAGAAGAGAATATATTTTTAAATAGCAGAGGAGGGATAATTTGAAGTAAGGTGAAGCAGGATAGAGTTTTTTTTGAGATTTAAAATCTTCTAGCAATAAGGTTTGTTTTTATATTAAGTCTAAAAAATTCTAATAGGAACTTTGTTTTTTCTAATTTAAATAATTATTGTTGCTAAAAATAAAATTTAAGCTTAGTAAAGTAGATTTAAAAAGATGTCTTGTAAATTAATAGAAGAGATTGATTAAGGTTTGTGCTGTTTTTGTTTTGCAAAAAGTAAATGCAAAAGATTGATGTTTTATAGGACAAGATTGTTATAAATCTTGTAGTTGCTTAAAATTTAAATGCGGTTATAAAGATGAATTAAAGCTATTGTGTTTTAAAAAATCTCTAATTTATTAAAGCAAGTTTTTAAAACTTTTAGGAAGAATGCTCCATAGGAACTTTGTTTTTTTCTAATTCAAAATAATTGCTATCTAAATAATAAATATTTTGATGTCCTTGCTCTACTAGTTTTGTGCCAAATTCTGCAGCCGTTGCACCACTGTGGCAATAAAGAAGGATTTTTTTATCCTTGTTTTCTTGTGCAATAAAGTGGATTCGGTTAAAAGATTCGATATTAAGTGCATCTTTTATGTGGCTTATTAGAAAATATCCATGACTTCTTAAATCAATTACGATAAATTCTTGCGGATTTAATCCTTGTGGTTTTAAAGGAGTGGCTAAACTTTTATTTTTGATATACATTTTGTTCTTTCATTTAAAAATTGGTAAAATCTATTTATGGAAAAAGTCTATTATATCACAAATCAAAACAATCAACAAAAATTATTGGATGCTATGCCTCTAGCTCTCATAAAAACACATTTTTTGGAGGATTTTGAACTAGAAGAAAAACTAGCAAAATGCGATTGTCTTATTTTCACTTCTAAAAATGCAATTTTAGCTTTAAGGAATGCTAATGAAAATGCTTTAAAACTGCCTTCATATGTGCTAAGTTCTGCAAGTGCTAAAGTTTTGCTAAATCTTGGATTCGCACCCTTTTTTGTGGGAAAAAGTGGCTATGGAGCAGGTTTTTCTTACGAGTTAAAAGAAAATCTTATGCATAAAAGTCCGCTTTTTATTCGTGCAAAAGTTGTGGCTTCCACTCTCAAAGAAGACTTAAAAAACTTCCAAATCAAATTAGAAGAAAGTATTTTGTATGAAACTTGCACATTAGAGTTAAAAAAAGAAGAAAAAGAAAAGCTAAAACCTGCTAAAAATTCTATAATTCTCTTTAGTGCTCCTTCATATTGCAAAGCATTTTTGCAAAATTTCGCTTGGGATTTTAGTTATCAATGTGTATGTATTGGGACAACCACATTAAAATGTGCTAAAAAATTATTAGGAGAGGAGGCTAAAATTCATCTCTCTCCTCAACCACAAATGCAAAGTTCTTTAGAATTTGCACAAAAACTAATAATATTATAAGGAAAATTTATGCCAAAATTAGATTTAAAAAGAGCGCCCCTTCCTAAATTATTTTTTTCTTATTTTTTGCCTTCACTGATTGCTATGTTGGCTCTTTCTACATATTCCACGATTGATGGAATTTTTGTAGGTAAAAAATTAGGAGAAGATGCTATAGCTGCCATTGGAATTGCTTGGCCGATTTTTCCCATTTTGATAGCTTTTGAGCTTCTTTTTGGTGTAGGGGCTGCTGCTATGAGTTCTTATTTTTTAGGTAGAAATAAACCACATCGTGCAAGGATTATTTTTAGCTCCGTATTTTATTTTGCATCCATTAGTGGCATTTTGGGTGGAGGAATTTTGTATTATTTTAGCGATAGTATTGCCCTTTATCTTGGTGCGAGTGCAAATCTTTTGCCTTTAGTGAAGGAATATACAGAGGTTATTTTTCTAGGTTCCTTTATTATCGTTCTTCATCCTATGTTAGATATTTTTGCTATTAATGATAGGCAATCTATTTTAGCGATGGTGGCGATGATTGTGGGTTCTGTTATGAATGTGATTTTAAATTATTTATTTATCTTTGTTTTTGAGTGGGGACTTAGTGGAAGTGCCTTAGCTACAGTTTTAGGGCATGGAATTGGAATGTTAATTTTGCTGCAATATTTTCTAAGAAAAAAAGGAAATTTATATTTAATTAAGGCATTTGATATTTACGCACTTTTGATGGCAACCAAAAATGGAATCCCGCAAAGTAGCTCCGAAATTAGTGTAAGTATTATGATGTTAATTTTTAACCACATTATAGGTGGAATTTCTGGAGATAGGGGATTATCTATTTATAGTGTTTTGATGTATATTGGGATTATCCCTTTTACAATTTTGCTCTCCGTTGCACAAGGAATCCAACCTATTTCTAGTTTTAATTTTGGGGCTAAAGAAATGGAGCGTGTTAAGGGTATTTTTAAATTTGGATTGTTTTTTGGGTTTGTGAGTGGAGTGGCATTGTATGGCATCTTTTATGCTTTTAGTCCTTTTATCATTCCATTATTTTTAAAAGGGGATATTGCTTTGCGTGATCCTAATCTAGCATTAGAGATACAAGAAGCGATGAAAATCTACTTTTTAGGATATTTGCTTTTTGGGATTAATATTGTGAGTGCGATTTTTTTTCAAAGTATCCAAAGGACACTGAGTTCCTTTATTATTACTTTTTCCTACACTTTATTGTTTGCTTTAATTTTTGTAAATATATTGCCAAATATATTTGGATTTTTTGGTGTTTTGTATTCTTATCCCCTAGGCATCTTATGTGCAACGCTTGTAAGTTGCATTGTAATTTTCTATGAATTTAAGAAAGGAATACTTAAAGACAAATCACATCTTTATTAAATATTTTTATTATTAAAAGAATATAAGCTTATTATAATTTTTTTAGGAGTAACATTGTTACATTAGAGTTCAAAGTCAAAGAACAATTCACAAGGCTTAAACTTTAATGTAATTTCAAAACAAGGAGAGTCCTATGGGAACAAGAAAAGAGCATGATTTCATTGGAGAATTAGAGATATCTGATGAAGTGTATTATGGGGTGCAAACTTTTAGAGCATTAGAAAACTTTCATATGAGTGGTAGAAGATTAAAAGATTATCCATTTTTTATTAAAGCTTTTGCTCAAGTTAAAAAAGCAGCTGCACTTGCTAATAAAGAAGTAGGCGTTTTAGACGCAGATAAAGCTGATGCATTAGTTAAGGCTTGCGATAGATTAATTGCAGGGGAATTTATTGATCAATTTGTTGTGGATATGATTCAAGGAGGAGCAGGAACTTCAACAAATATGAATGTGAATGAAGTTTTAACTAATATTGCATTAGAGAGTATGGGGCACAAAAAAGGTGAATATCAATATCTTCATCCAAATGATCATACAAATTTGGGGCAATCAACAAACGATACTTATCCAAGCTCTATTAAAGTAGCAACACATGCAAAACTAGGCGATTTGCTAAAAGCTATGGAGGAGTTAAAAGATGAACTTTTAATCAAGGCAAAAGAATATAAAGATATTATCAAAATGGGTAGAACAGAGCTTGAAGATGCTGTTCCTACAACTTTGGGTAATACATTTAATGCTTTTGCAAGCTATATTAAAAGCGATATTGAAAAGCTAAAATATGCAAGAAGTGTTATGGAAACACTAAATTTAGGTGCTACTGCAATTGGGACAGGAATTAACTGCCACCCAGATTATAAAGTGATTGTAGAAAAAAGATTAAAAGAAATTACAGGGGTTGAATTTAAACCAGCAGAAGATTTAATAGCAGCTACTCAAGATACTGCAGATTTTGTAGCAGTAAGTGGAGCTTTAAAAACTGCAGCAGTTAGACTATCAAAAATTGCAAATGACTTAAGACTTATGAATTCAGGTCCTAGATGTGGTTTGGGCGAAATTAATCTTCCTAAAATGCAACCAGGAAGCTCTATTATGCCAGGAAAGGTGAATCCAGTAATTTGTGAAGCAGTAGGCGAGGCTTGCTATGAAGTAATCGGAAATGATGTAACTATTATGCTCTGCTCTGAAAGAGGTGAGTTTGAATTAAACGCATTTGAACCAGGAATTGCTTATGCACTCTTTAATTCTATTATTGTATTAGAAAATGCAATGAAAACTTTAGCGCAAAAAGCTATTAAGCATTTAACTGCAAATGCAGAGGCTTGCAAACAATCTGTGCTAAATTCTATTGGTATTGTTACTGCATTTAACCCAGTAATTGGTTATGAAAAATCAGCTAGCATTGCTAAAGAAGCACTAGAGACAGGTAAGTCTGTTGGGGATATTTGTTTAGAGAGAGGATATTTACCAAAAGAGGAAATTGATAAAATCCTAGATCCTAAGAATATGTTAAATCCTCAAATGACAGAAAAAAGAAAAGCATAAGCGAAGTAAGGGGGTTATATGGAAATAGTAGAATTAATCTTACAGCTTATTGTATTTTTGGGTGCCATTTTTATTGGTATCCGCCTTGGAGGCATAGCTATTGGTTATGCAGGTGGTATAGGTGTTGTAATCTTAGGGCTTGCTTTAGGAATGGCACCAGGTAATATTCCTTGGGATGTTATTTTGATCATTGCTGCTGCTATTGCTGCAATTTCTGCAATGCAACAAGCAGGTGGTTTGGATTATATGGTTAGGGTTACAGAAAAACTACTCCGTGCTCATCCAAAATATATTAATTATCTTTCTCCAGCTTGTGGTTGGCTTTTAACAATCTTTGCAGGGACAGGAAATGCAGTGTTTTCATTAATGCCAGTTGTTGTAGATGTTGCTAAATCTCAAAACATTAAGCCATCTGCTCCACTTTCTTTAATGGTTGTTTCTTCACAAATTGGAATTACAGCTTCTCCAGTATCTGCTGCTGTTGTATTTATGAGTGGTGAGCTTGAAAAATATGGTTGGAACTATCCTACGCTTATTGGTATTTGGATTGTAACAACATTTGTTGCTTGTATGGTTACGGCTTTTATTGTTAGCCTTATCACTCCGCTTGATTTAAGCAAAGATCCAGTATATCAAGAAAGATTAGCAAAAGGACTCGTAAAAGATCCAGGTGAAATTTTAAATGCTGAAGATAAGCCAGGTGCTAAGCTATCTGTTGGAATCTTCCTAGTTACTGTGCTTTGCGTAGTATTCTATGCAACTGCAATTTCAAGCAATATTAAGTGGATTGATCCTGTGATTATCCCTAGAGATGCTGCTATTATGAGTTTCCTTTTAACAGCTGCACTTTTAATCACTTGGTTTTGCAAAGTTGAACCTGCTAAAATCCTTGATACAAGCGTATTTAAAAGCGGTATGACTGCTTGTGTATGTGTATTTGGTGTAGCTTGGCTTGGAAATACATTTGTTGCAGGACATGAAGCTGCTATTAAAGAAATAGCAGGTGAATGGGTTAAGCAAACTCCAGCAATGCTTGCAGTAGCGTTTTTCTTTGCAAGTATGCTTTTATACTCTCAAGCAGCCACTGCAAAAGCAATTACTCCAGTTATTGTATCAGCATTAGGGATTTCTGCTACAAATCCAGGCGATTCTTATATGCTTGTTGCTTGTTTTGCTGCAGTTTCTGCACTTTTTGTGCTTCCAACTTATCCTACGCTTTTAGGTGCAGTGCAAATGGACGATACAGGAACAACAAGAATTGGTAAGTTTATTTTTAACCACGCATTCTTTATTCCAGGTGTTTTAGCGATTGTAATTGCTGTCGCACTAGGATTTTTAGCTGTATCATTCTTTTAGTCTTTGCCCTTTGGGGCAAGGCTTTAAATGGGCTTACTTTTATAAGCAAGATAAGCCATAATAGTTACTAATATCCCTGCAATTATTAAAAGAATAATAGAAAGTTTAAAATTAGAAAAACAATCATACAAAAAGCCAATACTAAAGGGCGAAAGCGAAGCTAAAAGATAGCCAAATCCTTGTGCCATAGAAGAAAGCTTAGCAGCCACTTGCACACTAGAGCTTTTAAGCGAAATAAACAATAAAGCAATCCCAAAAACCCCAGCCCAAGCAATACCAATAGGAATTGCACTTAAAATTAGCATAATTTTACTGTCAAAAAAAAGTAAAAGGCTAAAGCCTATCACATACAAACTGCAAAGCATTAAAATATAAACTCCTCTAAAGCTCTCTTTTAATCTTCCTAATAAAATAGGGGCAAATAAAGATATAGGAATACCTATACATTGTGCTAACAATACAATATTAGCACCATAATCTTCCCCATAGCCCTTTTGTGCGATAATTTGTGCATACCAAGTAAAAAGTGCATAGGCGATAAAACTTTGAATCCCCATAAAAAGAGTGATTTTCCATGCGGTAATGTTTTTAAAAATGCAGATATTGTTTTGGGTTTTTGGCTTTATTCTAAAAAATCTACCATTTTTAAGATAGGGACTATAAATCACCAAAGCCAAAAATGCAAACAAAAACCAAAAAAGCAAAGCATAAGAAATGCCAAAAGTTCTTAAAAGTGGCAAAGAAAGTGCAATTCCTACAATAGAAGAAAAACTAAGCAAAAAGCTATAAACTCCCATCATTTGTGAAGTTTTATGTGGAAATTTACTTTTGATAAAAATAGGTAAAAGCACATTAGCTATGGAAATTCCAACTCCTATAAGAAGTGCTCCTATATATAAACCATAAACCCCAAATGGACGCAAAAGTTCTCCTATTAAAAGCAAAAGCAAACAAACGCCCATTGCACGGATAAGTGAAAAGTATGCTACAACAAAAGAAATGCTTCCAAATGCAAGCAATGGAAGTGTGTTTAAAAAACCCGCTTGTGCGCTACTTAAATCAAAATGCAATTTTAAGCCCTCAATCATGGGGCCAATAGAAGTAATAGGTGCTCTTAGGTTAAAAGCTATGCTAACAACAATTAAGAAATTAAGCCAAAAAATTTTATCTTTGTGTAATTTAATCAAAAGAACTCCTTAAAATTTGCGATTTTACTCCAAATTTTTTACAAAGGCTTTAAAATGTGGTGAATTTAAAGAATTTAATACTTTAATAAATAGAAATGAATAAAATAAATTTAAATTAAACATTAAGTAGTTAAAATGCAAGGAATTGTTTTAAGGAAAAAAGATGCAAAAAATGAATATTTTAAACACTCAAGATACAAATTTTAAAGATGAATTTGCAAAACTCCTTATGCGTGGAAAAATGGATATAAATAGCGTTGAAATGCGTGTAAAAGAGCTTTTAGAAGATGTAAAACAACAAGGCGTAGAAGCTTTAAAAGAGCATATTAAGCGTTTTGATAAATGGGAAGCTAAAAGTTTTGAAGATTTTAAGATTTCTGCAAATGAATTAAAAGAAGCTTATGAAAATTTAGAGCCTTCTTTAAAAGAAGCATTGAATATCGCTTATAAAAGAATCTATGCTTTTCATTCTAAGCAAAAGCCAAAAACTTGGCTAGATTTTGAAGAAAATGGAAGCATTTTAGGGCAGATTATCCAGCCTGTTCAAAGAGCGGGTTTATATATTCCAGGAGGGAAAGCGGCTTATCCTAGTTCGCTTTTAATGAATGCTATTCCTGCACTTGTTGCAGGAGTGAAAGAAATAGTGGTTTGCACTCCTACTCCAAATAACGAGCCTAATCATCTTTTACTTGCTGCAATGCATTTGTGTCAAGTAAAAGAGGTTTATAAAGTAGGTGGAGCAAGTGCAATCGCTCTTTTGGCTTATGGCGTGGAAGATTGCAAAAAGGTAGATGTGATTAGCGGACCTGGGAATATTTATGTAGCCACAGCCAAAAAGCTTGTTTTTGGAGAGGTAAATATTGATATGATTGCAGGGCCTAGTGAGATAGGAATTTTGGCGCAAAATTATACTAATGCAAAATATTTAGCTTGGGATTTGCTCTCACAAGCAGAACATGATGAAATGGCAAGTTCTATTTTAATTACAACCAATAAGGATTTAGCTCAAGTTGTTAAAACGCAAATTTATGAGATTTTGCCTACAATGCAAAGAGAAAAAATCGCTAGAGCCTCTATTGATGAGAGGGGTGCAATTATTGTTGCAAAAGATTTAGAAGAAGCGATTTTTTTGATGAATGAGATTGCTCCAGAACACCTTGAACTTTTAGTAGAAAATCCTCTAGAAGTTTTGCCAAAAATTAAAAATGCAGGTGCAATTTTCATAGGAGAAAATACACCAGAGCCTATTGGAGATTACATAGCAGGGCCTAACCATACACTTCCAACTGGTGGGAGTGCAAAATTTTTCTCACCCCTTAATGTGGAGCATTTTATGAAAAAGAGTTCTTTAATCTCTTTTTCTAAACAAGCTATTTTAGAGCTTGGAGAGTCTTGTAGCGTTTTGGCACATAGTGAGGGGTTAGAGGCACATAAGAATTCGGTTTTAACAAGATTAAATAAAATTTAAAGGAAAGTTATGGAACACATTTTTGAAGGATTGCCACAAGATAAATGGCTAGAGATTATTTTTAATGCAAGTAGAGGTTTGGCTCAAAAAGAGCTTTTGGATATGCTAGAGCGTATGGCAAGTTTGGAAATTTTGCTTGAAAAACGCCTAGGAGAAACTTGGGAAGAAGAACTAGAATATCTTTTAAAAAGTGAAGAAAATGCAGAAGAAATTCATAAATGCAAACAAAATATTGCTATAAGTTCTATGGGAAAAATTTTAAGTCAAAATGAGTAATTTTGCTTAGAATAGTATTTTTATTAAGTATTTTTATTTCTTTAGCTTTTGCACCTCCTGAATGGAAAGCACAAAGAATGTTAGAGCTTCAAAAAGATGAGTTCTATCTTTTAAGTTTTCAAGCAGGAGAATCGCAAAAGACTTTATATTTTCGTTGGACTTTATTGAAAAATGAAGGGCTTGTAGTGCATTTAAATTATGATTATTTTCCGCACCAATTTGTCCTTTATAGAGATTACCAACGCTCTTGTTATAAAATCCCACTCTTTAAAGCAGAGCAGAAATATTATAGTGAAGAACCCTATTTTATGCTGTGTTTTAAAGATTATCAAAGGGTTGTAGATATTGCTACTTTAAAATTTTATATTTATGGGGGCAATAGAGATTTTAATATTATTGATGAAAGGAAAGTGCCAAATGGAGGCTTTGGATCAAATTAAACAAAAAATGAATGAGCTTTTAAGGGAGTTGGATTCTCCTTTGGTTTTGCAAATGGCTAGCCATCTACAAAGTGGCAAAATGCTAAGAAGCAAACTTATTTTAAATATTGCAAAAACTAATCAAGAGAGTATTTTGCTTTGTGCTATTATTGAAATGATACAAAATGCTTCACTTTTGCATGATGATGTGATTGATAATTCCTTAGTGCGCCGCAACAAACCCTCGCTTAATGCGTTAAGTGGAGATAAAAATGCTATTATGCTTGGTGATGTGCTTTATTCTAAAGCTTTTTGTGAATTGACGCAATTTTCCACTACTTTTCCAAAAATTCCTCAAATTGTATCTAGTGCGGTTAGCACGCTTGCTATTGGAGAAATTATGGATGTAGCACTAGGAGAAAGCTTTAATGAAGATGAAGAAAAATATCTTAAAATGATAGAATACAAAACAGCAAGCTTGATTGAGGCAAGTGCAACTGCTGCCGCTATTTTAGCAGGATACAATGAAGATGAGGTAAATTGCTTTAAATTATATGGGAGGAATTTAGGGGTTGCTTTTCAAATTGTAGATGATATTTTAGATCTCACCCAAGATGAAAAAACTTTAGGCAAACCAGCATTGAGTGATTTTAAAGAAGGTAAGACAACATTGCCAATTATTTATCTTTATAAAACACTTGATTCTTATCAGCAAGAAAAGCTAAAATCCCTCTTTAAAAAAGAACTTAGTTTAGAGGATAAAATATGGCTACAAACTTCTTTGCAAGAAAGTGGTGCGATTAAAAAAAGTATGGATTTGGCAAAAAATTTAGGCAAAAGTGGAATTGAAGCTATTTACAATAAAAATTGCGATAAACTTACACAAATTATGCAACAAATGATTGACAGAGAGTTTTGATGAGTTATTGTATCTTAAGTTATTCACATAAAAATACTGATATTTCCTTGCGTGAAAGATTAGCCCTAGATCCTAAAAATCCAGCAAGTGGTGTATTTTTAAAAGAAATTGTAGAGAACAAATTTATAGAAGAGGCACTAATCCTCTCTACCTGTAACCGCATAGAGTTTATTTTAAATGCAAGCAATCCTCAAAAAGCACAAGAATATATTCTCTCTAAACTTAGCGATTATTCTAGGATTGGTGCAGATAAATTGCAAGAACATGCAGATTTTTATGAAGATATTGCCGCAATCCATCATCTTTTTAGCGTAGCAAGTTCGCTAGATAGTTTGGTTATTGGAGAAACACAGATTTCAGGACAGCTTAAAAATGCGTTTAAGTTTTCTTATGATCTTGGTTGCTGTGGTTTGGAGCTTTCGCGTGCTATCCATTTTGCTTTTAGATGTGCTGCAAGTGTTAGAAATAGCACAAATATTTCCAAAAATGCCGTATCGGTAGCCTCTGTAGCTGTCAGTAAGGCAAAAGAGATTTTAGGAACTTTAAAAGATAGAGAAGCTTTAGTAATTGGTGCTGGGGAAATGAGCACGCTTTGTGCTAAACATCTTTTAAATGCAGGTGCAAAGGTAATTTTAACCAATCGTGATATTGATAAGGCTAATACACTCTCTAAAGAACTTAAACAAGATGTAGAAAATGCAAGTTTGCATGTAGATAGTTTTAAAAACATTGCAAAACTCATTAATCAAATTCCTCTAATCTTTAGTGCAACAGGTGCTCCACATAGCATTATTACAAAAGATATGCTAGAAGCTTCATCTATGGAGCGCTTTTGGTTTGATTTGGCAGTCCCTCGCGATATAGAAGAAATTCAAGATCCAAAAATTAAAATTTTTGCAGTAGATGATTTGCAAGATATTGTGAAAAAGAATTTAGCAATTAGAGAAGAACAAGCAAGAATTGCTTATGGAATTGTTGGGCGTTTTACCCAAGAATTTTTTGATTGGCTTCAAAGTTTAAATGTAGATCCTATTATTAAAAATATAAGGCAACTTGCAAAAGATTCAGCACTTAAAGAATTGCAAAGAGGAATTTCTAAAGGATTTTTGCCAAAAGAATACGAAAAAAATATAGAAAAAACATTGCATAATGCCTTTAATGCTTTTTTGCACCAATTTACCATTTCGCTAAAAAATGTCGCAAATACACCAAAAGGGGATAGCATTGTTGAATCTGTGCGGTTTTTATTTGGTGGAGATGATCCTAAAATGGCAGAAAAATACAAATGCGAACATATAGAAGAAAAGTCTAATAAACATTGCTAATAAGGAAATAAAATGAGATTTTCAAAGTTTTTTATCCATACTTTAAAAGAAGCTCCAAAAGATGCTACACTAAAGAGCCATGAGTATTTAGTAAGAGGTGGTTTTATTGAGCAAATTGGTAGCGGAATTTATAATTTTCTTCCTTTGGGAAAACGCGTTTTAGACAAAATTAAAACAATTATTAAAAATAATATGGATAAAGCGGGTGCTAATGAAGTAAGCTTAGGGTTTGTAACTCCTGCAAGTTTGTGGCAAAATAGTGGTAGGTATGAACGCTATGGTAAAGAACTTTTGCGTTTTAAAGACAGAAAAGAAAACGATTTTGTGCTAGGGCCTACACATGAAGAGGTAATTACTGAACTTGTAAAATCAAAAATCAAAAGTTATAAACAGCTCCCAATCCACCTTTATCAAATTAATCTTAAATTTAGAGATGAAATTAGACCGCGTTTTGGGCTTATGAGGGGTAGAGAATTTTTAATGAAAGATGGATATAGCTTCCATAGCTCACAAGAGGATTTAAAAAGAGAATTTGATTTAATGGAGCAAACTTATAGCAATATTTTTAGCGAACTTGGGCTAGATTTTAGGGCTGTATGGGCAGATAGTGGTGCGATTGGTGGAAGTGGAAGTAAAGAGTTTATGGTTTTGGCAAATAGTGGGGAGGATACTATTTGCGTGTGTGATAAATGCTCCTATGCTGCAAATTTAGAAGCAGCCAAAAGAGCTGTAAAACTTCCAAATGCTGAAGCTCCACAAGCAGATTTTGCTAAATTTAAAACGCCAAATATTACGAGCATTGAGCTTTTAAGTGAGTTTTTTAAAATTGATTCTTATTGGACACTAAAAGCAGTTGCTAAAAAGGCCATTTTTGATGGAGGGAAAACACAAATTGCCTTTTTCTTTATAAGGGGATGTGATACACTTAATTTAACCAAAGCTCTTAATTGTTGTGAGGGTGCTAATGAACTTGTAGATTTAAGCAAAGAAGAATTAGAAAGCTTAGGATTATATGCGGGGTTTATTGGACCTTATGGTTTGAGAAATCTTAGCAATTCACCTTATATTTATTTTGATGAAGAATTAAAAGACGCTAAAGGGCTAATTTGTGGAGCAAATGAGCCAGATTACCACTTTGTAGGAGTGGATTTGGGGACATTCTCTAATTTAGAATTTAAAGACTTGATAGAAGTGCAAGAGGGAGATTTGTGCCAAGAGTGTGCCAAAAGTGGCAAAGAAGGGAAATTGTACTTTACAAAGGGTATTGAAGCGGGGCATATTTTTCAATTAGGCACAAAATATTCCAAAGCTTTAGGCGCAACTTTCTTAGATGAGTTAGGTAAAGCACAGCCTTTTATTATGGGTTGCTATGGCATAGGAGTTTCAAGACTTGTAGCAACAATTATAGAACAACACCACGATGAAAAAGGCATGATTTGGAGTAAAAATACAGCCCCTTTTAGTATAGATTTGATTGTTTCTAATTTAAAAGATGCTACACAAATGGAATTTGCCACTAAGATTTATGAGAAATTACTCTCTTTGGGTATTGAGTGTATTTTTGATGACAGAGATGAACGCTATGGGGCTAAAATGGCGGATTTTGAGCTTATTGGTTTTCCTTATGCGCTTGTAGTAGGAAAGAGTCTTAATGAAGGCTTTGTAGAACTTGTTGCTAGAAAAGATTTGCAAAAAGAAAAGCTAGATATTAGTGATTTTGAGACGCTAATACAAACAATTTGTGCTAGGATTGCTTAATGCCTTTGATTTTGCTTTTAGTCTATATTTTTATTGAAGTTTTGGTAAGTTATGAGATTATAGAAATTATAGGGGTTTTTGGCTTCTTTTTGGAAATTGTTTTGAGTGCATTTTTAGGGTTTTTTATTTTGATGAATTTTAGGGTTTTCTTTGGAGAAGCGTTAGGCAAACTAAGAAGTAGAGAAATAAGCCATGAAGCTTTTGTAGGCTCTAATATTTTTAGAATTTTGGGGGCAATTTTATTGATTTTGCCAGGAGGATTTACAGATATTTTAGGGATTTTAATGCAATTTAGCTCGTTGGGTTTTATTATGGTAAAGCCATTTGTAAAACATAAAAATACCCATAATAATAGCACACATCAAGAAATTATTGATGTTGAGGTTATCACAAAGGATAAAAGTGAATAAGATCATCATAGGCACAAGAGGGAGTGTTTTGGCACTTTGGCAGGCAAATTATATTAAAGAAAAGTTAGAAGCACACTATAAAGACATAAAAGTAGAATTAAAAATCATCAAAACTAAGGGTGATAAAATTTTAGATGTTCCTTTGGCTAAAATTGGCGGTAAAGGGCTTTTTACAAAAGAGCTAGAGGAAATGTTGTTGCAAGAAGAAATAGATATTGCTGTGCATAGCTTAAAGGATGTCCCTGTAGAATTTGTGGAGGGTTTAGGGCTTGCAGCCATTACTAAAAGAGAGGATATAAGAGATAGTTTCTTAAGTTACAAATATAAAAGTCTAGAAGAGCTTCCAAAGGGGGCAAAAGTAGGCACAACTTCGCTAAGACGCGTAATGCAAATTAATGCTTTGAGGGAGGATTTAGATTGCCTAAGCTTAAGAGGTAATGTCCAAACACGCCTAAAAAGATTAAAAGATGGAGAGTTTGATGCGATTATTTTAGCACAAGCGGGCGTTAATCGTTTGAATTTAGCAAAAGAAGTAAATCATATCACCCCGCTTGATTTTATGATACCAGCTATGGGGCAAGCAGCATTAGGAATTGAGTGTAAGCTAGAAAGTGAAGTGGTAAAAAAGCTAGAGTTTTTAAACGATACTAAAGCCCTTTTTGAAACAAGTTGTGAGAGAGAATTTGTAAAAACGCTAGAAGGTGGTTGTCAAGTGCCTATTGGTGTTAATGCAAATTATGAAGAAGGAAAAATCCAATTAAGAGCAATTTTGGGCTTGCCTAATGGCAAAAAAATACTAAAAAATAATTTGGAAGGGAAAGTTGTAAAATTGCAAGATGCCAAGGCCTTGGGAGAAGAGTTGGCAGAGGTTTTTATCGCTCAAGGTGCAAAGGAGATTTTACAAGAAGCACAGCAATGGGATTTTAATATTTAATTAAACTTAAATAGTAAAATAAAAGTAAATATTAAAGTTACTTTAAAGAATGGCTATGATAAAATTTTTTGCTTAAACATAAATAGAATTGTAATTTCTATTGTGATCAATCTTTAGAGGAGTAAGAAATGAATAGCATTAAGATTAAAGTTTCATTAATTGCCAATTTTATAGCTATTGTTTGTCTATTGATTTTGGGAATTGTGACTTTTATATATGTTAAACAAGTGGTGTTAGATGAAGCTATTGAGGAAGAAACTAATTACATTAGAACAGCTAATGCATTGGTAGTGAATTTTGACAAAGGCAATCAAGGTATTATTGTAAGAATTAAAGATAGTATTTTAACCCAAAAAGATATTGGTGTATTTAATTCTATTGAAAGTATTCAAGCAGAATTTGATAATGCTTTATATGAAGTGAGAAATTCTTTAGGGCTTTTAGGTGTTTATATTGCACATCCTAGCGGAGAGATTGTTGTAAGCAATGACTCTTCAGATGCGATTAATGCACATAGCATGGTATTTGGCAAAAAGCAAAATTATGATGCAAGAACAAGAAGTTGGTATCAAGAGGCTTCAAAATTAGAAGATGGCAAGATTTATACTAGCGATTCGTATATAGATGCCGCTTCAGGAGAGCATGTATTCACTTATGCTATGCCAATCTATAAAGAAAATAAGCTTGTAGGTATTCTTGGAATAGATGTTTTATCAAGCACATTACAAGAGCAAATTAAAACAACCCCAGGTCGCGTCTTTGCCTTTGATGCTAACACTCAAGTTTTTGCTTCTAATGATCCTACTCTTATTGGAGGTAAAGAAGGAGAAATTAATCCCGCTATTAAAACTGTTTCAGAACTCTTTAAATCTCATAAAGATTATGAACCCTTTTATTATACTAGAGATGATGGAGAAGAAAGATTTGTAATTTGTTCTAAAGCTTCTGCATATAGTGTATGTATAGCAGAATCTATTGACGATATTGAAGCACCTATTGTAAAAATAGCTTGGATACAAGCTACTATTGTAATCTTTACAAGTATTGCAAGCATTATTCTTTTATACTTTGTAATCTCTCATCTTTTAAAACCCCTCTCCTCTATCCAAAATGGCTTATCAGGTTTCTTCTCCTACCTAAACCATGAAAGCAAAAATGCTCCTAAGCCTATTA
>NZ_NBIU01000060.1 GCF_003245365.1 Helicobacter valdiviensis
ACAAAGAAGATTTAAGTTCTTTAGGGGATTTAAGTATAAAATATAATCATTATAATGCAAAGATTAAAAATTATTCTAGTGATTATTGTAAGTATTATTGTAAAATAGCTTAGAATTTTTAGGAGCATCAATGAAAAAAATTCAGTTTTTATTTGACACAAAATTAAAAAAATTAGCTTGGGTTATAACCATATTATTTATCGGATTTATAGGATATAACACACTTTTTTATACTGAATTTAAAAATGGTTATGCAAAAGTGATTTTACGCTCTAATGCAACACTTAACCGAGTGGGTTATTGCATAAAAGAAAATAGAAAATTAAGTCTAGATGAATTATTTGAAAGAGCTACTAAAGACCTACTTGAAAAGTTTTACAATGAAGCACATGATCCATTATTTACAAATATAGATGGAGAATGGCTTAGTGTCGATAATTGTTATTATGAGAGCAAAGAAAAAGCAAAGAATGCTCCAAGTTGTCAATTTTCTAGCAATGGAAAGCAATTTGATATCAACGATATCATAAAACAAATTGATCTTAATAAAACTGAAGAAGAAAATATGCAAAAAATAATGCAGGGTTTTAACATTGTAAGACCTTTTGAAGAAGAAAAAATTTTAACAGATGATTTAGAGTTAAAATATGCTTTATTCTTGGAAGACAAATTTGGTAACTATATTTTTATCCCTTATGATATTGACTTTATTGCGATTGGTGGCGATATTGCCAATAACTCAAAATTTGGTTATTCTGCTTATGCCTTAATGATAAAAGAATATTATATAGGTAATCGTGGTTTCAAATTTACAAAGGGAAAATTAAAATCTTGGGAAAATGCAATTTATAGGTATTATCCTATTACAAATTGTGGTGAGGTTGAAATGCGTTATGATTTTGATCCTCCTGGATTATATTATCAGTTATTTTATGATATGCAATGGAGAGATGAATGGCATCGCTAAATTTAAAAGGCGATTATGGAGTAGAAATTTTATCTTATTATCTTTGGGGAGAAAGCACACCACCAGGTAATTTAGCTAAAAAAGCATTGCTTGTCATACAAAACAATATTATTCCAAAGGACAAACAAAATGCTTAAGTTTTCTAAGAAAAATATAATCATTATTCTTATAGTAGCATTTTTAATATCTGTAATGAGTAATCTTTATGATTATGTAAATGAAGCCCTAGATTATAAAAATACTAAAGAAACTAAAGCAAGAGAAAATCTTAATTCTTTAATCCTATGGAGTAAGAATGAAGCCAAAGAAGAACTAGAATATGCAAAAAAACTTTCTAAAGAAACTTACAATCAAGAAAAAGTTACAAAAGAAATCATTAAAAACCTTGAAAAAATAAAAACAAGTATAGAAGATATACGAATTTTAACTTTTTATGGATTTGCAGATGAGGATGAAGAACTTACAATAAAAGCTGGACAAATCATTTTAAAAACCAATACCGATATTATAACTTATCTCTTATACAATGAAAGAAATATCATAAATCATCAAACTTATTTTTTATTTGATAAGGAAAGATTTAAAGTTTTTGAAGATTTTTTATTTTTTCTAAATACTCATTTAGAAGAAGATTTTTTACAAAAAGATATAAATAATTTTAATTTCAAAAAAATTGTAATATACATCAATGTGCTAATTGGCTATAATCGTGCATTTACTGATATGTATTTAGGTGAATTTTCACAAGATTGTATTTGTGATTTAAACAATCCTAAAACTATAGCAATTCTAAATGGTATAGAAAAAATTAATATTGCGGTTGACAATAGTCTTAAAGTTTTTAATAAAGAGCTTGAATTATTTATCAATGAAGATGATAGAACAAAATTAAAAAGAATAATTAATTATTTTCAAACTTTCAAACTCGGTCAAAAACAAACTAATGAACTTAAATCCATACAAGCCAAACTAAAAGAGTGTGAAAAATGAATGAAGAGCTAGAAAGAGAAGTATTGCTTGTGATATAATGCAAAACAATATTATTCCAAAGGACAAACAAAATGCTTAAGTTTTCTAAGAAAAATATAATCATTATTCTTATAGTAGCATTTTTAATATCTGTAATGAGTAATCTTTATGATTATGTAAATGAAGCCCTAGATTATAAAAATACTAAAGAAACTAAAGCAAGAGAAAATCTTAATTCTTTAATCCTATGGAGTAATAATGAAGCTAAAGAAGAACTAGAATATGCAAAAAAACTTTCTAAAGAAACTTACAATCAAGAAAAAGTCACCAAAGAAATTATTAAAAACTTTGAAAAGATAAAAGCAAGTATAGAAAGCATGAGAATTTTAAGTTCTTATGGAACCACTAAAGAGGATATGGAGCTTATGAGAAAGGCTGGTCATGCTATTAAAAAATCAAGTATTAGTATTATACTTCATCTTTTAAGTAGAGAAAAAACTCTTATAGGACATAAAACCTATTTTTTATTTAGCAGGGAAAGATTTAAAGCAATTGAGGATTTTTTATTTTTTCTGAATACTCATTTAGAAGATTTTTTAAAAAAGGATATTAATGAATTTGAATTGGCTAAGTTGCCATATGCTACTATGTTAATTGGCTATAATCGTGCATTTGCCGATATGTATTTGGATGAATTATTCGAAATACCTGGTTGTGAATTCAATAATCATAAAACCATAAGGATTTTAAATGGTATGAGTAGAAACAATTTTGCAGTCGATGGAGTTTTATTCTTTTTTAATAAAGAATTAAAAAAATATACTGATGATAATTTAAGGAAAAATTTTAAAGAATTGATTAATATTTATCAGAATTTTAGGCTTAGTCCAGAGCTAATTAGTCAACTTCAAACCCTACAAACTAAACTAAAAGAGTGTGAAAAATGAATGAAGAGCTAGAAAGAGAAGTATTGCTTGATAGAGAATTAAGCCAAATAGAAAAAGATTTACAAAATGCTTTAAAACATAGTGATATGGATAAAATAGGAGAAGAACTTCTTAAAGAGGTGGAAGAAGAAAACCTTGCATATCAAAATAATATTCAAAACATACAAGGCGTAACCAGTTTTGTAAATAATGCATTAGACATTGGTTCTCAAACATTTAAAACATTAGAACCCTACCTTCTTCCTTTTAAAATTATCATAAAAAGAGCAGATAATACCCTTAGTGTAATTGATGGTATCATAGAATATCAAAAAACAGGTGATGGCTTAAAAGTAATTGCAAAACTTGCTACAGGTTTTATTGTGGATACAATTTTTGTAGTGGGAACAAAAATAATAATTGCACAAGCTATCTCTGCCTTTGTGGCAATGGCTGTCTATGCAGGAAGCATAACACTTGGAGTATTAGTAGGTGTTGTTATTATTACAATAGGAGTGGCAGCTCTTTGGTGGATTAGTTCTGGCCTAAAAGAATGGCTAGAAAAACATGGAATTTCACTAGATGATCTTACAACCAACTTTACCCCTCAAGAATTAAAAAAAATCAATGTAGCCCATTGTCATAGAGCTTATGAGAAAAAAATACAAAGTTTGCAAATATATTATCAAGGCAAAATTTATCATAAACCTCCGCAATTAATTCCACATTATCAGCAAAATCAAAAAGCATTTAGGGATATTTTGAAAGAAGAGATTAAAAAAACAAATAGTCAAAAAATGCAAAATTTTTTGGAAATATTAAATTATGAACTTTTATCTAGTGATAAAATAAATTCTATACAGGCTTCAACAGATATTTGTTATCTTAAAGCCCTCTATCAGTGTGAAAGTTATATACAGGTTTCAAAAGATAGTTTCCCTTTTTTAAATAAAAAAAATATGGAAAATATATTTGGAGTTAATTCTAGTTTTTATAGGATTTTTATACAAAATAAAAAGGAACTTACCCAAGATTATATAGAGGCTAGAAAATCACTTTATCGTTCTATAGAATTCTTCAAATGGCAAAGATATAGGGAATATTTTAATCCTTTAAATAATGTTTGCCAAAATATTGATAAAGAAAACAATTTAGACTCTAAGGGTTTAAAGCAAAATATTACAACCATCAAACAAAATCCCAATCTCTTAACTTCTCATTCTAAAAACCTAAACCATTTCATCTTAGAAAATAAAGACAAAAACAAA
>NZ_NBIU01000061.1 GCF_003245365.1 Helicobacter valdiviensis
TTCAAAATCTGGTATGATTATATTCATTGTTGTTATTCCTGCATAAATTTACAAGCACAAATTCTCGCATCTCTTTCCCATTATTATCTAAAGCTCATATCTATAACTATAATTTTAAATTTGCTTTTTCTAGCATTTTATTATCCCAACCTTTTGGTAAATCTTTTATGCTTGGATAATAAGGGCGTAAAAGTTCTATATAAACTTCTTCTTGATAAGAAAGTTCAAAATAATACTTTCCTAAAGCAGAGGGAACAAGCTTTTTACTTCCATGATAATTACCATCAGAATAAACAAAATTAGGGCTATCAAAAGGGCTTTTAGAGTTATCAAAACCTATAACTTTAGGAGGCTGTCCAATTTTATATTCATACTCGTAAGCTTTTACTCCTATTTCATCATAAGCAAAATAATCATCTATGCTAAATTTAAAAATACCATTATTACCAAAGCTATAACTATAATAATCATCAAAATAAACATCATAAACACCTCTTTTTCCAAATCCTATATCAAACAATATTTTTTCATAACGCTTATTCACTTCTTGGTCTAAATTTCTATAATGTATTTTTGTATCATCCATATAAGCTGCAGGATTAAAAAGAAGCTTGGTTTCATCTTGAAATATACCTAAAGAAAGCTTTAATAAGAAATCCTTCAAACTCCAAACCAAATAAGCATAAAAATATTCATCATTAAAGCTTATTAAATAATCTTCATCTTTTTTATTTTGTTTGGCTAGATAATCAAGCATAGTAAGTAGTATTGGTTCTTGTTTAATATAACTCTTATCTTTAAATTTATTTGCTTGCTCTTTTGTAAGAATGCCAAGATTTCCTAGTTCATCATAAATTTCATCACTAAATACAAAAGGCTTTATGCCATAATCTTTATTGATTGTATCAATATAATTTTTTATCATATTTACATTTTTACTATGAATTGCATTCACATAAGAAATAATTTGCTCTTGATTTAAAATGGTTGTATCTTTTTCTATTTTGCATTGATATTCTAGGTTGTTTGGAGTAGTTATTCTATAATCGCCACGACTTACCACTACATCTTGTATTGCTAACTCCAATTGACTTAGATCTTCTGAAGAACTTTCTTTTGTTTTAGGTTTCATAGGTTTCAATGGTTTAGGCTTAATATAATTAGGGTTTTTATTAGCAAGCCATAAAGGATTTTTTATCTTTTTAAGTTCTTCTTCTAAATTTTCAAATTTAGTGGGTATGTATTTTGGCATAAGTTTATTGCCTTTTTTATCAAATATAATTTTACCTAGATATATACCAAATTTTGGGTTATAAAAATTATTAAGAGAATTTTCTAGAATTTCTTTACTGCGAAAATACCACGAATTTTCCTCGCTAGGACAAATATTATTAAAGCTTTTAATATTAGTATTGATGGCTAAATAAATAGCAAAAGGCTCTTTTCTGGTTTGTAAAAAATACTTATGTTTTTCTAAGTCTGGCTCGATAAATCTCATTGTATTTCCTTGATTATATTGTTTTCTATTGCTCTAGCCTCTGCTTCACTTGGCTGAAAATAATACACATCTTTAGTCTTATTCTTATCCAAATATATTTGTTCTGCATTAAAATAAACTTTTTTGTAAGTAAAATACATATATCTTTGCAAAGCATCGTTTTTAAGTTCTTTTTGATGCATATAGGCGTGGCGTATTTCATGAACGATTGTCTTTAATATTTCTTGCGTGCTTCCTATCTTATTTACATTTATATTTATTGCGTAACTTAAATTATCATATAAACCGTATTCATAATCTTTCATTGGAATAAATTCAATTTTTGTATTTATTTTAAATTCATTGCAAACTTCTTTAATTAATCTTTCCCACCATTGCACAGGATAAGTTTGAGTTGATTTGTAATTATGTTTTTTAACCACCATCTTAATTGTTTCTTCGTAGTATTTTAAGTCTTGAAAATAATTTTTATACTTCATTTGCATATCATCTTTTAATTTAATTTGATGATATATTTTTCTAAAATCAAATCTATAATAAATATAAGCAATTTTTCCTGCAAGTTGAGGATAACTCATTGGATTTGCCATAAAATTATCCCAATCGTTTTTATATATAAAGATCATTATGAGTATAAAGTTGTAAGCTTCATAAAAATCAGCTATTAAATTTAACTTTTTCCATTCCTCTATAAAATCAGTATCAGATTTTAAGCCACTAGATAGCTTGCTTTCTTCCACACTCTCATCTTTTCCAACTCCTACTCTAAAGCTCATATCTATAACTATATGAAAATCTTCTAAGCTAGGCATAACCTTTTTTTCATCATAAGCAAAGACTATGATGTAATATTTATAATCTTTTGTGTCTTCTATGGGTTCATTATCTCTATTTATAGGTAAATGAAATCCACAAATATCACCTTTAAAACCATCTATCAATTTAAGCTCATTATTCATAATAGGATAATTAGAATCAAGTAAATCTTGCTTTTTTTGCTCACTATTGCACTCTATATAACTCCATTTTAGCGTTTTATCGCTTTCTTTTTCTAATTGCAATTCTACATAAGTTCCTGGTGCAAAAGAAGCATTTAAATCAATATGGGAATTTTCATGAAATATTAGTGTTTTATCCATAAACTTTCCCTACAAATATAATTTTATTATCTATTTTTTCAGGGTAAGCTACTTTAAGTGAGACTATATTTTCCTCTTCATTTTGTGCAAACTTAGCTTGTTTACTTAAATTCTCCAATAATTCAGCTTGTGCCATACCTATACTACCGCTACTTCCAAATTCTCCTTTTTCATTAATGCTATAAAGATATAGATTGTCTTTTATGATATACTGTTCTTTTTTATCTTTGTTTTCTTTATCTTGATTTTCTTCTATTTTGACTTCTTTTGAGGTTTTGGAGCATTCTTTATCTGTATATAATCTCACACAATATTTTCCCCAAGTTTTTCCTATTACAAAAGGATATTTTTGTAAAAAGCTAGGATTAGTATCTTTTGCTATTTCACTCATCTTTAAATAATACTCCCCTTCAGGCAAAGTTCCAAATCTATCTTTAATGCTTTCATTATCATAGTAAAAATAAGCTTTTTTACCTTTGCTTGCATCATTTTCATCTTGGTAAAAATAATTTGCAATTTGTTTATCGCTTCTTTTTTCATTGTCTGCTTTAGCGGTGCCACTTCTTGCCATATAAGAATTAATTAAATCATTTCCTTTGTAATGATAGACATTAAATCCATCATAAACTAAATAATCTTTAGCTCTAAATTTAAGTATGAGTCCACTTTTATGTTCAATGTAATTATTAAATACCCTTTTAGCATTTTGTAAAGGAGTAGGAAAAAAGGCTTCATTTCCATCAAGCTTTACTTTAAAGCTATAACAGTCACTAAAATACTTTTCTTTATCAAATCTTATCTTACCCTTTTCATCACTGCGTCTTTTTAGATTGATTGCTCCTAAATTCTCATCATGTCTAAAACCTTTTATGATAATTTTTGCATTAGCAATGGGATTATTATGTTCATCTTTTAGGTATAAAGTGATAAAGCTGGGTTCTTTGGGAGTTGATGAAGATTGGCTTAAAGGTTCTTTTGAAAGCTCATTAAAGCTTTTATCTTTATAAATATTTTCTTTTTTAATCTCTTTAAGTTCTAATTTGATATTTAAACTTTCTTCTAATAAAGAATAATTTTTAATCTTTGCATTATAATGATTATATTTTATACTTAAATCCCCTAAAGAACTTAAATCTTCTTTGT
>NZ_NBIU01000062.1 GCF_003245365.1 Helicobacter valdiviensis
ACGCCATAGCTGCACCAAGAGCTCATGGTAAATCCACTTACACTTCACAACTCTTTCCTTTGTGGTGTTTGGTTTTTAACTATAAAAGCTTTATAGTAGAGATTTCAGATGCAGTTGAGCTTATGGAGGGAATGCTAGAAGCTATAAAAGCAGAGCTTGAAGATAATCCGCATTTAAAGCTTGACTTTCCTAGTGTTGTAGGCATTGGCAAGACTTGGCGTGTAGGAGAGTTTGTAAGCAATAATGGTGTAAAGATTAAAGCCTTTGGAAGTGGTAAAAGACTGCGTGGGGTTAGATATGGGGTTAAAAGACCAGATTTAGTTATTTTAGATGATTTAGAAAATGATACTAATGTCAGAAGCAAAGACCAAAGGGATAAATTAGAAGATTGGGTGGATGAAGCGGTTTTAAACTTAGGAAGTGCCGATGGAAGTTTAGATGTGCTTTATGTGGGGACAATTTTACACAATGATAGCGTTTTGGCTAGAAAGCTAAAGCTAGGGTTTTGGAATCCTAAAGTATTCCGCTCTATTGAAGAGTTTCCACAAAGGCTTGATTTATGGGATGAATACGCCACGCTTTATAGAAATAGCGATTTTAATACCGCTCATCAATTTTATTTAAAAAATAAAGCTTTAATGGATAAAGGGGCTAAGGTTCTTTGGAATGAGGCTAAAAGCTTAGAAGATTTAATGAAGCTAAGGGCTGAAAATCTAAAAGCTTTTAATAAAGAGCAGCTTAATAACCCAAGAAGTGAAAATCAAATCTTTAGCCTTGATAGCATTAACTTTTATGATGTTTTACCGCCAATTAGCCAGTATTATATGTATATCGATCCTGCAGGAGAAAAAGCAAAAAGTGATTTTACTGCAATTACCATTATCGGTAAAGGCACAAAGGGCTTTTATGTAGTAGAAAGCATCGTAAAAATCTTAAAAGCACAAAGTATTATAAAAACCATTTTTAATCTTCAAAAGATTTATAAATGTCGTTTGATTGAAATTGAAACCAATGGCGGACAATTTTTCTTAAAAAAATGGATACAAGAAAAAAGCTTAGAGAGTGGAGTATTTTTGCCTTTGCGTGGCAAAAACAATAGCGTTAGTAAGTTTGAACGCATTGAGAGTTTAAGCCTTGCCTTTGAAAATGAAGAGCTTTTTTTACATAAAAGCCAAAGTATGCTCATAAGTCAGCTTTTAGAATTTCCAGAAGGCAAAAATGATGATGCACCTGATAGCTTAGCAGGAGCTTTTTTACTAGCTAGAGTTAAATCAAGCATTAAAAGAAGAAATCACAATATAAGAGTAAGAAGCCCACAAAGGAGAGTTTATGTTTAAAAGATTATTTGCGTTTAAAAAAGAAAATAAGAATAAAAGAGAAATACTTTTAAAAAACAATACTTTAATAGATAATCTTTTATCTTCTAGCTTTTTAAGCTTTGAGCATATTAGCCAAGAAAGCCAAAGAATGATTTTTAAAGACCTAAGCTTTTCTCAAAGCCACCAATCAAGAAGGAGCGTGATTTTAGCAAAAGAGTTACAAATTATTTGTGAGAATGAAGAGATTAAGACAAACTTTTTAGAGCTTTTTAATCCTGATTTAATAGGACAGATTTTAGAAACTTATCTTTATGGTTTAAATGTTTTTGAAGTTAATTACAAGTTAAAAAGTGGTTTTTATTATCCCATTTTAAAGCAAAGAGATTTTAGAAATTTTAGCTTTAATGAAGAAGGGGAGCTTTGTTTTAAAGGTTTTGGAACTGAAGAGGTGGTAGAAGAGAGAAAGGCAATTTATGGGCTTTTTGGTTCTAATTTCTTACAAAGAAATGGCGATGCACTTCTTTTAAAACTCTTTTTCCCTATAAAGCTAAAAAATGCTTCTTTAAAATTTTGGATGGAGTTTTTAGAACGCTTTGGCTCTCCTTGGGCAGTTGCAAAAACAGATAGCGATCCTGATGCACTAGCCAGTGAAGTGTATTCTATGCTTCAAGGAGATAGTGCAGTCATTGACAAAGAAGAGGAGCTAGAGCTTATCCAGCCAAGCACTAAGGCAAATTATAATGAAATTATTGATTATTTAGATAATCAAATAAGAAGTGTAATTTTAGGAGCAAATCTAAGCTCACAAGTAAGTGGGGGCTCTTTAGCAGCTGCAGAATCTCATAATGAAATTAGAAAAAATTTAGCAGAACAAGATGCCAAAATTGTGCTTTTTGTGCTAAATCGTGCTTTGAAATTTTTTAAAGAGATTAATGGTTTTAAAGATGAGCTAAAAGTGCAATTTTTTAGCGAAAGCAATCCTAAGCTAGATTTGTGCGAGAGGGACTATAAGCTTTATTCTATGGGGTTTGTTTTTGAAGAAGAATATTTAAAAAGCACTTATAATATTCAAGGCTCTTTACAAAAAGCGCAAGTTATAGAGCCAAAAAATCCTAATAATCACTTTTTAAACAGCAATAAACCCCAAAATAAAGATGCAATTGATAAGGCTTTAGAGGAAGAAGAGTTTATAGAATTTTTAAAAGAGACAGAAAGCAAACTAGATAAAAGCCTTACAGATTTCATCAATAATTCTACAAGCTATGAAGAGCTTTTTGAAATCTTGCTAGAGAAACAACCAAACTTAAATAAAGAGAAGTTTGAAAAGCTTTTAATCAATGCTTTAAATAATTCTAGCATTTTAGGTATTAGCAATGATGATTAGCTTTTTTAAGGAGCCTACAAGAGCTTTAGAAATCTTGCAAAGCAAAAAAGCAAAGCTAGATTATGATGAAATAGCTCATAATAACCATAAACAAGTCTTTACGCTTTCAAAGCTTACAGATTTGGGGCTTTTAAAAGATATGCAAAATTCTTTAATAAAAGCTTTAAAAAATGGGGATAAGTTTGAAACTTGGAAAGAAAACATAAAACCCAAACTAAAAGCAAAAGGTTGGTTAGGACATGCACAAGAAGGAAAATTTGATGATGCAAGATTAAAAAAGATTTTTGATAATGAAATGCGAGGAGCTAGGGCTAGAGCCAATTATGAGAATATTATAAAATCTAGCAAAACACATTTAATGTATGTAACTAAAGAGGATAATAAGGTGCGTCCTAAGCACCAAAGCTTTAATGGGATTATTTTACCCAAAGAGCATTCTTTTTGGGATAGTCATATCCCTTATGAAACAATGCATGATTTTGGTTGTAGGTGCATTGTGGTTGGACTAGGTAGAAGTGAAGTAGAAAAGCAAGGGGGAGAAAGCAAAGGTTTTGGAAATACTAAGAGTAAAAGAGCTAATCAAAAAGAAGACTACACTGCCACTCTTTATGAAGAAAGAGCCAAAGAAGTCATTGCTAATTTTGTGAAACTAGAGCTTTTAACCCCTGCTAAAAAGATAAGCAAAGAGCTAAAAAGTTTCAAAAAAGAAAGGGAGTTATATACTTGGCAAAAAGGCTTAGAAGATATGGTGGAGGAAGTGATTGTTAAAGATAATCAAAAATATCCTATTAATTTTATCCAAGTAGGCAAAATGGATAAAACCACAAAAGAATTTTTAGAAAAACTCAATAAAAAAGATTTAGAAGACTTATATTTTACCCTAAGCAAAAACAATCTCTTACACGCCTCTCCAAAAAGAAAAGATAAATACAATCAAGGTTTAAGGGTTGAAGAGATTAAAGAGATTGTAAAAGTTTTAGAAGAAGCAAAAGAGGTTTATTGGGATAGTGCAAATAATTCTTTGTTGTATTTCTTTGAAGATAAAAAGGATTCTAGT
>NZ_NBIU01000063.1 GCF_003245365.1 Helicobacter valdiviensis
CCTAAAAGCCCTTTTGATAGCCCTAATTTTGTTTATTCTGATGGAGGTTATCATGGGAGTAAAAAGCTTGTTCCTTCTGCTTTAGGAAAATATTATTTTGAGCTTTCTTATCAAGAAGAAGTTTATATAGAACTTTTACGCCCTTATTATCCAAGCATAAAAGATTTACCAAATGCTTTAAAACATAATAAAACTATACTACAATAGAAAGTTATAAAGGAGCATCAATGAAAAAAATTCAGTTTTTATTTGACGCAAAATTAAAAAAATTAGCTTGGATTATAGCTATATTGTTTATCGGATTTATAGGATATAATATACTTTTTTATACTGAATTTAAAAATGGTTATGCAAAAGTGATTTTACGCTCTAATGCAACACTTAATCAAAATTGGTATTGTATAAAAGAGGGCAGGAAACTAGATAGAAATGAATTATTTGAAAGAGCCGCTAAAGATTTGCTTAAAAAGCTTTATGATTATGCACATAGCAAAAGATATTATAATGTGGCTCAAGAAGAGTGGCAATATCTTGGTACTAAATGTTATTTTGAAGATACAGATTGTCAATTTTTTAGCAATGGAAAGCAATTTGATATCAACGATATCATAAAACAAATTGATCTTAATAAAAGCAAGCATGAAAATCTTAAAAAAATAATGCAAGGTTTTAACATTGTAAGACCTTTTGAAGAAGAAAAAATTTTAATAGGGGACTTTGATAAAACACAAAAGTTAAGCAATATAAAACTCAAATATTCTTTACTTTTTGATTATCGGGAAAGAATTTATCTTATTCACTATGATATTAAATTTATAGCAATAGGTGGTTATGAATATTTTGTTACACCTTCAAGATTTGGCGATTATGATTATGGCTTATTAGTTAAAATGTATCTTATAGGCTACAAAGACTCTAAAGAGAAATTTGATAAAGATGTTTTGGAAAGGTGGAAAAATGATAATTATTTTAGATACGAGTATTATCCTATTACAAATTGTGGTGAAGTAGAAATACGTGAAAATGATAATTTTATATGGGTTAATGAATAAAACTGAAATTTTAAATATGGTAGGAAAAATCAAATGGGTTTTTTATTAAATTTAAAAGGCGATTATGGAGTAGAAATTTTATCTTATTATCTTTGGGGAGAAAGCACACCACCAGGTAATTTAGCTAAAAAAGCATTGCTTGTCATACAAAACAATATTATTCCAAAGGACAAACAAAATGCTTAAGTTTTCTAAGAAAAATATAATCATTATTCTTATAGTAGCATTTTTAATATCTGTAATGAGTAATCTTTATGATTATGTAAATGAAGCCCTAGATTATAAAAATACTAAAGAAACTAAAGCAAGAGAAAATCTTAATTCTTTAATCAAGTGGAGCGAAAATGAAGGCAAAGAAGAATTAAAGTATGCTAAGAATTTAAGCAAAGAAACTTACAATCAAGAAAAAGTCACCAAAGAAATTATTAAAAACTTTGAAAAGATAAAAACAAGTATAGAAGATATAAAAACTTTAAGCACCTACAATACCACTAAAGAGGATAAAGAGCTTATAAAAAAGGTTACCAAGATTATTACTTCTTTGATTGTTGAAGGCATTTTACCAAAACTTTTAATAAATGAAGCAAACATACGCAGACAGGAAAATTTGTTTTTATTTGATAAGGAAAGGTTTCAAGCACTTGAAGAATTTTTAATTCATTTAAATACTTATTTGGAAGAAGATTTTTTAAAAAATAGTCAAAATTTTGAAATATTTTACATTGCTTATATTGGCTTATTGGCAATAGTTTCAAAAAGCTATTATATATATTATATATATGATATAGAGAATAATTTTTCTTGTGGTTTTAATAATTTTAAAACTAAAAGTATTTTAAGTAATGTAAACATTATAAATACTAAAGTATTTGATAAAATTATTAATATCTTAGAAGAAAAATATGTTCCAAACAATAAAGATATATCTTATCAAAATGGAATTGATTTTATTCGCAAACAAAAAATTGATAATAAAATTATCAATAAACTTCAAACCCTACAAACTAAACTAAAAGAGTGTGAAAAATGAATGAAGAGCTAGAAAGAGAAGTATTGCTTGATAGAGAATTAAGCCAAATAGAAAAAGATTTACAAAATGCTTTAAAACATAATAAAACTATACTACAATAGAAAGTTATAAAGGAGTATCAATGAATAAACCTTTTTACAAACTTAAAAGATTTTATATACCTTGTAGTCTACTTGTAGTTTTGATTATTTTCATAAGCCTAGCTTATCATTTTTTGTATCGCCCTTTAGAGCTTATCTTTTGGGATAGGTATTATCATAAAAAAGAATATCAAAGTGCTAAAGATATGTATAAACTATTTAAGAGCAATGAAGAAGAATTTAAAAAAGTTTTTAAAGAACAAAACTTAAATCAAGAATTAAAAACAAATCAAAAAGAATTGTTGAACTATATGCACTATTTCAAAAAAGATTTTAAATTTATGCAAATTTTAGGTTTGGATAATGCTTATTTAGTAGCTCTTAAAAATAAGGATGTATTGTTTGGTTTGCAAATGCAAAACAATCTTGATTATTTTTATCTCGCATCCAATAGCACTGATTTAGAAGAAATTAATAATTATTTAAATATTGTAGATAATTTTCTTGTCTTTATGAGTGAAATTGAAAAATTACCGCCCAAGTATAATTTAGGTAAAATAATGTTTGAAATTAATTTTATGAATTATAATACTTTGTTTTTTGGATTTACTTTAGATAAAAATTTTATTTGCTCTATACCCCAAAAAGAACAATTATTAGAGAATATGATTAATTCTTATGAAAAAATGAATTTATTTCATGATGTGGATTTAAAATTTCAAGATCAAGAATTATACGAAGCGATATATATAACAAAAGAACTTAATTATTTCATAAATATCGCCAAAGGAAGATTAAAAGCATGTAGAAGATAATTTAAGCCCTGAGGATAGACATGGTATAGAAAATGCTGTTCTTGCTAAAGAAGGTATAATACCTGATTGGATAGTAAATTTTGATAGGCAAGATGTAGAAAATTTGAAAGATAGAACTCAATATTGGCGCGATAAGGTAGATAGATTGGAAAATGTCGCAAAATCCTACTCCAAACAATATCCTGTTTTAGAACCAGTAGCAAGAAAAATAAGAATAGTAACTAAACCAACAGGAAGCACTTTAAAAATTATGGATTATTCTTTAGAATATGTCCTTAATGGTGAAAGATCCGTAGCTATTAAAGCTATAGCTGAAGGAGTTGAAACTGTCGTTTATTTATCAGGAACTATCACCGCTTCAGCTGCAGCAACCATAGTTGCGACACTAGTTGGTATGCTATGCCCACCTTTAGCACCTTTAACAGTTCCTTTAGTAGCATTTGGCGTATTTGCATTTGGAGAATGGCTTAGTCATTACATATCACAAAAAGCCAAAGATATAACGATAGATTTTTTTAATAGAAAAATAGAATATTTTCCACAAATTATTGATTTAGGCAATGGGCAATATTATAAAAATGATAAAAGCATAAATGAAATATTTATTGATGTGTTTCAATATCACTCTCTCTCCCTTTTTGCCCCACACCCTTTCCCTAGCTATTCTAAAGAATACAAACTTGCCCTAGCAAGAAAAAAAGAACTTATGGATAAAACAAGTATGG
>NZ_NBIU01000064.1 GCF_003245365.1 Helicobacter valdiviensis
GCTTAGTATAGGATGATCATAATCAAATTCTAGCCGTTGTGAAATCTTATTGCTTGGCATAGCATATGCGCCAAATGCCATGTAAGGCACCTCATTTACCATACAAACTCTTTCTTTAGTCTTTGGCCCATGAAAATGCAAATCATCTCCATAGATTTTATCACTTGCTTTTGCATCTAGCTTACCATTTTTATATATTGCAAGTGCACTAAAATATTCCCCTTGTGAAAGAATTACATTATCTAACACTCCATCATTATTAATATCAATTTTTCTTTTATAGACTTTAGGAAAACTAATATAAGGATCTTTTTCCTTGATAGCTTTTACCATTGCTTCTTTTATAATCTCTCTTTTTTCTGTGCAATACCAATAATAAACGCCATATTGATTATTAGCTCCAAAAGCACAAAAACCTATACTAAAGGGAGGATTGATGGAAGGAGGAACTTCTTGCCATTTACTCCAATCAATCTTATAACTTCTTGCATATTCACATAATTCTTTATTATTCGAATCTAGCACTTCTCCTAGAAGTTTAAGTAAATATATAATGCGTTCTTCATAGGCATCTCCCATAAAATGAACTTCATCTAAATGTTTAATAAATGCTCTTTGTGATTCTAAAAGATCTTTTAGTCTTTGTTCCTTATTAGGAAACTTAGAGATTTTTAACTCTTTTCTTAATTGTGTATAGACTTCGCTCATATAACGATCTAAATTTTGTAACTCCCCACTTTCATCATTGCAAATTACCTCTTCAACTCTTGTAGTTGCTTTGGCACAATTAAAGCTAGGTTTAGCTTCTTCTGGAGATTGGGCATTAGCACTAATACTTAAAGTAACACAAATCCCTAAAACCATTAAAAACTTTTGCATAAGAACTCCTTTTGTAATTATTTTCTTTTTAGTAAGTGCATTTTAACTCTCTTTTATTACCTTCTAAAAGATAAATGCGTGTTTTTGGATAAGTAGAATTCTCATCAAAATTAAATCTATGATTATAAAGAGTAATATAATTTTTGCCTTGAAATTCTATAACTCCATAGGATAAATGGCTTAGTATAGGAAACTCAGAATCAAATTCTGGTTGTTGTGAAACTTTATTGCTTGGCAGAGCATATGTAGTAAATGCTATGCAAGGCACCTCATGTTTTATACAAACTTCTTCTTTAGTCTTTGGTCCATGAAAATGCAAATCATCTCCATAGATTTTATCACTTGCTTTTGCATCTAGCTTACCATTTTTATATATTACAAATGCATCAAAATATTGTCCCGTTGAAAGAATTACATTATCTAACACCCCATCATTATTAATATCAATTTTTCTTTTAAAAACATAAGGATATCCTCCAATAAAATCTTCTATTTTTTCTGTAAGCTTTCCTTTTTCTGTGCAATACCAAGAATAAACGATATCTCTATTATTTCCTCCAAAAGCACAAAAACCTATACTAAAGGGAGGATTGATGGAAGGAGGAACTTCTTGCCATTTACTCCAATCAATCTTATAACTTCTTGCATATTCACATAATTCTTTATTATTCGAATCTAGCACTTCTCCTAGAAGTTTAAGTAAATATATAATGCGTTCTTCATAGGCATCTCCCATAAAATGAACTTCATCTAAATGTTTAATAAATGCTCTTTGTGATTCTAAAAGATCTTTTAGTCTTTGTTCCTTATTAGGAAACTTAGAGATTTTTAACTCTTTTCTTAATTGTGTATAGACTTCGCTCATATAACGATCTAAATTTTGTAACTCCCCACTTTCATCATTGCAAATTACCTCTTCAACTCTTGTAGTTGCTTTGGCACAATTAAAGCTAGGTTTAGCTTCTTTTGGAGATTGAGCGTTAATGCCAACACTTAAAGTAACACAAATCCCTAAAACCATTAAAAACTTTTGCATAAGAACTCCTTTATTTTAATCTGTATTTTTTGTTGTTTCAAACATTAATTATTCCTTTTTTAGTAAGTGCATTTTAGCTCTCTTTTATTACCTTCTAAAAGATAAATGCGTGTTTTTGGATAAGTAGAATTCTCATCAAAATTAAATCTACGATTCCAAAGAGTAATATAATTTTTACCTTGAAACTCCATAACATCGTAAACTAAATGGCTTAGTATAGGACACTCAAAATCAAATTCTAGTCGTTGTGAAATCTTATTACTTGGCAGAGCATATGTAGTAAGTGCCATGCAAGGCACCTCATATGCTATACAAACTCTTTCTCGAGTTTTTGCTCCACTAAAATGCAAATCATCTCCATAGATTTTATCACTTGCTTTTGCATCTAGCTTACCATTTTTATATATTACAAATGCATCAAAATATTGCCCTTCTGAAAGAATCACATTATCTAACACTCCATCATTATTAATATCAATTTTTCTTTTAAAAACATAAGGATATCCTCCAATAAAATCTTCTATTTTTTCTGTAAGCTTTCCTTTTTCTGTGCAATACCAAGAATAAACGATATCTCTATTATTTCCTCCAAAAGCACAAAAACCTATACTAAAGGGAGGATTAACAGAACGAGGAACTTCTTGCCATTTACTCTCATCACTCTTATAACTTCTTGCATATTCACATAATTCTTTATTATTAGAATCTAGCACTTCTCCTAGAAGTTTAAGCAAATATATAATGCGTTCTTCATAAGCTTCTGTTGTAAAATAAATATATTCGTTGTAAGCTTTATCATAATGTTTTTTAAAATTATTGGTTTCATTAACTTCATATAAGTTTTTAATAAATGCTCTTTGTGATTCTAAAAGATCTTTTAATCTTTGTTCCTTATTAGGAAACTTAGAGATTTTTAACTCTTTTCTTAATTGTGTATAGACTTCACCCATATAACGATCTAAATTTTGTAATTTCCCAAGTATATCGCTACATATCATCTTTTCAACCTTGCTCTTTGCTTTAGCACAATCAAAACTAGGTTTAGCTTCTTCTGGGGATTGTGCATTAATACTAATACTTAAAGTAACACAAATCCCTAAAACCATTAAAAACTTTTGCATAAGAACCTCCTTTAATTTATTTTACTCTGCCTTAACCTCCCCACCTTTAACCACAAGTCCTTTGGAATCTATCACTACTTCTACTCCACCTGCTTTAATAATCACGCAATCTCCCTTAGCAACAATTTGCGTTTCACCTACTTGGTGGAGGATTTGGTTACCTGCTTTTACTTCACAATCTGTTTGAAAGTCACTGTATTTAGATTCTGCAAGTTCTGTATGTTGTTTTTTAGTTTGTGTGCTTAAATTTTGTTCTGTGTATATATCAATGTAATTGTTAGTTTGCATACTAAAATGTTCTTCTGTAAAGTAATTTATTCCTTTATTAACATGAAGTTCAAGTTTTCCCTCAACCACCTCCTTTTTATTTCCTTTCACATTCTTTATCTCATCTTTATGGATAATAGTATTTTGATTAACACCTATTTCTATGTCTTTATTTTCTCCTACATATTCACTAGAATTCTTAGCTACTCTTACTTTATTATCTACTCCTACATTTAAAGTATTAGATAA
>NZ_NBIU01000065.1 GCF_003245365.1 Helicobacter valdiviensis
AGGGGAAAAATAATAGCTAGGTTTATCTTGTAAAATATTTCCTTCTTTATTGGGTTCTCCAAAGTAAAAAGAATTATTAGGGAGTTCGGTGGAGCCTGTAAGCAATATACCTTGAAAATAAATTTTAGAATGAATTAAATCAATATTTTTAGCCCTTAAAACTTCACAATCAATCACTTCTTTATTATAAGCAAAAATCGTTTCTTTTATTTTTTCAAGAGACATAGGCTTTCCTCAAATTTTTAATCATTTTATGATAACTAGAACTCCAATATTTATCGCTTTTTTCTCCCGCTAAAACATTAAAATAAAATTCATTTCTATCTTTTTGATATTCTTGTGAAATATTACCATAATCATACTTATGATAAAGCACTCTTGAGAGCATTTCATCTTTAGGCATAAAAATAAAAGGATAAAATTTACTCGCACTAAAATTATTGTATTTTTCCCTTAAATCTAGTTCTTGTATAATAATAGCCTCATAATGATTACTTGCTTTTAAAAGCTTTGCTTGCTTATCATTTTTATCAAAATAAATTAATTCAAAAGTGCCTTTTAGGTTTTTAGTGCCCGATTTTGCAATTAAACGACTTAAAAGAATGTCTAAAATTTTATAAACCCTTGTAATACTCCATAAAGCATATAAAACTTCTTCTTGTTCTGGACTAAGATTTTCACTATTGTATTGTTTTTTATATTCATCAAGATAAATTTCTTTCATTAATGAATTATTTATAAGCATTCTAGCCCAATTTTTAAAAGCTTTTGCACCTTTTACGCTTTGTAAATTATCATCAATGTTTTGAAATTTTAAAAAGATAGAATGAATGCTTTGTATTAATTTTGTAGCCATTAATAATCCGCCAGGATCTTTAACAACGGGATTTACAACTTCTATTCCTATGCTAGAAAGCTTTTTAACCACCCAAACAACGCAATTATTTTCAAGAAGTTTATAGGTAAATTCTTCATTGATTGGTTCTTCGCTATTAGGCGTGATTTCTTTTGTGGCTTCAAAATCAGCTTTAATATTTGTAAGCAAGGTATTATATTGCTCTTCAGAAATTTCTAAAATGCAACGATTAGAGGGTTTAAAAGTTTGAGGGCTTCTTAGTTTTTTTAAAATCATAAGTGTTACTTTGTGTATTATGATTTACAATATACTGATTATTATTAAATACTTTTCCTATAACACCGGAAAACACACCAATCTCATACCATTGCCCACCTCCACCAAAACTCCAAAAACCATCATTAAATTTATTAGGCTCTTTAGCCTCATACCATTTTTGTTCTATTTTATCCCATTCTTTGTTTTTAAGATATTCTTGTCTTAATTCTTCATCTATTTTATCCAACTCATCAGGACTTTTATCTTTAGTAAGTCCTAAAAAGGCGTGGGTGAAATCTTCCGCATTAATAAAATTTTTATTTTCGCAATCTAAAAAACATTCCACCAGCGAATCAATATAAATTGTTACATAATGTTTCATTTATAAAATCCTCCGCCAAGATAAAACAAAGTATAAGTTAATACCATATAAACAAAATAAAATAAAAAAGTATATAATAATCTTTTTTGTAAAAAATAAAATACAACACAAATGGTTATACATAAAATCAAAATAAAATAAATATTAATTTCAAGAACAAAATAACAATAGCTTATTATCCAATTTAGTGTTATTGGAATTAAATTTTTTATATTAAAAAAATTTATTATACAAACAATCCACATAAAAATAAATAAAAAAAAATGATTTGAAAAAATAAAAGCAAGAGATTTGAAAAAACCTTCAAAAGTAAAAAATTTAAGGTTTTCAAAAGATATTGTTCTAGTATTTATAATTACAATTAATAAAAATAATAAATAGGTAAAAATTACACTACACACAAACCAAGCAATTTGCCCACTTGATGTATTGTCTATTCCTTTACTTTCTAACTTTGCTTTTAATTTAGAATAAATAGGAATTTGCAAATTTACTCCTAATTAATATAGATAAATTATTTTATTATAAACTAATTTGCTTAAAATTTTTGATTAATTTAAATTTTTGTTTTTAAGATATTCTTGTCTTAATTCTTCATCTATTTTATCAAGTTCATCAGGACTTTTATTTTTAGTAAGCCCTAAAAAGGCGTGGGGAATGTTCATAATCATAGGGTGGATATAAATTGTTACATAATACTTCATAAAATTTCCTTATAAGTAATTAAAAAAATAATATGCAAACGCAACATAGCATACCATAGATATTAAACTCAAATTCAAACTCATCCTATGTATTTTATAAAAAATATTAATTATAAATATTACAATAGTGCTTAGCGAACAAAAACCAACGATAAATTCTGATATATTGATAATAGTATGAATATCAATATTAAAAAACCACTGCACTGGAAACAAAACCCATTGTATTAAAGGTAAAAACCACTGTATTGGAGCTAAAAGCCATCTAAGTTCGTCACTTTTTATTAAAATAGAATACACAAATGGGGAGATTATCACAATTCCAAAACATATAAAACAATCTAATATGAATTTAACAAAATTAAATTTGTTATTCATAGATATCTCTTTACTATATATTGATTATTTTTCAATATCTTATTGGTTGTAATATTAACAGAATTCATTTTAGTTCCAAAACCCCAAAAACCATCATTGAATTCATTGATTGTTGTTGTGTCATACCACTTATACTCTTCTTTTCTAAAAGTTACCAATTTACCAAGATTATAATCCCAATATTTTACATCTCTTTCAAATTTCATCTTATCCAACTCATCAGGACTTTTATTTTTAGTAAGTCCTAAAAAGGCGTGGGTGAAATCTTCTCTTTGCCAATAACACTGATTTTTAAAATCCAAAAAGCATTCCACCAGCGGATCAATATAAATTGTTACATAATGCTTCATTTATAAAATCCTAATGATAAGTTCCAATTGCATGAAGCAAGAGATATGAACAAATATAACCCATTATGAATAATAAAACACTAAACATAAGCTTTCTTTTAAAAATGGATATTAAGAAAAATACTCCTATACCACAGCAACCAACAATAAATAAATTTAAACTAGAAAAATACAATGTTAAAAACATAAATATTGCAGACAAAACCAAAGGAATAGCATTGTAAATATACAATAGATTAAAAGGGATACAAAAGTATATGATAAAAATAAATAGTTGCCATTGAAACAATTCAAATATTGCTAAAAATAAATTTTTATCTTCAATAATCACTGTAAAATAGATAATAAGAAAAGTCACCAAAGCAAGAACTACACTACACACAAACCAAGCAATTTGCCCACTTGATGTATTGTCTATTCCTTTACTTTCTAGCTTTGCTTTTAATTTAGAATAAATAGGAATTTGCAAATTTACTCCTAAACAGCTACATCTGCATAATCTTTGATTTCAACAAGAAGTTCTTTAGGACTCATTAATACCTTTCTAAATTATATTTTTCA
>NZ_NBIU01000066.1 GCF_003245365.1 Helicobacter valdiviensis
GTAAAGATTTAGGTTATTGATTACTTTATGGAGTTTAGAGTGTTGTGCTTATTAGAAGAGTGAATGGTTTGTTATTTAGGGTGTGTCTATAATTTATCTATCTTTGTATAGAGTTCTTTAGTTCTTTAGTTCTTTAGTTCTTTAGTTCTTTAGTTCTTTAGTTCTTTAGTTCTTTAGTTCTTTAGTTCTTTAGTTCTTTAGTTCTTTAGTTCTTTAGTTCTTTAGATATTGCTGAGACTTTTATAAATTTACTTTTTAATATCTGTTCTCTATTTTTTAAGTGTTTGTTATTTGTTTTACTTAAAACTTAATGTTTTTGGTTTTTATTTTTATGGATTTATTGAATGATTTTTATGGTGTGTTTGTTGGATATTTATAGTTATGGTTGGTTGTCTTTATAGTTGTCTTGTGTTTGTAGAAACTAATAAAGGATTATTCTTGAGTGAAGGAAGATTGTTTTAAGGATTAAAGTATAATATGTATTAAGTCTTTAAAGTATATAATCACAAAACCATAAGGAGTTTATCATGCAAAAACAAAAAACTTATCAACGCTCTTCACAAAATACAGAAGAATATCTAAAAGAAAGAGAGGCGGTTAAAAAAACTATGGAAAAAATGGAAAAAGAACTTAAAAAACCTGCTATTAGAGCCGTATTTGAAAGACTTAAAGATAAATGAAATACATAACACTCAATGAAGCTATTACCATACATGATAAGATTATTGAGCTAATAGGGGGATTAAGTGGCTATAATGATAAACAAATCTCCTATTTAGCAAGTGCTTTAGAACATATTAAAAATGATGATTATTATCCTACAATCGCCGATAAAATTACCCATTTGATGTTTTCTTGTATTAAATTTCACCCTTTTTTAGATGGTAATAAACGCACTTCTATATTTTTAGGAATGCATTTTTTAGACTTAGATGACAAATATAATGAAAAGTTTGCCGAAATTATGGAAGATGTCGTTGTAAATGTAGCAAATAATACTCTTTCAAAAAATGAATTCAATGAGATTTTGCAGAATTTTATAAAAAACTTTAGCAACTCATAACTGTCTTTTTTACAAAGCTCTAAAAGAACAATCACTTAAAAATTGTGAGCGATTATGTGTAGTTTTGTCAATTTCTTCTAATAATTTTGAAGAAATAGTTATATTAATTCTTGCTCTTTTAACTTCATTAGTTTCTTTAAGCTTATCTTTTTTTCTCTAACATCAAAGCAATAGAGCCTTTAAAGCTTCTTTGACATCTTTTATTATTTTTTAAAGGTGGTTGTTCTTATCAATATATGGATCCACAATATTATGAGTTTAAGAGGTTGTGCAAAGATATAGATAGTAAAGTAATAATTTATGATAAAGCTTATTGGGAAATGTATAGCGATTTTACAAAAAAGCCTTCTGCAGAAAAACGAGTTAAGGATGATGGTTATGAATATTTTTATTATAAGAAACTAAATGAAACATTTACTTACTATGATATAAAAGATGTAATTAAATCTGAGAGATGAAATGGTGGAGTTATAACAGTAGTTTATGATAAAAAATATAAAAAAATGCCCAATCCTTTTGCTTTATATAATGGTATATTTTTAAGAGGTGATGAGGGTGCTGGATTCTATTTTAGATATCATAGAAGGCTATATTGTGAAGATGTTAGATAAAAAATTAGAAAGATAATTTGAGATTTAGATTTTTGGAATAACAAATGAGTAAGAATATTAAAACACAAGAAGCCAAATTAGACTTAATCACTAAATTTTTAGATTATGCTAATGTAGCGGATGCTAGTTATGCGATGTTGCAATATGTTTGGGAAAATATAGAGCAAGATGAAAAGAATAATATTTATAAAGCAGATAAACTTACTCTTGGTGATAAAATAAAGCAAGATATTGTTGTTAAAAATAACAAAGGGAAAGATGCTGTAAAACCTAAAAACACAAATACAGCCTATGCTTGTGCTATACAAGCCCGTTTTGAACAAAGTAAAATAATTAAAAAAGATAGTTATTGCATTCCTTTTGTGGATACTTGCTTTTTTTATAATGAAATAACTTTAAATAATGATATTAGTAGAGTAGGATTAAATGATACATTAAGTAAAAGAACTATTGAATTTGTAAATAGATTTAGACTTTTAAAACATCAACCTAACACTACAAGTGGCTTTAGTGCTACTTTGTTTGAAGATACTAAAGATAATAATCAAAAGATTATAGTAATGCGTGGGACAGAGTTTCCAAGCGATTTCAAAGGGGATGTTATAGGGGCAGATAAAGAACTGACTTTGGGTAAAGTTCCTTATGAACAATATCTGGATATGATACAATTTTACTCTGAATGTGCTAAAGAATTTCCAAATATTAAAGAAGATAGAGGATTAATAATTGTAGGGCATTCTTTAGGTGGAGCGTTAGCACAAGTGCTTACCCTTTCTTTAGTGAGTGCTAATTTTAGTGCCAATGTTAAAGAAGTTTATACTTTTAACTCTCCTGGTGCAAAAGAATTAAGAGCTTATAATTTAAATCAAATTTATAAAATAGATGAAGAATTAAAACAAAAATATCTAAAAACAAGAATTTAAATGAATCAAAGATATTAAGTAAATTAGTTTATAATAAAATAATTGATCTATATTAATTAGGAGTAAATTTGCAAATTCCTATTTATTCTAAATTAAAAGTAAAGGAATAGATAAAGATAAAAATTTAAATTTTATTTTAGAATTATTTTAATTATTATAGAATGATTTATTTATAAAGAAGGATGATTGATGAAAATCACCATAGCGATTGTTTTTGTCTTTTTTACTTTAATCTTTTTAAGTGCTTGTTCTTTTAAAGCAAAAGGAGCAAGTGAGCTAGAAAATCTTGCAAGAAATTATGGTGGAATTTATATCTTTGATAAAGAGATAAGAGAAGAGATATTAGAAAATGAGAAAGCATATTTAAAAGCACTAAAAGATGAGAGCTTAGGTCATAATATGTGGGATCGAATGCAAGCTGCAAAGAAAAAATTTCCTCAAGTCCTTTTTAATGGTTGCAAATATTATCGCAATGATCATAATTATGATGTAAATGATCCTGATTATGAATTTAACTTCAAAGATAAACCCGAATTTGCTTATTATGAAGATCAATTTAGGGCATATATGGGTGAAGAAACTTATAAAAAATTAAGACCTTATTTGCTTCTTAGGACTTA
>NZ_NBIU01000067.1 GCF_003245365.1 Helicobacter valdiviensis
ATATCCTTTTAAAATGAAATAAAATAGCTTTAAATTAAATTTTAAAGCTATAATCTTTTTGCTAGTTTTCTTGGGCTAGGCTTTTTGCTTAGCCTCCTTTTTTAAGAATGCTTTTTATATAGTCTTTTGTATCGTTTTTAATCACTTCTTTAATATCTTTTTGTATTTCTCCATTAGCTTTAATGGGCAAAAAAGCTCTTTGTGGTATTTTTCTTTTTTTATTTCCCCATTGATGCACCACTCCATATTTAAAGCCACTTTTAGTTTGGCTGTTGTTAGTTACTATTGCTTCTCCTTTTTTAAAATCTACATGCCAATTTTCGCTTAATTCCCCATCTCTTTTTAGGATTCCTTTGTTTTTACCCTCCTTTTTCTTTTGGGCTATGGTGGAGGGTTTTAGTGCTTTCCATTTCTCTCCAAAAGGACTAGTTTCTTTAGCAAAGGATTCTAAAATACTTTTTCTAATGGTTTCTCCTGCACCTCTTAGCAAGGGTTCGCTATGCTTTTGCAAATCTATAAAATTTCCACAAGCTCTAAAAAATCTATCAAGCCCTTTTATTGTAATTTCTGTCATTTTCTATCCATAAATTGTAGTATTTGCTTTAATTTGGGATTGCTTTTTAAGTGCATCTAACACTACCTTTTGAACTTCTTTTGCAAAATCTCCTAAATCAAACACACCTTCTTTGCTAGAAATATTAAAATTCCCACTCACATGCACACTTACACTTTGATTAGGAGTATAAGGGGTGCTTTGAGCTTGGAGAGGTTGGCTAAATGCTTGGCTAGATTGTGAAGTTTGTGGAATTTTAGTGCTTGTCCTTTGTTCTAAGTCTTCTACATAGCTTTGAGAGACTTTTAATCCCTCTTTGTTTTCAACTCCTGCTTCTTCTTTAGCTACCTTAACTTCTTTTTCTTCATCATCTCCTAAACCTATAAAATCTAATGCACCACCAATGGCGTCTTTAACTCCACCAATTGCTTTGCTAACCCAAGCTAATTTTTCTGCAATATAATCAAAAAACCCACCAAAAAGATTGTATAAAAATTCTCCAATAGGAGAAAATACATTTACAAAAAAATCTTTAATAGGAGCAAAGACTGCTTTAAAAAAGCTAACAATATGTGAGCTGATACTTATAAAAATATTTCCAAAGAATTTAAAAACATTAATCCAACTCATAAACACTGCTTTTATATAATTTGCTATGGGTTGCCATAGGGGTTTTAACCAGTTTATAAAGCTCATAAACCAGTCTTTAACCTTTTCCCAATTCATTATAATAAGTCCAGCAGCTATTGCAATACCACCTATGATTAATCCAATAGGATTAGTCATAATCGCAACGCTTAAAGCTCTAATGCCAAGAGCCACAAACTTAAAAGCTTTATTTAATGCTCCCAAAACAAAGCCTAATGCTTTTAAAGCATTTGTGTAAATGCTTAGAGTAAGAGTTTTTGCTCTCATTGTGAGATTAGCAAGTTTTAAGCTAAGATTGTGTTTGATTAATGCTAGATTGGAAGCACCAAGAGCGTTTTTAAAAGAGAGCAGTTTTAATCTTGAAATAATAAGAGCATCTTTAAAAAGCAATGCAGAGCTTGAAACATAATTTAAAGATAGTCTATAGGCTAAAACTGCAGGTTTAGCCAGTAAAAAAGTAGTTGTTGCAATAGCTAAAACACTACTCAGGAGTGGAAAATTGTTAAATAAATAATCCATCACACTTATTAAAGAGCTAAGGGCATTTGCTATAAACTTAATTGCTGGAAGCAGTGCATCTGAAAACTTAATAGCAATAGCAGAGATATTGTTTCCTAAGATTTTTAAGGCTGCAGATGTTGTATCGCATTTGTTAATGAGTTCTTTATCCATTGAGCCTTTTTTCTCTTCAGAGTTTGCCATTTTTAAAAGCTCTTGGTAACGATCAAAACCATTAACTAAAGTTGTCATAGACCTAATCATTCCGCTATCGTTTCCAAAAATATTAGTGATAACACCAATTTGTGATTCTTTATCTAACATTTTAATTCTAGATAATAATAAATTAATGGCTTCTTGTGAATTTTGATTTAAAGCCTTTTTCATAAAATCTCCACTAAGTCCTAATTCTCTAAAAGCACTTTCTGCTTTTTCTCCCAAAGCATCTGCAGTAGAAAGTTTAGTGAGCATACTAGAAATCGCAGTCCCTGCAACTTCAGCTGGTATCTTTACTTCATCAAGAGTTGCTGCAAGTGCTGCCATATTTTCCCTTTGAAGTCCTACAAGATTTCCCATTCCGCCAATTCTGCTTATAATATCTACAATATTTTTAGCATCACTTGAGCCTTTATCAGCTAGATAGTTAATGCTATCCCCTAAATCTTTTATTCCTTTAACATCTGTTTGGAGGTTTGCCATAAGTCCGCCGATAGCTTCTCCTGCTTCATCTGCTCCCATTTCAAAAGCTACACCCATAGCAGTAGCAGTTTTGCCAAATTCTAATGCCTCTTTAGAAGCAAGTCCTAGCTTTCCTCCCTCGCTCACAATCTTTGCAATTTCTTCTGCTGTCATTGGAAGTTTTTTGCTTAAATCTAGAATATCTTGTTTAAAATCTTTTAGGCTGTGTCCCTCACTAAGCTCTGTTACTTTCTTAACATCTGCCATAGCACTTTCAAAATCCATTCCCACACTAATGCTTTTCCCTAAAATTCCTCCGCTTAGCAATGTTCCCATACTGAAAAACTCATCTTGCAAACTTTTTCTCTGCTCTTTTAATAAATCCAATTTAGAGGCATTGAGTTTTAATGTGTTTAATTCTTTAGAGAGACCCTTAACGCCTAGCTTTGTCTTAGCACACATTGCTTCAAGATTACTAAAATCTTTGGTTACATTTTTAATAGCTCCCATTCCTTTAGTTACTAATCCTAAAAC
>NZ_NBIU01000068.1 GCF_003245365.1 Helicobacter valdiviensis
ATCCTTCTATAATTGCAGGATTATTACAAGGAAACAATAATAATGTATTTATTGTAAATCCTAGTGGGGTAATAGTAACAGAGAGTGGAAGTATTAATGCTAATAAGTTTGGTATTTCTACATCTGCTATAGATACAGATACACTTAATGCTTTTAAAGAAGCTAATGAGGATAATACTTTAGCTTCTTTCTCTCCTGTGTTTAAATCTAATAGCACTAGAGGAGATATTATAAACAAAGGAAGTATTAATGCAGGTAATGTAAAATTAGTAGGGAATAGAGTAATCTTACAAGCTGGAGTAAATTTACAAGAGGATGGAAAAATAGGTGTTAATAAAATTAATACAAATAATATTAATATAGAGGGAAATACTATTAATATTGATGTGGCTACACTAGAAAATAATCCTACTTTAAATCTAAAAGCAAATAAAGATGGAAATCTTTATCTAAGTGCTACAGGATATTATTATAATACAAATGCTTGGAATAATACATATAGCTCTTTTACAAATATTAAAGACACACATAACCAATACATTTCTATTGGTAGTGATGTAGATTGGTGGCATTTTGCAAAAGGGTGGAATGAGTATGATTTAAACAATGAAGAAGTAGGTAAAGCTTTTAGAGAAACTGCGAGTGAATATAGATTAACCAACAATATAGACTTTGGGGCTAATTGCGATAGCAAAGGTAACTGCACAGGACAAAATTATGCTAATTATTGGATTGATTTTAATGATGATGGCATTAAGCAAGATGATGAGCGGACAAGTATGATGATAGGGTATTATTTATATAAAGGAGTATCTGGAGGCCCATCTTTGCTTATAGATAAATCCTTTAATAAAGCTTTCAATGGACAAGGCTATACACTAAAGAATATTAATATTGATACAAGTAAAATAGAAAATGCAAGAAATGTGGGTATTTTTGCTACTGTTGGAAATGGTGCAAAATTTAGCAATATTAATATTGATTATGGAAATGGTGGAATTAAAGCATTAGAAGAATATTCAATCGGAGTTGGTGGGTTTGTAGGGATGGCTACTCTTGGAAGCGGAGAGATAGAATTTAGCAATATCACTCTTAAAAATATTTCAAGTATAGAAACTGTAAAAAATCCAAAATATGCAAATGGTGGATATTCTGGCTATTTAGAAATTGGTGGATTTTTAGGGAGCTCAAGTAAAACAACGATAGATTCCATAAATGTTTCTAATGTAGCAATTGATAAAATTGGAACTATTAAAAGAGGTGGTGATATTGATGCTTATTTGGGTGGATTTACTCCAAGTGCTAAGGGCAAGTTTAATAATATCTCAATAACTAATGTTGGTTCAATAATAAGTAGCACTCCTGATGATTTTTATGAAGTTGGAAGAGGAAGTGGATTTGGTAATATTAGTGGTGAGGGAAGTAATATTATAATCAAAAATATAAATTTTATTGATGGTTCTGGTTTTGGTAGTGCTAGTGGGGAATTTAGCAATATTAAAATTAGCAATATTGGTAAATTGGTTGGAAGCCATTATGGTTTTGTAGAAATAGGTGGTTTTGGAGGTAGTGCTAGTGGGAAATTTGATAATATTTCAATTAGCAATATTGGTTCCATTATTGGAGGTTCGGGATTTGCTACATTAATTAATGGAGGCAAATTTAGCAATATTTCAATTAGCGATATTGGAAGCATTAGTGGAGATAATAGTGGGCGTGGTCTTTATGTAGGTGGATTTGCTGGGAAAATTGACGGAGGAACTTTTGAAAACATTTCTATTAGTAATATAGGAGATATAATTATCAATAGTTCACGTGGAGTATATGCTAATGCAGGTGGATTTGCTGGGAAAATTAATGGAGGAACTTTTAAAAATATCTCTATTAATAATATTGGAGATATTAAGGCGTTTGGAGGGACTGATATAGATGAAGTGAGTGCGGGAGGATTTGTAGGGACTATTTATGGAAAAAATCCAGTTTTTGAAAACATTGTATTGAATGGTATTGGTAGCATAGAAGCTGTAGATATGGAAAAAGAAACTGACAGTGAATGTTCTATATGCACTGGTTCTGGTATCATTGATGCTACTGCTGGTGGGTTTGCAGGATTTGTATTCACTTCCAAAGATACTCCTGCAAAATTTAGCAATATCTATATAAAGTTTAAAGAAGGTGCTACAATAAAAACTAGTGGCAAAGATAACAGTAATGATATAGATCCATGGGAGAGTGCAGTAGGTCAATTTATAGGTGTTGCTGGTGATTATACCGAAGAATCAACGACGCATTCGGATACAGGAATACAACAAGATAACATTAATTTGTATTATTCAAGCAATAGCGAAATAAAAGACTTAGAAGAAATAGGAAAAAAATATACAAAATTTGAAATTATCGGTAATCCCATTACAACTAGCAATAATCTAGACAATTTTAATCAAGATGTAAAAGATGGAATCACTAGCATAAAAGAAGATGCTAAAGGCAATTTAATCTTTACCAATGATTCTAGTGTAACAGAACCTACGATTATTCCACCGACTTCAAACCAAGATACTTATTTAAACACAAAGGATACTTATACCAAAATAGATTTAGAGGGTAACAACTTTAGCAAAGAAATCCTAGATTTAATTCTCAAAGATTTCTATAATGAAAAAATCATTATTGATTTACAAAAGAGT
>NZ_NBIU01000069.1 GCF_003245365.1 Helicobacter valdiviensis
AGTATTTTGCATGGATATTCCTTTATGCTTTTTAATATTAAAGCATAAAATTTCAAATTGCAAGAAAAGCTTTTAAAACAAAGAAAATACAAATAAAAGAAGAATATTTGTGTTAGAAATCAAAAGCTAGTTTGATTTCTTGGAGTTTTTAATCATTTAAGATATTTTGTAGATATTTTTCAATATCCTCTTTCTCTTTTGTAAAATTTGGAAAAACATCTTGCATTAATTTGAGTAAATTTTCTTTTTCACATTGTTCCATAATCAATTTTAGCTTATTAGATATAACCAATTCTTTATAATCTATACCTACCAAATCCCATAAAAACAAAAAAAGCAATTTTGGATTTTGAACACATATTGACAAAGCTCTATCAAAGTCAAAACAATAATTTATAAATAATCTTAATTGTTCCTTTGTTTTTTCTTTGTATTTACCCCTTAATTCTTCAATCAAATTTTCAATATTTTCTTCAAACAAGATATCTTTTGGGGTGTTAGAAGCAATTTGTAATATATATAGTATTCTAACTTCTAGAGGATTTTTATCATCCTTAATAGCTTTATCAACTATTTCTTTACCAGAAGCCAAAAAACGAAAATATTGACAATATATTTTATATTTTTTTGACAAATCTCCTTCAATCTCATCAAAAATATTAAAAAGATATAGCAAAAATTGCTCTTTGTGAGTGATTTTTTTAATAAAAGCTTCGTGTTGTGTATCATAGATATACTGTAACCCTATTAAAGAATTTAAATTATTTATTTCAAAAATCTCATTATATTTTTCAATAGAATTTGCATTAATAATTTCTTCTAAAAGCTCTTTAGGGATGCTATTATCTGGAAATTTTAATATAAAATAATAATAAAAATATGGTGAAGCTATTCTATAGTGTTTATTATCCATATCAGCATAACTTGTTTCTAATAAAACATTTATGTTTGGGAAAATAGAATAAATCAATCTTAAAGTAATATTTTCATTTAGTTTAGTAAAATTCTTTATTTCTTGGTTAATAATTTTGGTGATTTCTTCTGGTTTATATCGATCTCCTTTAGGATTACATCCTTGCATAAACAATGAATGGTTCTCATATATATAATCATAAAACCTAGTCTCAAATACTTTTAATAGTGTAATCACTGCAAAATCATATAAATGCAATTCTTGATTTATAGCATTAACTTCAATTTTAAAAGTATTTAAAATCTCTCCATATCTCTAATGTTCTTAAAAGCATTTGCAAAATTATTGCTCTTTATTGCTTCAATAAAATCTTGTTTATACAGCGTTTCGTATCTTATGTTAATTGTTTCTAACTTTTTCACAAATATATCTCTTAAGTTTTCTTGACTAATTTTAGGCAATTTGATAGGAACTTGCACTATCTTTTCTATATATTTACCACCCTTGTCTTTTTGGATTTTATCTAAAGCTTTAGAGACAATCTCTTCATCATAAGAAAGAATATATATGGTATTTTTAAAATCAGCTATAGATCTTACAAGTTGAAAAATTTTTTGTATATCTGTATCGGCTAATCTATCAAGATCATCAATAACTATGATTATTTTTTTATTAAATTCAGTATCTGTTAGGTAGTTATTAATATTTTCTTTAATTGTTTCTAAATCTTTTTTATTAGCTTCTGCAAACTTTTTCAATGCTTTGCCAACATCTCCCAAGGCTTTTGAACTAATATTAGTAAAAATAGATAATTCGGGAATAGGAATATATGAAAGAGGCTTAAATATATTAGATAAAATTTCTAATCGATTACCAATTTTTTCAAAATTTATTATATTTTTCTTTCCAATTTCTACAGAGAGCTTTGTAAAAAAATCGCTAATAAGTTGTTTTCTAGTAGAGATATTCCAAGGATTAAATTTCACTATAATGAAATTTTCATCATTTTTAAAATCTTCTAAAACCATATTAATAAAAGAAGTTTTTCCACTACCCCAATCACCTATAACTCCAAAAACAATACTGTCTTCTTCTTTGTAGTTTTTAATGATTGTATTTAGCTGTTTTACTACTAAACTTCTATTAAACAAATCCTCTTCTTTTTTCTCTATAGGTTTATCTACTTTAATACTTTCTAACTTTTCTTCTTTAGCTTGATTATTTTTCATAAAATTCCCTTTATTTTTTAAGAATTATATTCTATATTTATTGTATTCTGTAAAAAGCTCTAAAAATATTTAAGAAGTACATGTAACTATCCTATAAACCTTAAAGCCATAGATAGTTACATATATTTTTAGAATAAAAGGTGGTTAAAATACGATTTATAGGCATTTAAAGAGGATAGTTACATCAAAACATTTTATAAGATTATTTTAAGCAAAAATGTAACTATCTCTAAAGAGTTTTTATCATTTTGGGATATTTGGGATTTTTTGCACTTGTTTGCAGAAATTTAAAATGGCACTTTTTATACGCATTAATATCGCATTTATGGGATTTTTGCTAAAAATATTTAAAGATAGTTACATCTACTTTTTAAAATACCCCTCACATATTTTGATAGATGATCCTATTAAAGTAAGTGAGATGAACTCAAAGAGTGCAAGAGATGCAGTAAATAACAACTTTACAGGCTCGGTTCTCTCAAGATTAAAAGACATAAACTCAAGCATTATT
>NZ_NBIU01000007.1 GCF_003245365.1 Helicobacter valdiviensis
ATTGCTGGAAAAGTGGATTCTAAAAATGAAACTTATTTAAGTGGAAATGTAGGGGTTAAGTATAGGTTTTAAAAAGCTAGCTAGAAATTAAAGAAATTTGTTTCTAGCTAGTTTAGAAGTTTTAATAAATTTAATTAAGGAATAAAATAAATATAATCCACAACATAAATAAATTCTCTTATTCCCTAAAAACTAAGAGAATTGATAGAATTAATCTTTTAAAGTGTGGGATTGTTTAACTTTTTGGAGGGGTTTATCCCTCCTATTTTTTACTTTTTAAAATTAGAGATTTACAAGTTTCTAGCACAAAAGCTAAAATTGTATCTTTGCAAAATCTTTATGCAATCACTAGCTGTTTGTAAATTTCTTGACTTCTTGTTTCAAAATCTTGATAGAAACTTTCAAGTTCTCTTAGTTTGTTGATATTTTCCTCTTTAGTTGCAAATTCCACAAATTCTCTAATACTGCTATTTAAACTAAAGACACTATTGCATACCTCATGACTAATTCCATTTTCATCATTCACTTCACAATAATCACTAATTGTGGGTTTTACTCCTGTGATGATTGTGGAATATGCACCCGATTTTTTAAGCACACAATCTAGCTTTAAAAGCATAATATAGGAATTTTTATGAGTTTGCAAAATAGTTTTTAACAAATGCTGTGCTTTTAAATCCATTTGTGAGAAAACAGATTGGAAACTTGTAAGCAAATCATTAGAAGAATGAGAAATTTTATTAATACTCTCCACTAAAGTTGCAATATCATTAATCTCTTGGTTAATGATTTTTGTTGTAGAAGAAATCTCTAGTGCTGTTTTTTGCGCTCTTTCTGCTAGTTTTCTAACCTCATCTGCTACAACTGCAAATCCTCTCCCATGCTCCCCTGCTCTTGCTGCTTCAATAGCAGCATTGAGTGCTAAAAGATTAGTTTGATCGGTGATTTCTTTAATTAAAGCCACAAAAGAATCAATCTCTCCAATACGATTTACAAAACTATCAAAGGCTTCTGAAGTTTGCTCCATCGTTAAAGTTAAATTTGAAAAATTATCTGAAATTGCTTCAATACTTGAAATTCCACTTTTAGATTGACTAGAAATATCTTTAGTATCTTCTTTTACGCCATTCATTGCACCAATTACTACATTAAGATCGCTTGATACTATTTTTAAATCTTCATCTAAACTTCTAGAGCTTCTTTTTGAAATATGATTAACAATCAAACCTTTAGCCCCCAATTTATCAGCTTCTTCCATAGATTTTGTAGCTTGATTGATTAATTTTCCTGCATAAGCAAAAGTCCCTCTTAAACCACCTACTGAAAGCTTTCTTAAATACCTGCCCTCACTTGCAGCATTGATTGTCATATAACTTCCCTTAACAAAAGTTTCTACTTGATCTGCTAAACGATTTAGCGACCAAGCAACCTCTCCAAGTCCGCTTTTATCTTTGATATTTACAATTCTAGCTTCCAAATTCCCTTCTGCCATTTGCTTAATACACTCTGCAATATCTTTGATACACTTATCGCGTCTATTACCTGTTATTAGTCCAATAGCACAAAAAATAATTCCTAAAATAAAAATAGCAAATTCTAATAAAAAATGAATATTTAACGCTTCTGCTACAAACAAAGCAACAAAAGTAATAATAAACCCTATACACATCAAACGGAATGAATTATAAAGATAAAATGTATTCTTCATAGCTTGCTCCTTCTTTTTTTAATAGTTCTTCTAAGAGTGTTTGGCTTTTTGCTATTCCACCTTCTTTTTCTGCACTAACAAGTTGTGAATAGATTTTTTCAATTTTTGAAATTGCTTCTTTTTTGGGCTTTAATCTTACAGAATGATAACCCACCACTTTTCCTTCTCCATTAAAAGAAGGACTAACAAAAGCAATCACCCAATAATAAGCACCCTCTTTAGAAAGATTTTTGACATAGGCCACAATCTCTTTGCCATTTTGGATATGCTCCCAAAGAAGCTTAAACACAATGCGTGGCATATCTGGATGTCGCACGATATTATGAGCTTTTCCTAAAAGCTCTTGCTCTTGATAGCCTGAAAGTTCTATAAAAACATCATTGCAATAAAGTATTTTTCCTTTCAAATCTGTTTTAGACACAATTAATTCACCCTCTGGAACATTCCTTTGTTCACTTGTTGGGATTATTTGTTGTTTCATAACTACTCCTTATCTTTAGCTTTAAAGTATCATAATCAATTTGAGGTTTTTAAGAAAGAGACATTTTATTTTACATGTATCAAGAAAGTATCAAGAATATATAAAGTTTATGTGAATTTCTACAAATCCAAATATGGTTAATGAAATTTTACTTTTTAATACTAAATATTATTTATGATTAAGTATATACTACCTAATTCATACATTAAATTAACTTAATCTTGTCCTATCCATTTAAATACTATTTTTCTTGTTACTTTATTTAAAATACTGCGTAAAGCACCCCAATGCATAAACGCTCCACCAAGCAATCCTATAAGGCTTCCTATCACAATATCTTGCACTCTAGCCCTAATAATAATATCTGGATTGTAGTTCATAAAACTTGTAATTTCTGCCAAGTAAGTAGAATAAGGAGTTAAAAAAATCATAGCAAGTGCATAATTTCTCACCACTAAAAATTCCGCACAAAACATAAGCACCATCATCAAAATTGCAAACACTAAAGGTTCAAAAGTAAAATGCAAAAGAAAATAAGCTAGACTAACTCCAATAATTGTTCCAAAAATCCTTTGGAGTTGTTTTACCCAAATTTGCTTAAAAGTAATTGCAGTCATCACAGCAGCACAAGAGATTCCAACCCAATAGCCACGATCTAGCTCTAAACAACTTTGCAAAAACATAGAAGCTCCTACAAAAAATGCAATAATAATAGGATCTACAACAATTACCCCAAACCCAAATTCTCCCACCTTTGGAATAGGTTTTGTAGGATGTTTAAAAAGATAAATCACACTTAGCGCATAAAGTAAAACCATAATATTTGCAACCATTGTCCCTAAAGCAACAAGCCCAATAGCAAAGGGATATTCTTCAAGAGAAAAAGGAATATAAGTGCCTAAAATCGTAGCAAAAGTAAAAAAGAAAAATCCAGGAGCCCCTATACTAAAATAACGCACCACTTGTGCACTCACTAAAGTTACTAGAAATACAATTAAAGGAATAAAGCTAGGAAAAGCCTGCCCTATTAAGCCTAGAGTAAAACTCACAATAATCCCAAAAGCACACGACATACTTAAAATCATTTTATGATAAATTGGAGTATCTGGCACATACAAAAAAATCATTGCCCCTATCACACTCACAAGCCCATATTGAGGATAGCCAAGTTTTGCAGAAATATAAAGCAAAATCGCAACGCAAAGTCCTGCAAAAAATGGCATTTGCCAAAGCCTATCGCTTTTATTCCAAGTAAAAATCAATTTTATTTCATTTTGCATTTTTTGCACAAAAGACATCTGGCTTCCTTAAGTAAATTTTTTGAGATTTTTTCAAGAATCTTAGCATATAAATTTGTTTTTATTTCTAAGAAAAATAATAATAGATATATAAAAATAACAATAGGCAACAAACAATTCTTAAACTTAATGTAAAATTCAACAAAGCCTAGATACACCAAAACACTACACACCACAAAGAAAATCCACAAAAAGCTAAAAGTGCAAAAAATATAGATTATGGCGTTGGTGCGTTAGGGATTATCACAATTAGAGAAAAATAAATGCATTATTAGTGATTAAGATTGCAACAAGACAAAATACTTATACTTAGCATTTATATTACAAAAATTTAATCAATTTTATTTTATAATGTTAAAAAACTATAGGTTAGCTATGATTTCGCAACTAAAAATAATTTTATCTAAAAAAGATAGGCGTTATGTCTTTTTCTTACTTTTTATGTCTTTAGTGATTTCTTTAATTGAGCTTGTAGGTATAAGTGCAATTGCACCTTTTATTTCCATTGCAAGTGATTTTTCTCTCATTACTTCAAAACCTTATTTTGCATATTTTTATCATCTATTTTCTTTCCAAAATCCTTATGATTTTGTAGTTTTCTTTGGTGTGGCACTTTTGATTTTCTATGCTTTTAGAAGCCTTATTAATCTTTTTTACCAACATCTCTTAGCGCGTTTTACTTTTTTCCGCTATCACTTGATTGTAGGGCGTTTATTTGTAAATTATCTAGGTATGAATTATCAAGATTTTATTACAAAAAATACAAGCCATCTCACTAAAACCATCACCACAGAAGCCCATAATTTTACAATTTTACTCTCTGCTTTTTTATTTATGACTTCTGAAGTTTTTGTAGTTTTATTACTTTATGGAACTTTATTGTTTGTAAATTTTAAAATTACTCTAGGACTTACCTTAATTCTTGGTGTCTTTGGACTTTTGATGAGCAAACTCATCTCAAGACGCATTAAAAGTCAAGGTAAAGAAAGAGAATTTTACCAAAAGGGATTTTTTGAAACACTCACAAGCAGTTTTGGAAATTATAAAATTATCAAACTCCAATGCAATGATGCTGTAATCTTAGAAAAATTCAACAATTCTTCTTATGGTTATTCTTTAGCTAATATCAAAAATCAAACTTTTTTCCACATTCCACGCCTTTTATTAGAAGCACTAGGATTTTGTATGATGATTTTAGTAGTGCTTTATCTTTTTATTAGCCAAAATGGCAATATTAGTGGCTATTTGCCCTTGCTTTCTATGTATGTTTTGGCACTCTACCGCCTTTTGCCCTCCATTAATCGTATTTTAGATTCTTATAATAAAATTCTTTTTAATTTCCGCTCTTTAGAGATTATCTATCAAGATGTGCTATTGCAAACCAAACAACTGGGCGAAGAAAAAATTGACTTTAAAAATGAAATCAAACTTATAGATGTTAGCTTTGCCTACACGCAAGGAAAAGAGATTTTAAAACATTTAAATCTTAATATCAAAAAAGGTTCTAAAGTGGCATTTATAGGAGAATCTGGAAGTGGCAAAAGCACTTTAATTGATTTAATCATTAGCCTTTTAGAACCTAAAAGTGGAAAAATCCAAATTGATGGTGTAGATTTAGAACCCAAAAATCTTAAAAGTTGGCGTAAAAAAATAGGCTATATTCCACAAAATGTGTATCTTTTTGATGGGGATATTGCCCAAAATGTAGCTTTTGGGAGAGAATTTGATGAAGAAAAAATCATCTCTTGTTTAAAACTTGCAAATATCTATGATTTTCTAGCCAAAAAAGAAGGGATTTATACGCAAGTAGGCGATGGAGGTATTGCACTTAGTGGCGGACAAAAACAAAGAGTGGCCATTGCTAGAGCACTCTATGGAGATCCTGAAATTTTAGTTTTAGATGAGGCTACAAGTGCGCTAGATAACCAAACCGAGCAAAAAATTATGGATGAAATCTACCAAATTTCCAAAAATAAAACCTTGCTTATCATAGCCCACCGTCTAAGCACAATTAAAAATTGTGATATTATCTATAAAATCCAAAATGGTTTGCCACAAGCCATTAGCTATGATACGCTAACTTAAAGGAGTAGATTATGGATTTATCTCATTTTGGAAATCTCCCAAAAGTTAGCGTGATTTTAACCACATTTGAGAGAGAATATTTCTTCACAGAAGCCATTGAAAGCATACTAGATCAAGACTATCCTAATCTAGAAATCATCATTAGCGATGATGGCTCTAGCGATAATACCTTTAGCATTGCTAGTGAGTATGCTAATGATTATCCTTTCATCAAAGTTGTGCAAAACTCACGCACCAAAGGTTCAGCAGGCAATCGCAATAACGGATTAGATTATGCAAGTGGGGAATTAGTAATGCTTTTAGATGATGATGATTTGCTTTTTAAAGAAGCCATTTCGCAAATGATGGAAGTATATCTACAAAATAATGGAAAATATGGGATTATCACTGCAAATTGCACTAGAAGTGATGATGGCTCACTTTCTGGAAAAGGCGTTATTGAATCGCGAGAAATTAGCTTTGTTGAAGTGCTTTGTGGAGAGTTAAAAGGAGAGTTTATTACTCTTTTTAGGCGTAATTTACTTGGAAAAAGACGCTTTAATGAAAACTTACAAAGAGGTAATATGGGACTTTTATGGCTAAAACTTCATAAGCAAAGCCCCTGTTTTTATCTCCATCGCCCTTTAAAATTTTATAGAATTCACGCAGAATCTCTTACGCAAAACCTAAAATACAAACCCTTAGAAATGGTAAAAAACTACGAACAAGATATTTTACTTTTTTACAAAGAACGCATTAAATACTGCCCTAAACATCTTGCAGAACTTTGTGCGATCGCTGCACTCCTTTATAGACAAGGAGGAGACTATAAAAGATCTTTTAAAAAAATTATTCAAAGTCTCTTTATCTATCCCAATCTACTTGCCCTTAAAGCCTTAGGTTGCCTTGTGCTTCCTGATTATTTCTTGCCTCACTTAAATATCAAGCAAAGAGTAGAAAAATGAGTAATTTTAGACTTCTTCTATCTATCCGTTCTTTAAATTTTGGTGGAGCAGAGAGACAATGGGTTCTTTTAGCCAAAGAACTTGCCAAAAAAGAAGGAATCACACTACTTCTTTGCACGCTTTATGGAGGAGGCACATTAGAAGATGAAATTAGCGGTATCCCTCATATTTGTATCCACAAAAAAGGCAAGGGGGATTTTTTATTTTTAATGCGTTATAGAAAAGTGATTAAAGATTTTAAACCTGATTGCATTTATTCTTTTATGCCTGATATGAATCTTTTTAGTCTTTTTGCAAGTTTTGGATTAAAAACTAAGCGTGTATGGGGTTTTAGAACAAGTGGGATTAATCTTGCAACACTTAGCTTTTTTTCTAAAATCTATTTTTATACACAAAAATTTTTTAGCTCCTATGCTGATAATATTATTTGCAATTCTAAAGATGCTATTAGTTTTTACACACAGCATTCTTATACAATGACAAAAGCAAAAGTAGTTTATAATGGCATAGATACAAAAAGATTCTGCCCCAAAAACACAAAAGAACTTAAAACCTCCCTCAAAATCCCAAGCAACGCCTTTGTCTTTGGAATTTGTGCTAGAATGAATGTAGCCAAAGATTATCCTTTGTTTTGCAAAGGAGCAAGAGAGATTTTAGAGCAAAATACAGATGTTTTTTTTATCTCTTTAGGAAAAAAGGATACGAAAATTCTAAAAACTTGTTTGGAAATTTTAGGAGATTTTCAAGAAAGATTTTTATTTTTAGATACGATTAAAAATGTAGAGGATTATTTGCCACTTTTTGATTGCATTGTATCCACTTCCATAAATGAAGGATTTTCAAACTCCATAGCAGAAGCAATGAGTGCTGGAGCTTTGCCTATTATTTCACGCGTGGGTGAGAGCGAAATGATTGCAGATTTTAACCAACCCTACTCTTTTAGCTTTGAAAAGCAAGATTTACAAGGCTTTATAAACTGCCTAAACTCTCTTTTACAACTAAAAGACACACCAACCTTACAAACCCTAAAACAACACGCACGCACACATATTATAGATAATTTTTCTATTCCCAAAATGGTAGAAAATACTTTGGAGATTTTAAAAAAATGAAACTTACAATCTTACTCTATTCTTTAGGTGCAGGTGGGGCTGAACGCATTACTTCTTTGCTTTTAGAAGAGCTTTGCAAAGAATATGAGATTACTTTGGTGCTTTTAGAAGATATTTTACACTACCCTCTTCCTAAAGAAGTTAAAAAAATCATTTTAGGTAAAAACAAAATGCAAGAAAATGGCATTAAAAAACTTCTTAAAATCCCATTCTTAGCTTATAAATATTCCAAAATCCTTAAAGATTCCACCCATTCACTCTCTTTAATGAATCGCCCAAACTATATCAATATTCTTGCTTCATTTTTAGCTAAAAAACCTAAAATCTTCATTAGTGAGCGTTCTTTCCCTAGCGAACAATATGGCTATAAAAATCTAAATTCCAAAATCAATAAATTCTTAATAAAAACCCTCTATCCCTTTGCTTATAAAATTTCTGCAAACTCTCCACAAACTCTGCAAGATTTGCAAGAAAATTTCAAAATCCATGAGAAAAAACTCACTTTCTTGCCCAATCTTTTTAATCTTACAAAAATAGAACAACTCTCCAAAGAAAATACGCAAGAAAAAAACTTAGTTCTCCAAAAAAAGAAAGAAGGAAAATTTATCTTTTTAAACATAGGTAGGCTAGATTGTGGCAAAAACCACGCACTTTTAATTGAAAGTTTCTCAAAACTCAAACAAAAAGACAAAGCCCATCTTTTCATTATCGGAGCAGGAGAACTTAAAAATAAATTAGAAGAACAAATAAGCACCCTAGGTTTAAAAAACCATATCTCACTTTTGGGTGCTTTAAAAAATCCCTATGCACCGCTAAGCTGTGCAGATTGCTTTGTATTTGCCTCAAACCATGAAGGTTTTCCTAATGTTTTAGTGGAATCTTTAGCACTTGGTGTGCCTATTATTACCACAGATTGTGCTCCTAAGATGATTTTAGAATGCAAAGAAGATTTTTTACAAAGCTCTAAAATTAGCAAATGTGGCATTACTGTGCCTTTAGGAGATACTTTACAAATGTATATGGCAATGGATAAAGTTATGCAAGAACCTTTATTTATTCAAGAAAATATAAAAGAAAGTGCTAAAAGATTTAGCTTGCCACATCTTTTGCCACTTTATAAACAATGGCTTGAAATAAACCTTTAAGTATTTCTTGCTACAATTCTTACAAAAAAGGTAAAAATTATGATTTTTTCAACCGAACAATTAGAACGCTATAATAGAAATATCCTTCTAAGTGGCTTTGGAGAAGAAGGACAAGAAAAACTCCATAACGCAAAAGTCTTAGTAATCGGTGCTGGAGGGCTTGGCTCTCCTGTGCTTTACTATCTAGCAGCTGCTGGAGTTGGCACTCTAGGAATTTGTGATGGAGATGTGGTGGATCTTTCTAATTTGCAACGCCAAATTATCCACACTACAAATGATTTAGATAAACTAAAAGTAATCTCTGCTAAAGAAAAACTCTCAGCCCTCAATCCAGATTTAAAAATCTTCACTTATAAAGATAGAATAAATTCTAAAAATATTTTAGAACTTTTAAGTGATTATGATTATGTGATTGAAGCAACAGATATATTTAGCTCAAAATTTCTCATTAATGATGCTTGTGTTTTAGCCAATAAAACTCTTATTCGCGGGAGTGCTTTACATTTTTGCGGACAGCTTATGAGTATCAAGCCAAAAGAGAGTGCTTGTTATGCTTGTTTGTTTGATACTCCACCCACTGGAGAAGTCCCAACAGGAGCAAGTGTGGGAATCTTAGGAGCCGTTGCAGGACTTTTTGGAACATTACAAGCCAATGAAGCTATTAAAATCATCACAGGAGTTGGAACCCCTTTATACAACCAAATTCTAACTTGTGATGTAAGAGAAATGGATTTTAGAAAAATTGCTATCAAACGCAATGAAAATTGTCGCGTTTGCGGTCAAAAAGGCATCACTTCTTTAAAGGATTATTGATGCAAGTTTTTATAGCAGGCTCGCATACTGATGTGGGTAAAACCTCTGTAAGTGCAGCTTTATGCTATGGATTTGAACTAGATTATTTTAAGCTTATCCAAGCAGGCACACCAACAGATAGCCAAAAAATCGCAACCCTTTGTAAAAATACAAAAATCTACCCACAAGGACAATTTTTAAAAACCCCTGCAAGTCCTCATATAGGAATGCTAAAAGAAAATATTAACTATGAGGGCTTAAAAATCCCCTTGCCAAATTCTAATAATCTTTTAGTTGAAAGCGCGGGAGGACTTTTTACCCCACTAGATTTTAAATATTGTATGATTGATTATGCAAAAGAACACAAACTTAGCACAATTTTAGTAGGAGGCTACTATCTTGGTGGGATTAATCATATTCTTTTAAGTATCCATGCTTTAAAAAGCTATGGCATAGAGCTTTTAGCACTCATTATTAGTGGGGAGCAAAATCCTAAAATGGATCAGTTTATCTCCCAATATGCTGGTGTAAAAATCGCCCATTTAAATACCTATCAAGAAGATTTTTACACTAAATCCTTAGAATTGAAAAAGGAACTAGAACATCTTAATATTTCTTTATCTTCATAAATTTTGCATTTGTGAATTTATTAAAGCATTAGTTATGGTAGAATAAGGCAAAATTTCATATTAATTTCCAAAGGGAGTCATTTGAAAAACGAGTTTTTTAGCCCACTCTTACAAGAAAATTTAACCTCCAAGCAAAAAATTAAATTTCTTAGAAAAAATCGTATTTTAGCTAAAAATACAACCTATTTTGACTGGACTGCAAGTGGGCTTGGACTAAAAGTGGTAGAAAAAAGAATTGCCAAGCTTTTACCCTTTTATGCAAATACCCATTCTGATAATTCTCCCCATTCTAAATTAATGAGCGAACTTTATGAGGGTAGTAGAGAAAATTTAAAGCAAATTTTTGGACTTGATGAAAATTATGCACTGATTTCTTGTGGTTTTGGCTCAAGTGCAGCAATTAAAAAATTTCAAGAAATTATGGGAATTTATATCCCCCCAAAAGCTAAACAACATCTAAATATCAAAAAAGACAATTTACCCTTAGTAATCATAGGCCCTTATGAACACCACAGCAATGAGCTAAGCTTTAAAGAGGGATTATGCGAAGTGAAGAGAATCCCGCTTAATTTAGAAGGACTTGTGGATATAGAAACCTTAAAACAAACCCTAGAAGCAAACAAAGGGCGTAAGATTATCGCCTCTTTTTCTTTATGTTCTAATGTGAGCGGTATTTTAGTGCCTTTTTGGGAGATTTCTTATTGGATAAGAAAATATGGAGGAATTGTATGCTTTGATATGGCAAGCACTTCAAGCTATTTTAATATTCCCTCTTCTTTTTATGATGTAGCTTTTCTTTCCCCCCATAAGCTACTTGGTGGAATTGGTAGTAGTGGAATCTTAATTATTAGAAAAGAACTCATTGATAAAAGCCTCCCACCTACATTTTGTGGTGGAGGAGTGGTAGGCTATGTTTCACGCACCTCACAAATTTATCATTCCAAAGAAGAAATACGCGAAGAAGCAGGAACGCCTGGCATTTTAGAATTTTTGCGTGCTAATTTAGCCTATAGAGTAAAAGAAGAAATTGGAGAGGGGCTTATTTTAGAAAAAAAATCAAAATTAGCTAAGCCTCTAAGAGAATTTTTACAAAATGAATCTAAAATTACTCTTTATGGCAATGAAGCACACAATGCATTAGAAATTTTTTCTTTCAATATCAAAAACCACTCTCCTTATGAAATTGCAAAATTTCTAGGAGAAAAAGGAATTTTAGTGCGTGCTGGCTGTGCTTGTGCTGGTCCTTATGGACATGATTTATTAGGTTTAGAAGATAATGCGATTTTTAAAGAAAAACCCGGTTGGATTAGAATAAGTGTGCATTATACACACAAAAAAGAAGAAATTACTCATCTTTGTGATTGTTTGAAGGCTTTTTTAATTTAGCTTTCATTTTGGATAAAGTATTTTGTAGTAGAATACGAAATTTTACAAGTAAAATTGGGGTAAGAATATGCAATTAAATGGTTCTGAAATGGTAATACACGCCTTAAAAAATGAAGGTGTAAAAGTAGTATTTGGTTATCCAGGCGGTGCTGCATTAAATATCTATGATGAGATTTATAAGCAAAATTATTTTACACATATCCTAACAAGACACGAACAAGCAGCAGTCCATGCTGCTGATGGATATGCAAGAGCAAGTGGAGAAGTAGGAGTAGCTATTGTTACAAGCGGACCAGGCTTTACAAACGCAGTTACAGGAATTGCTACTGCTTATATGGATTCTGTTCCTCTTGTAATCATTAGCGGACAAGTGCCTACAAGTCTAATAGGCACAGATGCTTTTCAAGAAATAGATGCGGTTGGGATTTCACGCCCTTGCACAAAACACAACTATTTAGTAAAAAGTATTGAAGAATTGCCTAGAATCTTAAAAGAGGCTTTTTATATTGCAAAAAGTGGCAGACCTGGACCTGTGCATATTGATTTACCCAAAGATATTAGTGCAACCCTTGGAGAGTTTAATTATCCAAGCGAGATTAAATTACAAACTTATAAGCCTACTTACAAAGGCAATGCAAGACAAATCAAAAAAGCAGCCGAAGCTATTAAGGAAGCAAAAAAACCAATTTTATATTTAGGTGGAGGCTGTATTGCTTCAAAAAGTGCAGATCTCATTAAAGAGCTTTGCACTCTTACTCAAATTCCTGCAGTAGAAACACTAATGGCAAGAGGGATTTTGCCTAGTGGCTGTCCAAACTTACTAGGAATGGTGGGAATGCATGGAAGCTATTGTGCAAATATGGCTATGAGCGAAGCTGATTTAATCATTTCTCTTGGTGCTAGATTTGATGATAGAGTTACAGGAAAACTAAGTGAATTTGCAAAATATGCAGAAATTATTCATATTGATATTGATCCTAGCAGTATTTCTAAAATAGTCAATGCTACCTACCCTATTGTAGGTAATGTTAGCGATGTTTTAGAGGAGCTTTTGCCACTTTTAAGAGAATGCTATGATACCAATACTACTGCACTTTGGAGAGAAACACTTGCTCGTTATGATAAGCTTCACCCTCTAAGTTTTAAAGATAGTGATAATATCTTAAAACCTCAATGGGTTTTACAAAAATTGGGTGAAATTTTAGGCAAAAATGCAATCATTAGCACCGATGTAGGACAGCACCAAATGTGGGCAGCACAATTTTATCCTTTTTCTTTTCCTAGACAATTTGTTACAAGCGGTGGGCTTGGGACTATGGGATTTGGACTGCCTGCTGCTATGGGTGCTAAAAAAGCATATCCTGATAAAATATCCATTAACATTAGCGGAGATGGTTCTATTTTAATGAATATTCAAGAACTTATGACTTGTATGGTTTATGATATTCCAGTGATTAATATCATTCTTAATAATAACTATCTTGGAATGGTGCGTCAATGGCAGACTTTTTTCTATGATAAACGCTATTCGCAGACAGATTTGGAGCAACAACCCGATTTTGTAAAGCTAGTAGAATCTTTTGGAGGTTTTGGAAAAGTTTGCCACACAAAAGAGGAATTTATCAATGCACTTCAAGCTGCAATAGAAAGTAAAAAAGTTGCACTTTTAGATGTTAGAATTGATAGAATGGAAAATGTTTTACCTATGGTGCCAACTGGTGGAGCTTTATTTAATATGATGCTAGATTATAAGGAATAACTATGGAAACCAAAAGAACTATTATTGTAACTGTTCTTAATGAACATGGAGTTCTCTCTCGCATTAGCGGTTTATTTGCTGGAAGAGGATATAATATTGAATCTCTAACCGTTGCCCCTTTATTAGAGAGTAATCTCTCACGCATTAGCATTGTTACAAAAGGCGATGAAAGGGTTTTAGAACAGATTTTAAAGCAACTACACAAGCTTATCCCTGTTTTAAAAGTGTTAGAAGATGAACAAATTAATGAGCTAGAATCTCTACTTGTAAAATTTAGCAGTAGTGAAAATATAGCAGATTTAAATGCTATTTTTAGTGCTTATAATGGAAAAGTTTTAGAAGTAAATGAAAAAAATGCGATTTTTATGGCTTGTGATACTCCAAATCGCATCGAATCTTTACTAAAAGCTATCAAAGCTTATAGGCCAAAGGATATTACTAGAAGTGGAACTTTAGCTATTGAAACAAATTAGGAATAAACATGCTATTAATAGAACTTATTAACGATTTAAAAGCAAAAGGCTTAATAGAGCAAGTAATCTTTTATGAAGAAGAATGGAAAGAATACCAAAATACACACAAAGAAATTACCGCCATTGAATCTCCACAAGTTGCAGAGCATTCTCATATCACTTTTTTAGAAAAAGATAAATACAAAGAAGAGATTAAAAAAAGCAAGGCAGGAGCAGTTTTATTGCGTTCTTGCGACATAGAAGCACTCAATAAAGAAGCAATAGGTTTAATAAGTCCTGCTCCCTATCTTGCTATGGCTTATCTTACAAGATTTTTTCAAAAACCACTTTTTCATAAAAAAGAAGAGGCAATCATCTCAAGCAGTGCAGAAATCTTCCAAAATGTAGTGATAGGAAAGGGGAGTAGCATTGGTGCTGGAACGATTCTAATGGCTGGAGTGGTAATTGGAGAGAATGTAAGTATAGGAAAAAATTGCATTCTTTATCCTAATGTTTGTGTTTATAATGATACGCTCATAGGCGATGATGTAACAATCCATGCAAATAGTGTAATTGGAAGTGATGGCTTTGGCTATGCACACACACAAAATGGAGAGCATATTAAGATTTATCATAATGGAAGAGTTGTGCTAGAAGATTGCGTGGAAATTGGCTCTAATACTTCCATTGATAGGGCTGTTTTTGGGGAAACCCGTATTAAAAAAGGGGTTAAAATTGATAATCTCGTGCAAATTGGACACAATTGCATAATCGGGGAGCATAGTATTATTGTTTCTCAAGCTGGGATTTCTGGATCTACAACTACAGGACGCAATGTGGTGCTTGGAGGGCAATCAGGTAGTGCAGGACATCTACACATCGGAGAATTTACTCAAGTAGGAGCAAGAGGAGCTATCTCAAAAAGTCTTCCTCCTTTTGGAAAATTTTCAGGACACCCACTCTTGCCTATTAATGATTGGCTAAAATTACAAGCTAAACTTAAAAAACTCATTTAAGGCTCATAAGCCTTAGTTTTTAGAAATTTTTAATATTTTTGCCACCCATTTAAGACTCATTCCTTGCAACAATACAGAAAGAATAACAGCAAAAAAGACAATATTAAAAAACATAGAAGAAACTTCTAGCTGATAAGCATAGGGATAAGTAGCCAAAATAATAGGCACAGCACCTCTTAATCCAACCCATGAGATAAAAATCTTTTCTTTAGTATCATAAGGACTTCTACAAAGCGAAATAAACACACTAAGTGGGCGTGCTACAAAAATTAAAACCACTGATAAAATCACCGCTTGAAGCGTAACAGAACTAAGCTGCGAAGGAAACACAAGCAAACCTAAAACCAAAAATACAACAATCTGCATAATCCAAGCACTACTATCATGAAAAGCGATAATATTGTCTTTATGAGGAAAGATGTATTTATTAGTTAAAATCCCTGCAATATAAATGCTTAAATACCCATTTCCATAAAGTAAAGAAGAAATTCCAAATACAAGCAAAAGCCATGCAAGACTTAAAAGCGGATATAACCCTGCTTGTGCTATCTTCACTTTTGCACAAATTTTAGGAAAAAGATAGCCACAAACCAATCCAAAAATTCCACCTACAATAAATTGTGCAAAAAACTGAATCACCCACTCCAAAATAGAAGCCTCATGAGGCATAACAATTATTTGCAAAATAGTAATGGTTAAAAAAATTGCCATAGGATCATTGCTTCCAGATTCTAACTCTAATAGATAATCAATATTATTTTTTAATTTGATTTTAGAAGAACGCAAAACCATAAACACGGCTGCTGCATCTGTGGAGCTTACAATCGCACCTAAAAGTAAAGACTCTAAAAAGCTAAAATCTAGCATAGTATAAATACACAATGCCATAACCATTGTAGTTAAAAGCACGCCCAAAGTAGCTAACAAAATACCACTTTTAAGCACGGGTTTAATTTCTTTGTAATGTGTATTAAGTCCTCCACTATACAAAATAAACACTAAGGCTATTGTGCCTATAATTTGTGCTAAAATTGCATTAGAAAACTCAATACCTCCAATCCCCTCGCTTCCTAGTAGCATACCAATACCCAAAAACACAAGCAAAAGAGGAATACCAATTTTTTCAGAGATTTTAGAAGCATACGCACTAAAAAAGAGCACACCTCCTAATAGTGCCAAATAAAGATTAAGATTAGAAGCTAAATCTCCCAAAATTATCCTTTAAGTGAGAATTTTTTGCTTGAATAATTCTTGAATACTATTTTCTAGCATTGCATAAATCTTTTCAAACCCTTCTAAATTAGGATAGTAATAAGGATCGGGAATATCTTGTCCTTGAAGAGCAAAATCTCCCATTAAAACCACTTTTTCTTTTGGAAAACCAAGCCTTAAAATATCGCTCAAATTTTGCCTATCCATCGCCACAACTAAATCAAAGTCTAAATCTGTGTAGCTATTGATTTTACGCCCTCTTAAATGCGATATATCAATACCTTTTTGCTTAGCTATTAAAATAGACTTCTCACAAGGTGGCTCATTAATATGCCATCCACTTGTCCCAGCAGAATCTATTTTTAAATCTAGATTTTGTTTAGTAGCTAAATCCTTTGCAATCCCCTCAGCCAAAGGAGAGCGACAAATATTCCCCAAACATACAAATAAAATTGAAGCAATTCCCATTACTCTCCTTGCATTTTAATCCATTTTTGCGCAATTCTTACTGCATTTGTAGCAGCTCCTACACGCACTTGATCAGCCACACACCATAAATGCACGATATTTTTATCATAATTATCCACTCTAATACGCCCTACATAGGTTTCATCTGTATCTGTGGCAATAAGCGGCATAGGATAAGAATTTTCTTTTGGATTATCCATAAGCACCACAGATTCTGCATTTTTTAGCACCTCTTTAATCTCTTTAGCGCTCACTTCTTTATTAAATGCAATAGTAATAGACTCACTATGGCTTCTTAAAACTGGAACCCTCACACAAGTTGCACTCACAGCAAAGCTACTATGCATAATCTTATTGGTTTCATTGACCATTTTCATTTCTTCTTTTGTGTAGTCATTATCCAAAAATACATCAATATGCGGAATAACATTTAAAGCAATTCTATGTGGAAATGCCTTAGGCTCTACACTATCTAAACTAAAATCAAAAAACTTTTGCATTTGCATAATTAATTCTTCCATACCCTTTTTACCTGCACCCGATACGGCTTGATAAGTGCTAACATCTACCCTTTTAATCCCAAATGCTAAATGCAAAGGCGCTAAAACCTGCACCATTTGAATGGTAGAGCAATTTGGATTTGCAATAATGCCTTTTTTCTCCCATAGTGCAATATCTTCTTCATTCACTTCTGGAACTACTAAAGGCACATCTTTATCCATTCTAAAATGGCTTGTATTATCAATCACAACCGCACCTGCTTTTGCTGCACTAGGTGCAAATTCTGCACTTATGCTACCACCTGCTGAAAAAAATGCAATTTGTATATCCTCTTTTTCAAACACATCATGGGTTAGCTCCACCACTTTATGACTTTCTCCTTGAAATTCAATCTCTTTACCCACGCTTCTAGCACTCGCAAGTGGCAAAATTTTTGCCACTGGAAAATTTCTCTCTTCTAAGATTCTAAAAATCTCCTCACCTACTGCCCCAGTTGCACCCACAACCGCTACATTATATTTTCTCATTTTTACTCCTTACAATTTAATTTGATAGTGTTCCATTTTCTTGCTTAGAATTTCTTTTTTCATTCCTAAAATCTCACAAGCTCTATCTAAATCTGAATCGCTTGCTTTTAGAGCTTCAATAATAAGTTCTTCTTCTAGCGAAGCAATCTTCTTCTCTCCTGCACTCTCACGCGAGGTTAAAAATAAATCTTCTGGCAATATTTTATCTTCTTCACACAAAATTGCAGCTCTCTCTACTACCGATAAAAGCTCTCTAATATTTCCTGGCCACCTATAAGATAAAAGTTGCTCTTTAGCACCCTCACCCCAAGTTTTTTTACCCACGCCATATTGGCTATCTACCTGCTCTAGCTTCCATTCACTAAGAGGGATAATCTCTTCTTTTCGCTCACGCAAAGGGGGAATATGGATAGGAATGGTTTGCAATCTAAAATACAAATCCTCCCTAAACTCTCCTCTTTTAATCTTTTTTTCAATATCTGCATTTGTAGCAGCAATAAGGCGTATGTCTATTTTAATGGGCTTATTAGAACCAAGCCTTACCACTTCTTTTTCTTGTAGCACTCTTAAAAGCTTTGCTTGAAGTCCCATAGGCATTTCACCTATTTCATCTAAAAATACACTACCACCATTTGCACACTCAAACTTCCCTGCTCTTCCTTCTGTCGCATCTGTAAAAGCACCTTTTTCATATCCAAAAAGTTCCGATTCTAGCAAATTTTCTGGAATTGCTGCCATATTAATAGCCACAAAAGGCTTATCCAATCTTGTAGAATTTTGGTGGATATAATTTGCAAAAAGCTCTTTGCCTACTCCACTCTCCCCTAAAAATAACACAGAAGCATCTGTTTTAGCAGCTTTAGAAGCCAACTTTAAAGCACCCTCTAATGCAGGAGAAGTCGCAATAAAAGAATTTTTCTCTTTAGTTTTTTTGGTGCTTTTCTTTTCAGCCTTACCTATTACTTCTTTTGCTTTTTTGGCTCTATGAATTGCTTCTACCAAAGTTTCAATTTCAAAAGGTTTGGTTAAAAAGTCTTTTACACCAAGCCTAATAGAATCAATAGCTTTATTCAAAGTTGCATTTCCTGTGATAATCAACGCCTCATACTTGCCATTTAATTCACGCAAAAACTCTAGCCCATCCATTTGTGGCATATTAATATCCGTAATGATTAAATCCACAGAATCATCTAGCTTTTTTAAGGCATCTTTAGCACTTTTAAAGCTAATTACTTCAAATTCATCATATTCACCTAAAGCAATTTCAAGCGATTTTCTCATATTAATATCATCTTCAACAATGGCAAGCTTCATTTTTTCTCCTTTTTAGGGTGATAAATAATAAATTTTTGCAATCCCTCGCTCAAATTCCACATAAATGCGTGTAGGAGGAATACTTAAAACACTCACAAAATTCCCAACTAAATTCGTTGCTTTACTCCTATCTTCTAGCCTCACACCCCATTTAAAAAAGCACTCTAAAATCTCTTCTTTATAAGTTTTTAAAAACTCATTTTCGCTATTTGCCTCATGCAAAATCTCACAATTCCTATAAGGACTAAGCTTCCTTTTTCGCTCTTGCATGATGGGGGAAAAATAATAATCCTCATTTAAAATCACTCCATCTTTAATCGCTAGACGGTAGGAAAATATAAGCTCTCTTGCATTTAAAATCCCACCCACTAGCAGAAAAAGACAAAGAATTTTAAACATTACAAAACTACTCTCCTAAAAGCCCCATATCTTGATTTTGCTCTTCAATCTCCTCTTCTTCTTTTTCCTCTTTAGGACATCTAGCAATGGATACTACTTTTTCTTCAGCTACATTGACAATAATAACACCACTTGTAGCACGCCCCGCTTTTCTAATGGAGTGCATATCTACTCTTATCATTTTGCCACTTGAAGTTAGCACCATTAAATCCATATTTTCATCCACATTGACTACACCCACAAGCTTTCCAGTTTTTGGTGTGAGCTTCATAGCTATTACACCCTTTCCACCGCGTTTTGTGATTCTATATTCATTTGCCTCTGTGCGTTTTCCAATTCCTTTTTCACTTACACTTAAAATCTCTTCATTTTCACTAGAAATCACAGTTGCACCGATTACAAAATCTTTAGGCATTTTAAACTTGATAGCTGTTACCCCTCTTGCTACACGCCCAATCTCTCTTGCATCACTCACTCCAAACCTCACACACATTCCCTCATAAGTAACCACCAAAATTTCTTGAATACTAGGAGTGATGATTTTTGCAGTTACTACCTCATCATTTTCATCTAAATTAATCGCTCTAACTCCCACACTTCTAATGTTTTTAAACTCGCTTAAATTCGTGCGTTTAATAATTCCATTACGCGTAAAGAACGCAATAGACTTATCTTCATTAAAGTCTTTTGTAGTAATGGTTGCCATAATTTTCTCATCAGGAGCAAGATTGATTAAATTTACCACTGCTTTACCAATGGCTGTGCGACTTGCCTCTGGGATTCTATATACTTTTAACCAATAAAGTTGCCCTTTGTTTGTAACAAACATAATCGTATCATGCGTATCTGCAACAAAGAAAGATTCAATAAAATCATCATCATGCGTATTTGCAGAAATCTTACCCTTACCGCCACGATTTTGCTTCTCATAAGTCCTTACAGGCACGCGTTTTACATAGCCTCTATGGCTCATAGTTACCACTACTGGTTCATTTGGAATTAAATCTTCCATATCAATGCTTTCATAGTCTTCCTCAATAGCGGTTAAGCGTTTGGAGGTAAATTTGTTTTTAGATTCTTGAAGCTCTTCTTTAATAATTCCATTTAGCATTGATTCACTTTTTAAAATAGAGCTTAGATATTCAATTTCTTTTAATAGCTCTTGGTATTCATTTTCAATTTTATCTCTTTCTAAACCTGTTAATCTTTGAAGTCTCATATCCAAAATTGCTTGGGCTTGTATCTCGCTTAGATTAAATTTCTCCATCAGAGCATTTTTAGCCACTTTTGGATCACTACTAGAACGCACCAAAGCTACAATTTCATCAATATTTTCTAAGGCAATTCTTAAGCCCTCTAAGATATGTGCTCTAGCTTTTGCTTTTTCTAAATCAAAAATCGTTCTTCTAATAACAATGCTTTTTCTATGGGACAAAAACAAATGCAACAATTCTAAAAGATTAAAGATTTTAGGCTCTTTATTGTAAATTGCCAAAAGAATAATCCCAAAAGTGCTTTCCATCGGGGTAGATTTAAAAAGATGATTTAACACAATTTCACTCATTGCTTCTCTTTTTAGCTCAATTACAACCCTAATCCCTTCTCTATCTGATTCGTCTCTAACTTCAGAAATCCCTTCAATCACCTTATCTCTTGCAAGCTCTGCAATCTGTTCTACAAGTCTTGCTTTATTCACTTGGTAGGGAATCTCATCAATTACAATAATATCTTTTGTTTTAGTTTTTTCAATATGGGTTTTTGCTCTTATTTTAATGCGTCCTCTACCGCTTTCATAAGCTTCTCTTATCCCACTTTTTCCATAGATAATCCCACCTGTTGGAAAATCTGGCCCCTCAATAAATTGCATAATTTCATCTAAAGTTGCATTTTTATTATCCACCAGATAAATAAGTGCGTCTAAAATCTCATCACTTCTATGTGGAGGGATATTTGTAGCCATACCCACTGCAATTCCATTAGAACCATTAATCAATAAATTTGGCAAACGGCTAGGTAGAATATCTGGCTCTGTGGTTGTATCATCATAATTTGGGATAAAATCCACAGTATCTTTTTCAATATCTCTTAAAATCTCTTCAGCTGCCTTTGTCATTCTAGCTTCTGTATAACGCATAGCAGCCGCACTATCACCATCAATACTTCCAAAGTTTCCTTGTCCATCTACTAACTCTAAACGCATTGAAAAATCTTGTGCCATTCTAACAAGTGCATCATACACCGCTGTATCGCCATGTGGATGGTATTTACCTATTACATCACCCACAATTCTTGCAGACTTCAAATGCTTAGCTCCCGCAGTCGCATTTAGCTTTGACATTGCATAGAGGATTCTCCTATGCACTGGCTTTAGCCCATCTCTAGCATCTGGAAGCGCACGCCCCACAATAACACTCATAGAATAATCAAGATAACTTTCTTTAATCGAATCTTCAATATTAACATTTTGAATATCTTGGTTTAATAAATCAGACATTTCTTCCCTTTTGGTAAGCTTTTTTGTATTTTAGCTTTATTTTACTTTAATCTTGCTAATAATTTGCTACACAATAATCTTGTATTTGTGGATAATTTTCATAAATAGAGGTTTTTTTCAAATTGCAAATGAAATTTAAAATATCTTTTTGCGTTAAAATCTTTGCATGAGTTTTACCCCCCTCCTCTTCACCCTTACTTAAAATCCCATAAAATTCATCATTAATAAACAAAGGCATTCCTAAAAGCTTTTTAATTTGTGGCTCTTGCATAGCCTTAAGCTCCAAGAAAGTCATTTGCTCTTTTGCAAATTCTAGCCATTCTTGCTCCAAAAAATAATCCAAAACATCTTTATCTATCAAATCTCTTTGCAAAGGTTTTGTCAAAATATCTAAAAAACGCGTTTTATAATGCAAAGAACGAAAATTTTGCTCTGGAAGATCATTGCAATAAATATCTGTAAATTTTGTAGGTTCTAAAATCGCTAAGCCCATATTCTTATCAAATGCAAGTATTTTTGTATGCATAAGACAAGCTATAGGCTCATCTCTAGCCTCACTCACATACAAAATAATGTCTTTAGGATAAATAATTTCTTTTTCATGATAGGAGACATTTTGTGCATGTGTTAAAACTAGTCCTTCATTAATAATAACTCCATACCCACTCTTAAAGCGACTTTCACCAAAATTTGAAATAACTTTCACACCTTCTTTAATCCACTCTGGATAATCTTGTGCATAAACTTGAAGCCAAAAACACAATAAAAACATAATCCGCATCATTTTGTAGCCTTAAGTGTATTAAAATTATTTTTAATACTTTTATACTACAATAAATTTGCTATAAAGATTTTAAATTTTAAGGATTTTTAAATGGAATTAAAAGAATTCAAACCTACACAAGAAGAACTGTTATCTTATGCTTATGCTATTATCAAAACAGAAAAAGGCGATATGAAGTTTGAGCTTTTTGCAAAAGATGCACCCAACACCGTAGCAAACTTCGCTACTTTGGCAAAAGATGGCTTTTATAAAGATCTTAATTTTCATAGAGTAATTGCAGGGTTTGTAGCACAAGGTGGTTGCCCCAATGGAGATGGCAGAGGAGGGCCTGGATATAGAATAAAATGTGAGCTAGAAAATAATCCCAATAAACATCTAAAAGGATCGCTTTCTATGGCACATGCAGGAAGAGACACAGGAGGTAGTCAGTTTTTTATCTGTTTTGCTCCACAACCCCATCTAGATGGAGAACACACAGTATTTGGAGCTATTAACAAAGAAGATAAAGAAAGCCTAAAAGTCCTAGATTCTCTAAAACAAAATGATAAAATTTTAGAAATTATTATTAGTGATAAGTAATTTTTCTAAAAAATAGTATTAAAAATTATAAAAAATTTTGCTTTTGCTAAAATTTAGCTATATTTTATAAATTTCTTTATAATTTTGCTAAAAACAAGCAGGAGCAAAAATATTATGGATACCAAAAACCTTAAATTTACCCAAACACAAAAATTTAATTCCAAAGAAGAGCTTTTAAAATGCTTAATTGATGAGAGTGCAATATGTGTTGATGGATTATCTAAAATTGCAAAAAAATATTGTTTGTCATTATGCAAAATTTAAACGACAAAAATATTTTGCAATACAATGAAAATCTCATTTCTTTTTTTCAATCTCAAATTAATTTAAATCAAGCCTCTATCTATAATGCTTTGCGAGAATTACAAAAAAGACAATTATTCAAAAATGTCAATCAGACTCTCATAGATTCCTACTTTATAAATCCAAATATTATGGGTAATAATCCCTACAAAAGTAGCAAAACATTTAGGCGAGAAATTGCTAATGAAAGTGATTTTATTAATAAAAGTATAATAGTTAAAATTGGTAATTTAGAAGAAGTAAAAGAAACCGACAATGGAGCAAAAAACTTTATAGATAAATTTGCAGGTTCGCTAACTGGCTCTTTCCACCCCACAAAAACTGCCAAAGAAATGAAGCAAAAAGCTCTAAAAAAAGATATTCAAGAAGGAAAAATATGAAAAAAGTCTTTTTAGATACAAATATTTTTATTGATTTTTTTGATAAAAATAGAGCTTGTCATTTGCAAGCTAGAGAGTTATTTCATTTTTTAATTTCTAATAAAATCCAAATAGTTCTCTAAAGATATGCTCTCAACCATAGCCTATATTTTAAAAGATAATAAATTAGAAAATTTTATACTATTTATGAAAGAAATTATTTTAAATGAGAAATTTAAAATTGCTTCTTTTGGAAGCTTTGTCATCTATGAAGCAAGTAATTATTTTATACATAATAAAGGAGATTTTGAAGATTATCTGCAATATTTTTGCGCCCAAAAAGAAGAATGTTGTGCTATTTATACAATGCATAAAAAATTCCCACAACTAACTGCTATTCCCATAAAACATTATGGTGATTTTAATCTTTAAGTCCCCTTTTAAACTATCCTTGGTTAAGTCTTTAGCGATAAATACACAGCCTGCAAAAGATTTTCATAATCTCTTTGCATAGCTTCTTTATTACCCTGAAGCATATAATAATGCAAAACTATTGTGTAGTTATCTGTAATAATTACACTTTGATAAGCCATTGCTCCCATTTGTTTATAGCCTGTGAGAGCATGCGTTTGTGCGGATACCCCAAAATATTTTTCTGAAAGTTTATCTTCTCCTAAATATTTTGGTTTTAACTCATTTTGATCTTGAATATTATTTAACATAACCGACTTTTCCCATTGCTTAGCAATTACTTCTTTGGAAAAATTTTTATTATTTATAAGTGCAATTCCTCTTTGTAATTTTCCACCTTTATCTAGCAAATAAGCGTATTCGTCCATTAATGTTGTGCTTTCATAAACCGCTTCTCTAACCTTTTCAAACTTACCCGTAGATGAAATTTGCTTAATATTCTTCTCTAACTCTTTAATATCAAAAAAATCTTCAAGTTTATAATATTTTAACTCTCCCAAACATTGCCTTTTCTTTATGGGAGCATTAGGAGTAATTGCTTCTTTTATTAATTCTAATGTTTCCAAATAATCTTTACTTGTTCCATTAGAGCTCACTATTGACATTTTTACTTTATCAAAAAACAATTGATTTTTTCTTACTAACTCTCTCCTATAATTTCTTGCAAATTCATTAGAAATTTGCCCTAGAATCTCTTTGCTTTCTTCATTTTTTCTTATAAACTGATATTTTTCCTTTAGAGATTGTTGATAAAATCTTTTCTCTGCTATTTTTGGAGTATCTCCTTTTTCATAATCAGAAATATCTATATAAATATCTTTTTGTTTATTATAAACTTTTAAAAAATGATTTTTATCAATCTCTTCTTTGGTAAGTTCCCAACCACAAAACACTTTTTTAATTCTTTGTGCATCAAAAACATAATTATCTTTTGCATATATATATGAGAATAACACAACCGCAGCCAACAAAAACTTTTGCAATTAACCCTCCATAATAATTATTATAAAATATTATAGTAAAAATTATTTTAAATTTTCTAAAACCTTTTGTATTTCTTCCACATCATCAAAATGCAAAGTTTCTTCTTTAAGAATTTGATAATGCTCATCACCTTTTCCAAGCACGAGCAATACCTCATCTTCTTTTAAATCTAAAATTGCTTTTTTAATTGCTTCTCTCCTATCCACTTCTATAAAAATTTCTTTTTTTTCTTTTAGTTCTTGTGGGATTCCAAGTAAAATTTCATCAATAATGCTTTGTGGCTCTTCACTTCTTGGATTATCACTTGTGATATAAATTTTATTTGCATATTTTGCAGCAACAAATCCCATTTTAGGGCGTTTGCTCCTATCTCTATCTCCTCCTGCCCCAAAAACAACTGCTATTTTTTGGTAAGCAAAGGATTGAAAAATCTGCTCCATTCCATCATGTGTATGTGCAAAATCTACAATAATAAGTGGCTTTTGATTTACAATTTGCATTCTTCCTAAAACCCCACCAAAATTTTCTAAATGCTTAGAAATTTCCTCTAAAGGTGCATTTTCTAAAATCTTCACTGCCGCAACTGCTGCTAGTGCATTATAAAGATTATGTTTGCCAAAAAGATTTAAATCCAAAAGTGCTTCTTCTTTACCATAAGAGATTTGTGCAGTAATGCCATTTTTTAAGCTATAGGCTTTCACACTTAAAGTTGCAGGATTTTCAATACTATAAGTGATACAATTTTGCAAAGCATAGCGTGCGTTTTCTTCATCTTTATTTACAAGCTTTAAATCCAGCGCATTAGCAAAAAAAGAATTCTTTACATCTCTGTAATTTTGTAAGGTTTTATGATAATCTAAATGATCACTTGTAATATTTGTAAGTATCCTTAAAGCAAAATCTATCCCAAAAATGCGTTCTTGCACAATAGAATGCGAACTAACCTCCATCACAAAATATTCACAACCCTCACTTTTGGCTTCATGTATTGCAGTATAAATCTCTAAAAGAGAGGGGGTTGTAAGCCCCTTTTCTCTTCTTTGCTCTTCGTTAATAAAAAAACCTCTTGTGCCAAGCAAACCCACTTTATAACCCATATCCAAAAGAATAGAATAAATCATAGCTGCTGTTGTAGTTTTACCATTTGTCCCAGTAATCCCGACAACTTTTAAATCCAAGTCTAAATATTTTTTCAAATCTTGTGGGGTTAAAAAATACTTAAATCCCTTTTCTTTAGCATCTTCTAAATATTTTTGTGAAGATTGTGTGATTAAAAACGCACAATCTTTAGAACAATCTTTAGAATTATCGCTAATAAAACTAAATTCTTTTGCATTTTTGATTTGTATTTTCATTTTCCACTCTTTTGTAAAATCATCTTATAAAGATTCACAAAATCCTTATCATAAAAGATAGAATTTCCTGCACTTTCAAAATAGTTTAATGCCACCTCACTAAAACCATTTTTTAGCAAATCTTGCATAAATTTTAAAAACTCTCTTTTACTTGTGATAATAATTTTAGAACTAAACATCAAGTTTGTAAAAGCTTCTTTAAATCCTACTTGCTCTACAAAGCGTGTAAAATCCTCATACATCACACCGTCATTTTGCTCAATTTGGTGATTTTGAAAATTCTCAAGCACAAAATTAAGCTCATACACACTTGTATCAAAATTTTCAATCATAGAAACAATTTGTCTAATAGCATTTATCCCTTTACTTTTTAAACTTTGATAATAATCAAAAAGTGCTCTTGCCTCATCTTCATGTATTAAAGCCATATCTGCTAATTTACTATACATTAAAATCTTTTCAAGCTCTATTTCCTTAAGAGTTGGAAAATTCTCAGCCTTAAAAAGTGGATTTTTGATTTCATTTTTTAAAGGTTTTGTGCTAAAGTGTGTAAATTTCGGAACTTTTATAGAATTTTTAGAAAGAAAATTTTGCGTAAAACTTTTTTCCATAAACTCTGAAAAAGCAAAGGAAAAATATTGCAAAGCCTTATGATAATTGCGATTTGTAAAAGCTTCTTTTGCTTGCTGTTTAAAACTTAAATAAAGCTCTAAATTATGGGACATTCACAACCTCAATATCAGGATGAATCTGTATTTTTAGTTCTCTTTCAATCCCTTGCTTTAAAGTAATAGAGCTACTAGGACAGCCCTTACAAGCCCCTTCTAATCTCACATAAACCTTTGCATTTTCTATTTTAATCAAAGTAACATTCCCACCATCTAAAATAAGAGTTGGGCGAACTTTATCCAAAACCATCTTTACGGGCTTTTCTAACTCTGTATCACTAAATGGAAACATATTTACTTTCCTTTCTTACATAATTTAAAAATACACTCTTCTTTAAGTAAGAGATAATTGGTAGAGGATTATACTTTATTCTATCTTTAAAAAGAAATATCCATAGAAATTTTCTTAGTTTTAATTTTTATTGAAAGATATTTAAAATAATTTTATAAATTTTATCTTATAATTTATCAATGAAAATTAAACGGATTGGCGTTGTGCATTCTTGCACTCATATTTTATTCTACTTTAGGAGGGTTTTATGCAAAATGATGAAGTAGTGATTCAAAGTTATTTAAAAGTAACTTCTGAAAGAAAAAAAAGAAGAAATCCAGCAAGATGGGATAAATGGCAAAGTATTACAGGTGTAGTTTTAGCTATTTTTATACTTTTCCATATGTGTTTTACTTCTTCTATACTTTTTGGAGAAGATGCGTTTAATGCAGTAGTTGCATTTTCTGAAGGCTCATTTATCTTTGGTGGGCATGGTATTCCTTGGATTACAACGATTGTTGTTGCTGTGATTGGTATTTTCTTTGTTGCACATGCATTTTTAGCTATGAGAAAATTCCCAGCAAACTTCCAACAATTAATGATTTTTAAAACCCATAAAAATCTTATGAAACATTGTGATACCACTCTTTGGTGGGTGCAATTTATTACTGGTTTTATTCTTTTCTTTATGGGAAGTGCACATCTTTTTACCATTCTTTTTGCTTCCACAAACATTAATGCAATCACTTCAGCTACTCGTTTTGTGCAAGGCAATTTAGCAGAGTTTTATTTATTTTTGCTTGTTGTAATGGTTTTACATGCTAGTGTTGGATTATACCGCGTAATTATCAAATGGGTTCCTCTTGAAGCTCCCACAACTGCACAAAGTAATATTAAAAGACGCAATGTAAAAATCGCTGTTTTTACAATCTTTATCGTTCTTGGTGTGATTGCATTTATCGCTGATTTTACTTGGATTGCTCTTGGAAAAAGTTTATAAGGAGTGTGAAGGATGAAAATAGTTTATTGTGATTCATTGGTTATTGGTGGAGGTTTAGCAGGACTTAGAGCAGCAGTTGCCTGTCAAGAAAAAGGTCTTAGCACAATTGTTTTAAGTTTAATCCCAGTTAAAAGAAGCCACTCTGCGGCAGCTCAAGGTGGTATGCAAGCATCTTTAGGAAACTCAAAAATGAGTGATGGAGATAATGAGGATTTACACTTTGCAGATACTGTTAAAGGAAGCGATTGGGGTTGTGATCAAAAAGTTGCTAGAATGTTTGTAACCACTGCCCCAAAAGCAATTAGACAACTTGCAGCTTGGGGTGTGCCTTGGACTAGAATTCAAAAAGGTGATAGAACAGCAGTTATCAATGCTCAAAAAACAACAATTACTGAAGAAGATTTTAGACATGGCTTAATCCATTCAAGAGATTTTGGTGGAACAAAAAAATGGAGAACCTGCTACACAGCAGATGCTACTGGACATACAATGCTTTTTGCAGTGGCAAATGAAGCACTAAAGCATGGTGTAGATATTCATGATAGAAAAGAGGCAATTGCAATTATTCACAAAGAAGGTAAATGCTATGGAGCTATCGTAAGAGATTTAATCACAGGAGAGCTTATTGCTTATGTAGCCAAAGGAACTCTTATAGCAACAGGTGGATATGGAAGAATCTATAAAGACACTACAAATGCTGTAATTTGTGAAGGTATTGGAACTGCAATCGCACTTGAAACAGGTATAGCAAAGCTAGGAAATATGGAAGCAGTTCAATTCCACCCAACAGCACTCTTCCCAAGTGGAATCTTGCTTACTGAAGGTTGTAGAGGTGATGGTGGTATTTTAAGAGATGTAGATGGATACCGCTTTATGCCAGATAAAGAACCAGAGAAGAAAGAATTAGCAAGTAGAGATGTTGTTTCTCGTAGAATGATTGAAAGAATTAGAGAAGGCAAAGGCGTAAAATCTGTATATGGAGAACATTTGTGGCTTGATATTTCAATTTTAGGTAGAAAACACATTGAAACAAACCTAAGAGATGTGCAAGAGATTTGTGAATGTTTTGCAGGAATTGATCCAGCAGAAAAATGGGCTCCCGTTAAACCAATGCAGCACTACTCAATGGGTGGAATTAGAACCGATTATAGAGGTGAGACTGCACTAAAAGGACTATTCTCTGCAGGTGAAGCTGCTTGTTGGGATTTACATGGATTTAACCGCTTAGGTGGAAATTCTGTGTCAGAAGCTGTAGTTAGTGGTATGATTATTGGGGATTATTTTGCTGAATCTTGCCAAAATGCCTATGCAGATATTGAAACTAAGCTTGTAGAAGAATTTTTACAAAAAGAACAAAATTATCTCAATAGCATTTTAGAAAACAATGGCAATGAAAATGTTTTTGAAATCAAAAACAGAATGAAAGAAATTATGGGCGATAAAGTTGGAATCTTCCGCGATGGACCACACTTAAAAGAAGCGGTAGATGAGCTAGAACAACTTTATATTAAATCTAAAAATATTAGCATCCAAACAAAAAGACTTTCAGCAAATCCAGAACTTGAAGAAGCCTATCGTGTGCCAAAAATGCTAAAAATTGCATTATGTGTTGCAAAAGGTGCATTGGATAGAACAGAATCAAGAGGTGCTCATAGCCGTGAAGACTACCCAAAAAGAGACGATGTAAATTGGTTAAAGAGAACTCTAGCTTCTTGGGAAGATCCAAACCAAACACTTCCTACGCTAACTTATGAACCACTAGATATTTCCACAATGGAAATTGCACCTGCATTCCGTGGATATGGTGCTAAGGGTATGATTATTGAAAATCCTGAAAGTCTAAAAAGACAAGAGGAGATTGATAGAATAAGAAGTGAAATGGAAGCACAAGGTAAAGACAGATATGAGATTCAAGAGGCATTAATGCCATTTACTTTACAGCCTCAATACAAAGCTAAAAATGAGAGAATAGGAGATAAACAATGAGTGGAGCAGTAGAAAATAGCGGAAGAGAACTAACCATTAGAGTTTTAAAGTTTGATCCAAATAGTGCGGTTTCTAAACCTCATTTCAAAGAATACAAACTAAAAGAAGCACATTCTATGACAATCTTTATTGTTCTTAATATGATTAGAGAACAATATGATTCAGATCTTTCTTTTGACTTTGTATGCCGTGCTGGTATCTGTGGAAGTTGTGGTATGATGATAAATGGTCGCCCTCGCCTTGCATGTAGAACCTTAACAAAAGATTTTCCTGATGGAATTATCACACTTATGCCACTTCCTGCATTTAAGCTAATTAAAGACTTATCCGTAGATACTGGAAATTGGTTTAATGGTATGAGCAAAAGGGTAGAGAGCTGGATTCATGCTCAAGAAAAAAGCGAAGAGCATATGAGTCAAATTGAAGAACGCGTAGAACCTAAAGTAGCACAAGAAGTTTTTGAACTTGATAGATGTATTGAGTGTGGTTGCTGTATTGCTTCATGCGGAACTAAACTAATGCGTGAAGACTTTGTAGGTGCCGCTGGATTAAATAGAGTAGTAAGATTTATGCTAGATCCTCATGATGAAAGAAGCGATGAGGATTATTATGAGCTAGTGGGTGATGATAATGGCGTGTTTGGTTGTATGAGTTTGCTTGCTTGCCATGATGTATGTCCTAAAAATCTACCATTACAAAGCAAAATTGCTTATCTAAGACGCAAAATGGCAAATGTAAAATAATTTAAATCCCTTTTAGGGATTTAAAAACTTCTTTTAATCTTTAAGATGATAAAATTCGCACTTTCAATTTTACTGATTTTATAGAGAGGTGTCCGAGTGGTTGAAGGAGCACGCCTGGAACGCGTGTAAGGTGCAAGCCTTCGAGGGTTCGAATCCCTTCCTCTCTGCCACATAATTTTTATTTCTTTTGATATTAATCCTAAAAACTTAATTTACTTAACTTCTTGCATAATCTAAAAATTCCATTAGCTATTATGCCATATTTACTACAAACAATAATTAGCATTTAAAATAAATCTTTTTAGAAATTTAATAAATATTATTAAAATCTACAAACAAACTTAAGATTTTAAAAGCATATAAAACACTCTTTAAATATCTATACCAATGATATTTACGATTATAAAGTTTCACAACCTTTCAAAATTAAAATAATAACTAACTTAATATTTTTATTTTAATCCTCCCACTATTTAATTCTTTAATTCTATAATTTAGACAACAAATTATACACAACCAATAAAAATTAGAATGGTTTATCCGATTAAAAATAAAGACAAAACACAAAAACTCTTAAAATATATAGCAATAAAAACTACTATCCTAATAATACTTTTATCTTATAGATTTTCCACAACCCTCTAATGTTTCCTACACAAATTCATATAATAGATTATATCAATTAATTTTATACAAAATTTTACTTATTTATACAATTTTAAACCCAATAAAAAACCTAAAAATACGAAAAAAATAAGCCCCTAAACTAATTAAAAACAAAAAAAGAAATAATTAAAAATATAAAATATAAGCAAGCTAACTATTAAACGAGTTATTATAAGAGTATTTTACTTGCTCTTTAGATAAATAGTGTGCAATATTATAAAACTCTAAAAAATATAAAAGTATTAAAAAATATAAAACAAGAAATATTAACCCAATACAAACCAATATAGAATGATTTTAATATTTATAGAGCTCAATGCAATAAGTCTTACGATTATAAACCACAAGTGCATATAAAAACTTATACAAAAATCTAAAATATCCAAAAAATAAATATACAAGAGGACTTTGTTAAAGTTAATAACTCTTTAAAGGTTATTTTAAATTAATCTACTTCAAAAGAAAAACTAAAAAAACTAGATAATCTACCACCATATGCTTTAAATATGCTAATTTCTATTAATAATTTCTAAATTTTGCTTTCATTGAATTTCTTATTGTTTGTTTCTCTTTTTTAAATCATCATAATTTTTAATATTGACTTTTATATATTCTAAAATCATTTTACTTTCTTATTATTTTTAAAAGTCTTATATTTCTATATTCTAAAAATTTTCAATATATTAATTTTTGCATTCCTTTTGGAAACTCTTTATATTTACTTATTTCCTTAAAAGTATCAAATAACCTATCAAACCTCAAATTAAAAAGCTTACTAAACTTAAAACTATCACGATCCTTAAATCAAAAATAATTTCTCCAAACTATTAAGTTTATTAGGCTTTAATATTTTATTAAGTTTTTACTTTAAACAAATCATTTTACTTTATAAAGCCACAAGCAAGAACCTACTATTGTTTTTTGATAAACTTATTATAAAAAACTTTTTAATGATTTTCTAAAAAGATTTTAAAATAGCATTTACTTTAATAATCTAAAAATTCTTTTCTAGAAAGCAGGATACTAACCAAAAGACTATATAGCTTTGACTAATCCTGCTAATATTCTTGCAGACTTTGCAAGCTCTAGCATTTGCATAAGACACAGCTTATACACCTATCAATAAAAAGTTGTAAAATCAGCACAACACTCCCGCAAAATTCATTAAAGCTTAGCATAAATTTTGCAATTTTATCTAGATTTAACAAAATTCCCCCTAAGTATAAACCTATCATTCTATTCTTCTATTATGCTAGCAAGGAACATATCTCCCTTACTAACATAAACTTAGAAAATTGCAAATACTATTTTATTCCCTACCCTTGTCTTAAATTATATTCAATAGGAATTCTTATTACTACATCTTTTTTAGGTGTCGGAAAAGATTGTGAAGCTTTTTTAATAGTTTTAATAGAAGAATTATCTAAAATCGCATGTGTTGAACCTTTAATTACACGGATATTTTCCACTCCACCACCACCTAAAAGCCTAAATTCTACCAAAACAGTCCCAACAGCCCTCATCATTCTAGCTTTTCTTGGATAATCTAAATTTGCATCAATAGCCTGTTTAATTGCTATTAAAAAAGGATCATTATTTTTTCCAAAAGTTAGCACAGAACTGCTTTCTTGACTTTGGTTAAGTGCATTTTGATTTGTAGGAAGATTTTGCTGTGTTACTTGCTGTTGCTTAGGAGCTTGTATGGGTTTTTTAGTAGATATTACTTTAGAAACAGGCTTTTTTTCTATAGGTTTTGCAATAGGTTTGATAATAGGTTTTTCTTTGATAGGTTGCGGTTTTACCATCTCTTGTTTGGAAGCTTGCGTTTGTTTTATTTCACTAAACTGCTTAAGAGAAATAGCAAGAGTAGTTGTCTGCAAACCAACATCTTTAGGTATAAAATGTTTTTGTGCTAAAAACACCATCATAAAAATCCCAAAATATATACCACATGTAAGCAAAAAAGAAATTTCTGTGCTATTGTTTTTTGGTTGCAATGCTGAAGTTCTCATGAGAATTTCCTTTTAAAATATCAATAATTTGTATAAAAATTTCAAATCTAGCATCTTTATCGCTTTTTAATTCCACAAGCGTCTTAGGATCAATTGTGCTTAATTGCTCTTTTAGTCCTTCTAGTGAAATTTCTTTATCTTCAAGATAGATTTTATCTTCTTTGCTAATTAAAATTTGCACCTTTTTTTCATCTTTTTGTTGCTGTGCCGAACTTGCCTCTGGTAGCTCTATTTGTATTTTCCCTTGTGCTATAAAGGTAGAAATACTTAAAACTATGGCAAGTAACACCAACATAATATCAATAAAAGGGACAATATTTAAAGATTCATTTTTAGGGATTTTAACCATTTTTTACCTCTGCTTTATAGCGATTGCTTAAGAGAGTGATTTTTCTATAAAGCCCATTGTATGCAATTAAAGTAGGAATTGCAACTGCCAAACCAAGTGCAGTAGCCTTTAATGCTAGGGATAATCCTGTCATAATACCTTTAGTGTCAATAGAACCACTAAGTCCCATTTCATAAAAAGTAATCATAATCCCAATAACTGTTCCCAAAAGCCCAACATAAGGTGCATTAGAATAGATTATATAAAGCGTAGTGAGGTTTTTTGTAATCGCATCTTCAAAAGCTTCTTGTGTAGCATAATCCTTAAAATTAACCTTAGAAAAAAACAAAACGCGTTCAATGCTAAACCATAACGCTATAAAACCCATTAATCCCAAAATGCCAAAAATTGCATAATCAATACTCTCTTTTAAAAATTCCATATTTGTCCATTCCTTGAAATAAATAAAAATTGTTATCACTATTATAACAAAAAATATTGATAATGAGAAATATTTTTAAAATTTTGTCATATTATAACTTAGTTCAAAAAAATAAAATCTCTAAAACAAAGAGGGTTGTATAAGGGATTTTATCTTGTAAGTTTTACGATGTTCTTCACACATTCCATATTCCAAAATAGCAGAAATATGAGCTTTTGAGCCATATCCTTTATTTTTGGAGAAGTGGTATTTGGGATAAAGTTTATCAAGTTCTTGCATCTGTATATCCTTTGCATTTTTTGCTAAAATGCTAGCAGCACTAATAGCAGATACTTTATCATCTCCTTTGATTAAAGTTTGTAAATTTTTCACACCAAAAGTAGAATTTCCATCAAAAAGATAAATGTCTGCACACACTTTTTCTAAAATCTCTTCTAACGCACTCTTAATACACCAACTCAAACCCCTCTCATCAATTAAAATAGCACTCTTTTCTACAAGATGATAGTTTGCATATTTTTTAATAAGAGGTGCTAAAATATCCCTCTTATTTTGTGAAAGTTTTTTGGAATCTCTTAATTCTTTTTTTAAATCTTGCGGGAAATCATCGCCCAATACCACTCCACACATAAACATAGAACCTGCCAATGATCCTCTTCCAGCCTCATCTATACCACAAATCAAAGCATTCTCCAAAAATTCCATATTCTCTCTTTATAGAAATTCACAAATCCACATCTTAAATTTGTTAAAAATTAGCAATATTTAGCTGTTAATTCAATAAAAGCCCTCTTTTTATTTTTGAAAAGTATCTTACAAATATTTACCAAATAATCTTGTAAGTTTTAAGCAAAAATAATCTATAATCGTGAAATTTTAATTGTTTTAAGGGCGATAATGAAGCGATTATTTTTTATCATGTTTTTAGTATGTGCTTATTTTTCTTTAGGATTTAGCACACCTTTTGGCAATAGACTTGCTGTGCCTATTATTGAAATAGATTCGCAAAATCCAAATTTTGCCTATGTGCCTGCATTTGATTTAAAAGTGGGCGAAAGTGGTGAAATTATCCGTTGGTTTGACAAAGAACATTCTGGAATTGTTGCAAGAGCTGCTGTTATTGAAGTTAAAGATGGGAGAGCCAAAGTTGCTTTTGAGGCTTATCAAGGACTAAATCAAGACGCTTTCCCTATTCCCCTCTTAACCCCTCAAAAAAACGATGAAGTAATTTTTAGAACTTTTAATGATCGTGCATTTTTAATTGCTCCTAATCAAGAAATTTATGATAAAATCCAATCTGCCTACCCTGAAGTTACTTGGCTACACCCCGATCTTTTTGCTGCTTACTTAATGGATATTGGACATCTTGCACCTGTAAAGGGGGATTTTAGAAATATTTGTTCTCAATATTCTGCTGGAGTTGTCTATATTGTAAATCTCAATGAAGGTCAAGCACTAGATTGCCAAACTTTTAGTCTTATCAAAAAAGATTACATTACTGGACGCGTAGCTCCAAAAGATCGTATGCGTCCTTTTTATTCACGCATAGGTAATGCCAATCAAGATTGGTTTACCTACCTTGTGAGTGGAATTAGTGTAAATGACTATTATCTTTATTATCAAGCTCTTCTAAAAGGAGAAATTGAAGATTCAGATGCTACTTTCTTTGGAAAAATCACAAGATACTTTAAAGAAACGATTAAAGAAAATTTTTAGAATTTGAAAGGTTTATGCAATGACAACGCAGAATTTTGAAGATTTAGCACAAATTGTCGGCAAAGAAGATTGCTTCAATGATAAAGCACATTTAAGTGCTTACTGCTATGATGCAACTAAAGAAAGAAAATATCCTGAATGCGTTATTTTTCCACACAATGAAGAAGAAGTGAGCAAAATTTTAAAATACTGTAATACCCATAAAATTCCTGTAATTCCGCGTGGTGCTGGAAGCGGATTTACTGGAGGAGCATTAGCGGTAAATGGAGGCGTTGTCTTAGCATTAGAAAAGCATATGAACCAAATTTTGGAAATTGATATGGAAAATATGGTAGCACGCGTCCAACCTGGTGTTGTCAATATGCAACTCCAAAAAGCAGTAGAAGCAGTGGGCTTGTTTTATCCACCCGATCCTGCAAGTGAGCACTACTCCACTCTAGGAGGAAATGTAAGTGAGAATGCTGGAGGCATGAGAGCAGCAAAATATGGAATCACTAAAGATTTTGTAATGGCACTGCGTGCTGTATTGCCTAATGGCGAAATTATTCGTGCTGGAAAAAAGACTATTAAAGATGTTGCTGGATATAATATTGCAGGTATTCTTATTGCGAGCGAAGGGACTTTAGCAGTCATTACTGAAATCACACTAAAACTTCTAAGCAAACCCAAACTTTCCCAAAGTGCTATGGGAATTTTCCCAAGCATTCAATCTGCAATGAATGCAGTTTATAAGACTATGTCAAGTGGTGTTACACCTGTTGCTATGGAATTTTTAGACAATCTTAGCATTAGAGCCGTAGAAGAAAAATTTAAAAAAGGACTGCCAAAAGATGCAGGTGCTATTTTAATTACCGAAGTTGATGGAAATTTGCAAGAAGAAATTGACTATCAAATCTCAAAAATCGAAGAAAAATTTTACGAAAATGGTGCAAATAATTTCATCAAAGCAAATTCTAAAGAAGAGGCACAAGACTTGTGGTTTGCTAGAAAAAATGCAAGCCCTAGCATTACCATTTATGGAAGCAAAAAGCTTAATGAGGATATTACAGTTCCACGCTCAAAGCTTCCAGAACTTTTAGAAAGAATTAATGAAGTTTCTAAAAAATATGGTGTAGTCATTCCTTGCTTTGGGCATACAGGCGATGGGAATGTGCATACAAATGTTATGGTAGATGGTTCTAATGAGGAAGAGCTCAAAAAAGGACATGCTGCAATAAAAGAAATCTTTGAAATTACTGTAGAGCTTGGTGGAACGCTAAGCGGAGAACATGGAATTGGTCTTTCTAAAGCTCCTTTTATGGAGCTAGCTTTTAGCAAAGAAGAAATGGATCTTTTTAGGAGTATCAAAAAAGCATTTGATCCTAACAATATTCTAAATCCAGGCAAAATGAATCTCTAAGCAGTTTCATTTTAACCTACACAAGCAAGTCCAATATTTTTTAAAAATTTTTTGCAGAAATTGCAATGCAATAAGGGCAAAATAGCTTAAAATTTATATTATTTATGCTACAATAGAGTAGATTTTTATTTTTTAGGATTCCTTAAAATGATATACGATGTTCAAAAAATTAAAGAAATTTTACCGCACCGCTATCCTCTTTTATTGGTAGATAGAATCACTTCTTTAACCAAAAATGAAAGTATTGAAGGCTTTAAAAACATTACAATCAATGAAGATGTATTCAATGGACACTTCCCTACCCAGTCTGTTTATCCAGGCGTTTATATTATTGAGGGTATGGCACAAACTGGAGGAGTTTTAGCCTTTGTAAGTATGTTTGGCGAAGATGCTTCTAATAATGGCGATAAAATTGTTTATTTTATGAGTATTGATGAGGCAAAATTCAGAAATCCTGTAACCCCTGGAGATAAACTTGTTTATAAGCTAGAAGCTCTCAAGCAAAAAGGTGGAATTTGGGTTTTACAAGGCTATGCTTATGTAGATGAAAAGCTCGTAGCACAAGCTGTTTTAAAAGCTATGGTAGTTGATAAAAAGGACTCTAAGTGAGTATTGCAAAATCTGCCATCATTGCTCCTAGTGCTATCATAGAAGAAGGGGCTATTATTGGTGAAAATACAAAAATTGGCGCCTATAGCGTTATTGGAAAAAATGTAAAAATTGGCTCTAATTGCACAATTTATAACCATGTTACTCTTACAGGAAACACAACTTTAGGTGATTATAATGAAGTTTTTCCCAATGCAGTTTTAGGCACTATTCCTCAAGATTTGAAATTCCATGGAGAAGAAAATTTTCTTATTTTTGGCAACCATAATAAAATTAGAGAATTTACGATGATAAACCCTGGCACAGAGGGTGGAGGAAGCAAAACTATTATTGGCAATCACAATCTTTTAATGGCTTATGTGCATATTGCGCATGATTGCATCATAGGAGATCACTGCATTTTAGCAAATGGTGCAACTTTAGGAGGACATATTGTCTTAGGTAACCATATTAATATTGGAGGTTTAACACCTATCCATCAATTTGTAAAAGTGGGTGATTATGCTATGATTGCAGGTGCAAGTGCTTTAGCACAAGATATTCCACCTTATTGTATGGCAGAAGGAAATCGTGCTGTAATTAGAGGCTTAAACCTCCATCGCCTAAGAAAAAATTTTGAACACCATGAAGTTGATAAAATCCATAATGCCTATAAAAAATTATTCTTTGGTAACCAACCTATTAAAGAAATTGCACAAGAAATTCTAGAGCAAAATTGCGATGATAATGTTGCCAAAATGTGCAATTTTATTATCCAATCTACAAGAGGGATCCCATTTATAAGGAAAAATCATGAGTGAGCGCGTATGTAATTTTTGTAAATCTAAAGAATCACGCAAAAATCCTCTTATTGCGGGGAATAATGTTTGTATTTGTAAAAATTGTGTGATTGCTTCTTATAAATTACTTTTCGCAGAAAGCGAGGGGGAAGCACTCCACAATGAAGCACTAGAAGCTTTACAAGAGCTAGAAGAATCCACTACTCTTTTGCCACCAAAAGAACTAAAAGCGGTATTAGATGAATATGTTATTGAACAAGAAAAAGCCAAAAAAGTCTTTAGTGTAGCTGTATATAATCACTACAAAAGGATATTTTCTCAAAATCACAGCGATAATGATGATACAGAAATTGCAAAATCCAATATTTTACTGATAGGACCCACTGGAAGTGGTAAAACCCTTATGGCACAAACTCTTGCAAGATTTCTAAATATCCCTATTGCAATTTGTGATGCTACAAGCTTGACAGAAGCAGGATATGTAGGAGAAGATGTAGAAAATATCCTAACAAGACTTTTGCAAGAAGCAAATGGGGATGTGCAAAAAGCACAAAAAGGTATTGTTTTTATTGATGAGATTGATAAAATCTCTCGCCTTTCTGAAAACCGTTCTATTACGCGTGATGTTTCTGGTGAAGGCGTGCAACAAGCACTTTTAAAAATCATTGAAGGTAGCGTTGTAAATATCCCGCCAAAAGGCGGAAGAAAGCACCCAAATCAAGACTTTATCCAAATTGATACTAAAGATATTTTATTTATCTGTGGAGGTGCATTTGATGGGCTAAAAGATATTATCCAAAGACGCAAAGGAAATAACACTTTAGGCTTTAACCACAAAAAAGAAAATAAAGAAAATTTAAAAAACAATCTATTAGAAGAAGTAGAGCCTGATGATCTTGTAAGCTATGGACTAATTCCTGAGCTTATTGGTAGATTACATATGATTGCCACACTTGATGAAATTACAAAAGAAGCAATGGTAAATATTTTAATTAAACCTAAAAATGCACTTACTAAACAATACCAAAAGCTCTTTAGTCTTGATGAAGTGCAATTAACTTTTGAAGATGAGTCCTTAGAAGCCATTGCAGAACTTGCAATTCAAAGGAAAACGGGAGCTAGAGGACTAAGATCTATCTTAGAAGAAATTATGTTAGATATTATGTATGAATTACCTGAACTTAAAGGCTATGAGGTAATCATCACAAAAGATGTTGTTAAAAATAAAGCTAAGCCTATTTTGCTTAAACAAAAACAAAACAAAAAAAGCAAAAAGACTGCCTAAATCCATATAAAAGAGAGGAAAAATGCTATTAGATAAAGTTATTGGTTGGTTTTCACATGATATTGCAATTGACTTAGGAACTGCAAACACACTTGTATTAGTTAAAGGACAAGGGATTATTATCAATGAACCCTCTGTTGTAGCCATACAAAATGATAGGTTTATGAAAAATAAGGTTTTAGCCGTAGGACAAGAGGCTAAAGAAATGGTAGGTAAAACCCCAGGAAGTATTCAAGCGGTGCGTCCTATGAAAGATGGTGTGATTGCTGATTTTGATATGACAGAGAAAATGATTCGCCACTTTATTGAAAAAGCACATAAAAGAAAAGCACTAATGCGTCCTAGAATTATCGTTTGTGTTCCCTATGGATTAACTGGAGTTGAAAGAAAAGCAGTTAGAGAATCTGCAATTAGTGCAGGAGCTAGAGAAGTATTTTTGATTGAAGAACCTATGGCAGCTGCCATTGGTGCAGGACTTCCCGTAAAAGAACCTAAAGGAAGTTTGGTTGTAGATATTGGAGGGGGAACTACCGAAATTGGTGTAATCTCTCTTGGCGGCTTAGTTATCTCAAAATCCTTAAGAACTGCTGGAGATAAATTAGATAATGCTGTAGTAGATTATGTAAGACGCAAATATAGCTTGCTAATTGGCGAGAGAACTGGAGAAGAAATTAAAATACAAATAGGTTCTGCAATTAGCCTTAGTGAGCCTCTTTATATGCAGGTTAAAGGACGCGATCAAGTAAGCGGGCTTTTAAATACTATTGAACTTACTAGCGAAGATGTAAGAGAAGCCATGAAAGAACCCTTAAAAGAAATTTCAAATGCGCTAAAAGATGTGCTAGAGCAAATGCCACCCGATTTAGCTGGCGATATTGTAGAAAATGGTATCGTGCTAACTGGAGGCGGAGCACTCATTAGAGGATTGGATAAATATCTTTCTGATATTGTAAAACTTCCTGTATATATTGGCAATGAACCGCTTTTATGCGTTGCAAAGGGAACTGGACAAGCCCTAGAAGAAATTGATGTATTACAACAATTAACTTACGAGTAGAGAATGAAAAAAATCTTTCTTTGGTTTATCTTTTTATCTATTGTATTTTTTATCTCTACGCAGATTTCCAAAGAATTTCATTCTAAAGTTCTCTACATCACGCAAGGTATTAAAATTGGTTTTTTAAATCTCAATAATAATATTTCTAATATCCTAGAACGCCACTTTAATCAAGCACAACAAATCAAAGAATTAAGTGCTGAAGTGGCACAAAAAAAAACAATAGAACACGCTTATCTTGCTTTAGAAGATGAGTATAAAAAATTACTTGCAAACCTTCAAGCTCCTATTGAAGCAAGCCAAAATAATGCATATTTAGTGCGCACTATTTCCTATGTAAAAATGAATGATTACAAAAAGATTTGGCTTGAATTTAAAAACCACAAAAACTATAAAGAAAACTTTATTTTTGGGCTTGTTGGAGAAAACCAAGTAGCAGGAATTGCCATTTTAGACAATAATAGATTAATGGGCTATCTAAATGGTGATGAAAAATGTAGCTATAGCGTCATCATAGGAGAGAAAAAAATACCTGGAATTGCTAAATACGATTTAAATAAAGGTTTTGTTGTAGATTATATCCCTCTATTTGCAAAAATTGAGGTAGGAGAGAAAATTTACACAAGTGGTTATGATTCTATTTTTTATCCTGATATTTATGTAGGAGAAGTTGCCTCCATTCAAGAGCGTCAAGGACATCAAATTGCAACTATAAAAAATGAAATTTCACAAACCTCACAATTTTATTGGATTATTGATGTTGCACAAAAAATGCCTATAGATCTCATTGAAGATGAAAATACTGCTACAAATACAGCCACAAATGAATAAGTTTAAATCAAAAAAACACAAATTTTATTTAACTTTTTAACAAATAGTGCTAGAATAAAAGCGTTAGAAAGTTGCTTTTTAGCCTATTAAAGCATTTTTTCAAAATTTTGAACTTCCCAAAATAAAGGAGTAACCTATGGAGTTAGAACACACTAAACTTGAACTGGCAAAACAAAGGCTAGATGAAATATCTAAGCTTCCCCCTCTAAAAAAGGGACAAAGCATTAAAAAAATGTTACAAAAAAATGGTATCTCAAGAAGAGATTTTATGAAATGGGCAGGTGCAATGACTGCAATGCTTTCTTTACCTGCTAGTTTTACCCCACTTACTGCAAAAGCTGCTGAAGTTGCAGACAGACTTCCTGTAATTTGGCTACATATGGCAGAATGCACCGGCTGTAGTGAAAGTCTTCTTAGAAGTGATGGCCCTGGAATTGCAAGCTTAATTTTTGATTATATTTCTTTAGAATACCATGAAACCCTTATGGCAGCTTCTGGTTTTCAAGCAGAACATAATTTAGAAACCGCAATTGAAAAATACAAAAACCAATACATTTTAATGGTAGAAGGCGGTATCCCAACAGGAGAAAATGGAGGGTTTTTAACAATTGGAGCACATGGAAAAAGTGGATTAGAGAGTGCAAGAGAAGCTAGCGAATATGCAAAAGCTATTTTTGCAATTGGAAGCTGTTCGAGCTTTGGCGGGATTCAAGCAGCAAATCCTAATCCAACTGCCGCAAAGCCTCTTAGTGAAGTCATTTCAAAACCTGTTATTAATGTCCCTGGTTGCCCTCCTAGCGAAAAAAATATTGTAGGAAATGTTATCCATTTTATCCTCTTTAACACATTGCCTAGCCTTGATGCTTTCAATCGTCCAAAATGGGCTTATGGACACAGAATCCACGATTTATGCGAAAGAAGAGGACATTTTGATGCAGGAGAATTTGTCCAAACATTTGGTGATGAGGGAGCTAAAAATGGTTATTGCCTCTATAAAGTAGGCTGTAAAGGTCCTTATACTTTTAACAATTGCTCTAAACTTCGCTTCAACTCCCACACAAGCTGGCCTATTCAAGCAGGACATGGCTGTATAGGTTGTAGTGAGCCAAACTTTTGGGACAGTATGGGTCCTTTTGAAGAGCCTCTTGCTAGCAAACTCTATAATGCTCCGCTCTTTAGTGGTGCAGATAGAACAGCAGATAATATTGGTATTACACTACTTGGTGCAGCCGCTATTGGTATGGCAGCCCATGCACTCTTATCCAATATCAAGAAAGAAAAATAAGGAGGAATAAATGTCAAAAAGAATTATCGTAGATCCTATCACAAGAATTGAGGGACATTTAAGAATTGAAGTAATTGTTGATGAAGACAATATTATTAAAGAGGCTTATTCTAGTTCTACTCTTTGGAGAGGTATAGAAGTAATCGTAAAAGATAGAGATCCTAGAGATGTGGGCTTTATGGTGCAAAGAATTTGCGGTGTTTGCACTTACTCTCACTATAAAGCAGGAATTAGTGCAGTAGAAAATGCTCTTGGAATTAAAGTTCCTTTTAATGCTGAAATGGTGCGTTCTTTAATGAATGTTTCTTTAGTATTACATGATCATTTGGTGCATTTTTATCACTTACATGGTCTTGATTGGTGTGATATTACCTCTGCACTTAAAGCAGATCCTAAAAAAGCAAGCGAGCTTGCCTTTAAATACAGTAAAAATCCTATCGCAACGGGAGCTGATGAGCTTAAAGCTGCGCAAGAAAAAGTTGCAAAATTTGCAAGTGCAAAACAAGGATTAGGACCTTTTGCTAACGCATATTGGGGACATAAAACTTATCGCTTCTCTCCTGAACAAAACTTAATTGTTCTTTCACACTATCTAAAAGCACTAGATGTGCAAAGAGTTGCTGCACAAATGATGGCAATCTTTGGTGCTAAGCAACCCCACCCACAAAGCTTAACCGTTGGTGGTGTAACTTGTGTGGCTGATATTTTAGATCCATCAAGATTAGCAGATTGGAAAACAAAATACGAAGAAGTTGCAGATTTTGTAAATCGTGCTTATTATGCCGATGTTGTAATGGCTGCTGAAGTGTATAAAAATGAGCCTAGCGTATTAAAAGGCTGTGGCGTTAGAAACTTCCTATGCCATGCTGAAATTCCAATCAACAAAACAGAAACTCTTTATAGCACTGGTATTGTAAGGGATGGAGATATTTCTAAACTTCACCCACTAGAAGAAGCACTTATTACTGAAGAAGCTACACATTCATGGTATAAAAACGATAAAGCACTCCACCCTTATGATGGAGAAACAAATGCAAACTATACTGGTTTTGTAGATACTAAAACTATAGGACCTGAAGGCACAGAGATTGACACAAAAGCACTAGACATTAAAGGAAAATATAGCTGGATTAAATCTCCACGCTACAATGGTGATGCTATGGAAGTAGGACCACTTGCAGCAATTGTAGTAGGGCTTGCTGCAAAAAATCCTAGAATTACAGAAATTGCAACACAATTCTTAAAAGATACAGGATTGCCTATTGAAGCACTTTTCTCCACTTTAGGAAGAACAGCTGCTAGAGTATTAGAGTGCAAACTTTCTGCAACTTATGGAATTGAAGCTTTTAATTCACTTGTAGAAAATTTAAAAAGCGATCAAAGCACTTGTGCTCCTTATAAAATTGATAATAATGCAGAATATAAAGGACGCTATATCGGAAATGTGCCTAGAGGAACTTTAAGCCACTGGATTAGAATTAAAAATGGTGTGGTTTCTAACTACCAATGCGTCGTTCCAAGCACTTGGAATGCAGGCCCTAAAGATGCTAAAGGGCAAATGGGGCCTTATGAAGCTTCATTAGTAGGAACAAAAATTGAAAACCTCACGCAACCTTTGGAAATTATTAGAACCATTCACTCTTTTGATCCTTGTATTGCTTGTGCGGTGCATGTTATGGATACAAAAGGTAATGAGCTATCTAATTACAAAATCAATCCTATTGCTCTTAATTGTGGGATTTAAAGGAGGAAACTATGGCTTCTTATAAACCCATTTATGAGTTTTCAAAACTTACAAGGATTTTCCACTGGATTAGAGCAATTGCTATTTTTGCTCTTATTGCAACTGGCTTTTATATTGCCTATCCTTTTTTAGCTCCTGATAATTTTAGCGGTGAGCCAACAGGATTTTTGTATGCACTCATGAGAAGTTGGCATTTAATTTTTGGTTTTTTACTCATTGCGATTTCTATTTTTAGAATCTATCTTTTTGTATTCACAAAAGAATGCAGTTTTGAGCGAAAATCTTTTTTAGATTTTATCAATCCTATTGTATGGATTAAGATTTTAAAAACCTATATGCTTTTAGGCGGACATCCACATATGAAAGGTGCTTATAATCCTTTACAACTTGCCACTTATATGTTTGTGATGTTTTTGATTGTAGCAATTTGTCTAACTGGGTTAATTTTACACGCTAATGTTTATCATGAGGGGCTTGGTGGCTTTATTGCTCCTGCTATGAAATCTTTAGAAGTGGTGTTTGGTGGAATTGCAAATGTAAGATTGTGGCACCATATTTTAACTTGGGCTTTTGTTATTTTTATCCCTATTCATATTTATATGGCTTCTTGGAATGCAACAAGATTCCCTGGATCTGGGATTGACACCATTGTAAGTGGTGTAAAATTTGAAAAAGAAGAGCAGTAATTGAAAATCCTCATTTTAGGCATAGGTAATATCCTATTTGGGGATGAGGGGATTGGGGTGCATTTAGCCAATCTCCTTAAAGTCAATTATTCTTTTAACACTAGCCACACTTTAGACATCATAGATGGAGGAACGATGGCACAACATCTAATTCCCATCATTACACAATATGATAGAGTTTTAATCTTAGATTGTGTAGATGCAAATGATGCAGAAATTGGTGCGGTGTATTATTTTGATTTTAAGGAGATTCCACACAATATCACATGGGCTGGAAGTGCACATGAAGTAGAAATGCTTCAAACTCTTCAAATGATTGAAATGCTAGGCGATTTGCCACCCACTAAAATCTTAGGCATTAAACCTGTAATTATCGGAACTGATCCAACTTTTGAACTTTCCTCCAAAGTTTTAGAAGGTGCTAAACTTATGGAATTACAAGCTTTAAATTTTCTAAAATCCTTTGGAATATCTTATACAAAAAAAAGTGATAAACCCTTACAAGAAATTGCAAATTTATCCTATAAAGGTTTTTAAATGATAATCTCTTTGGTCTTTAGCAAGATTAATACCCTTAAAGAAGATATGAAAGTGAGAGACTTCTTCTTACAAGCCATCTTTAAGAGTGCTCACAATCTCTCCCCTACTTTCTCTTTTAATGAAACTTCTTTGCAAATTTGTCTAGAAGGTGAAGAAAAGGAATTGTTAGAATTTTGTAATACACTACAAAATATAATCCCTCTCTCACTGCAATGGACTTTTAAAGAATTAATTCAAGTTACAACTCCCTATGAAAACTCCCAACTAGATTTTAAAAACTTCTCTTATTTTAGCCCACAAGAACTAGCCAACATCACCCAAAAAAACTCTTCAAACTTTTGCAATCTTTGGCAAAATTTCATAGGTTACCAACAAGAAAAACTCACCCTTATAGAAAATGGAGAGAAAATTCCTATCCAAAATGCTAAGGATTTACAAATTGCTCTAGACAAAATCTCTAAAAAACTTATAGCAAAAGAAGAAGTATTTATTAAAACCTCTATGGGCAAGAAATCTCTAGTTTTACTAGATGAAAATACACCAACACCTATCAATGAAGACTTTACTTTTATGCCTTTTTGCCTCAATAGTGCCCAAACTTTTTTTGTAGCCTCCAAAGAAGAATTAGAAGCATTAGCCACTCTTGAAAAGCCTATCATTTCTTTGCGTCACAAAAGCATTTTTAAAGACTTCTTTCCTACTAGAGAAGTATCTTGCATTCTTCCTTACGATCCTATTCTCTTACTTTTGGCTCAATTCTTAGAAAATTATAATGGACTTTACTTGCTCCCTATAGGAGAAGAAAAAATCCAAAATGGAATTTGCGCCTTTTTTGCTAAAGATATTCCCTCCCCCAAAATTACTCTTGGTTCTAATGCTATCATTATCCCCCACATTTTTAAGCAAACTAATATTCTACAAGCCTTCAAGCATAAAATAGAAGAGGAAGAACTTCATAATATCAATGCACTCTATCTTGGCAAAGAAGAAAGTTTGGTTTTAATGTATTTACAGCAAACTTTCAAGCTAACGCTACCTATAAGCTTTCAAACTAATCCAAAACTTATTTTAAAAACCCTAAATACCTTTAATGAAACCACTCAAAAATTAGTAAAAAATTTTACCACTCCTAATGAAACTACTATCCATTATCTCCAAAGCTTTCAAGAGGAAAGTAGAATTTCAAAAAATATTTTGGATTTAATAGGTGTTTGTGGTTTATTTTTAGGATTTTCCACAAAAGAAAATTTAGAAGATGCACTCAAAGAAGCTTATAACAACCTACTTTTAAATGCTAAAAATTTTATGGGAAATAAGGGTCCAAGAATTGATTTTAAACTAGAAAAAAATGAAGAAGGCATCTTTTTAAATCCATTAAAAACTATTTGTTCTACAATGAGCTTCCATCTAGCAGGTGTAGATAAAGAATTACTAAGTTTTGGGATTTTAGATTCCTTAGCAGAATTTTTTGCAAACTTCTTACGCGATTTAGAAGAAAACTACCAAACAAAAAATGTCCTCATCTGCGGAGAACTCTTTGCAAACAAGCAATTCTTAGATCAATTTATCCACTATTATCCCAAATTTTCAGAAATTTTACCACTTGATTTTTGTGATACAATCCCTACTAAAGTATTTAAATGATTTTATATCCCCCCAAATACTAAAGTTTAATTTACTTAAATATCACAAAGGCTTTCAAGCTTCTTTGAAGCTTTATTTTAAGTATTAAGATTTTATTATTTTGCATTTTATCTTTTTTGCTCAATCCTTCAATACTTTTTTTAATCTTAATTTTATTACAAACAAAAAAGTATTTAAAATTAAATTTGCAAAGATTAAAATTTGAAAAAGATTAGAAAAATTAGATTTCCAAGCATTAAAAGAAAAATAAATTCTTCCATTTTTAAGCTAAAAACATTAAATTATTAAATTTATATTAAAACTTATACTTATATATTATTTTTAAAATTTATAATTATATTTATAAAAAATAAATATTTTTTAAATAAAAACTACATATAATTTTACCACTTTAATATTAGGAGGATATTATGGAATTTACTATACTTGTTTTATTAGCAATTTCTATATTGCTGATTTTGATTAAACCCCAAAGAGAAAAATTAATTTTTGGTATTTTTCTTGCAGGAGCTTGCCTTAACTATTTTATGTATTTAGTTGCAAGTTTTGACTCTGTTATTCCTAGTGGAAATTGGTAAGGAGTTGGTATGAATACATATATGAGTAAAAATGATCAATATTTTTATCTTTTTATGGCTACAGCTGTATTGCTAATACTTGCTATTCCTGTAGGATTTGCCAACATATATTTAGGTTATTTTCACAACGAATCTCCCTGCACTCTTTGCTGGTTTGAACGCATTGGAATGGTAGTTATTGGAATTTTGGGTATGTTTATCTTGCGTTATGGTCCCCAAATAAAATATATAGTATGTGTATTTTTATTTGCAGGGTATGGGATATATATGGGTGTCCGCCATACTGCTAGTTGGTGGCAAAGAGATATTGGCATAGGACTTGGCGATAAGTTAGTGGGGGCACATACTTATACTTGGGCTGTTGTAGTTTATTGGTGTGTTGTGGTGGTTATGGGATTAGCCCTCCTTTTTATCCATAAAAAAAGCTCTATGATGCGTGATTTAAGTCATGAGAAAGTAGAGGCAAAACCTCTAAACACATATTCTAAAATAGTTATCATTGCTTCTTTTTTAGTGGTTTGTTCTAATGCTTTTCAAGCTTTAATTATAAATGGTATCCCACCATTTACTGGCAAATCTAATCCTGATCGCTTAACTTTTGATATGAGTATTATGACTAAAACTTGGACAACTGAAGTTTGGAGCAGACTTTTTAAATTCAATCTACTTGGAAAAAATACTCCCGAAAATGTTTATATTAAAGATTTAATAGAACCTAGTGGTTTGCAAATCCAAAGAGATAGCTCTGAAGGTGCATTTGAGCTTCATAAAAGTATTACCCCTCTTAGTCAAGACTATGAAATTTCTATTCCTAAGCTTAGCAACTTTAAATCACTCAATGCAATTGCCTACCATAAAGAAAATGATGAATTTGCACTCATTAGCAATGAAATGGCAGTAGCCTACACTAAGGATTTTAAAAATTCTACTGGCTATGTTTTGTTTGATAAAACTAATGGTTATGATATGAAATATATCGTCGATGCAACTTTTATAGGAGATAAACTAATTATAGGAGCTTTCAATAAAACCTTTAGTGGCATTCAAAAAGTAGATACAAATACCACAATCGATCCTATGTTAGAATGGCAAGCCTTTAAAGAGACAAGTGGTTCTATCATGCCTGCTTTTTACACAAATAAAAACAATTGGCTTGAACCTTCAAGAAAATATATTCTAACCATTAGAGCTAAACAAAACTATGTGCATTCTTATGCAAGTGATGGAGAATTTTTATATCTTCTTAGCATACCCAATAAATTTAGTCCTAAACTCATTTTATCCTATGCAAGCACTAAAGACTATATGCTAAGTGGCGAAACACCTTTAAGTGTGGCTCCCCATTTAAAGCTTAAGGATAATAGGAGTATTAATGACTACTATATTGTTGCAAGCAGTATCGTAGGGGATAAAATGCTTGCTTTAAGTATGCGTTATAGCACAATGCTTGTGATTGATTATAAAAATGCCAAGATTATAGATGCCTATGAAATTCAAGGTTTAGATAATCCAAAATCTATGGCAATCAAAGAAGATATACTTTATATTTTAGACAGAACTAACAACAAAAAAGATATTATAAAAACCTACAAAAATCCACTTTAAGAGTTATAGGGAAGTCCCCCCTTCCCACCTCTTTTAAGTATAAATACTATACTTATTCCTTATTTTTAAACCTTTATCCCACATTTTCTAAAAGTTCTAAAAGCTTCTCTTCATAAAAGTCCATTTTTTCTTTAGATTTTGCTTCAAAGCGGGTAACTAAAACTGGGGTGGTATTACTTGCTCTAATAAGCCCCCAACCCTCTTTAAAAATCACTCTTACTCCATCTATTTCTACAATCTCTACTATTTTGGGAAAATCTTTAGGAGGATTTTTAAGGGCTTCTTTTAGCCTATCAATAAGGATAAATTTTTTCTCATCTGTGCTTTCTATCTTTTTTTCATCTGTAGAATATAATTTAGGCAAATCTTCTAAAACCTTATCAAATGCCATTCCATCTTTTTTCACAAGCTCTAAAAGCCTCAAAAGTGCATAAGTAGCATCATCATAACCAAAATAACGATGCTTAAAGAAAATATGTCCTGAAACCTCAAAAGCCATATCTGCATTTTGTTCTTTTAACATCACTTTTAAATTGCTATGCCCTGTTTTATACATCAATGTCTTGCCGATTTTTGAAATTGCCTCATACATATTTAGCGAACATTTTACCTCGCCTATCACATAAGGATTTTCAATACTATTTGCAAAAATAATAGCAAGCTCATCACCTTTATAAATTTTATCCTTTTTAAGCACTGCCAATCTATCCCCATCTCCATCAAAGGCAAATCCGATTCCACCACTTTTTTGCAATTCTTCTTTGATAAAACTTAAGTTTTTCTCTTCACTAGGATCTGGATGGTGGTTTGGAAAATTCCCATCTGGCTCCATAAATAAGCCTTTATAGTTGATTTTAAGTCTTTTAAATATCTCTGCAACTCCAAGACTTGCCACGCCATTCCCACAATCTATACAAATAGGCACATCTAAACCTTCTAAAGAGCCAAATTCCTTTACCATAAATTCTATATATTTTTCTAATGCGGGTAAAAATTCTGGCTTAACCTCTTTAGTTTGCGGTAAATCTAGCTTGTAAAATTCTTCTTCTAATTTATAGATGTCCTTACCATAAAAAGGTTCTTTTAAAAGCGTAATTTTAAAGCCATTATATTCTTTTGGGTTATGAGAACCTGTAATCATCACGCTTCCATCAAGCCTAATTCCATCAAACTCTTGATAAAGTGCAAAGTAAGCAACCGGCGTAGGAATCTCCCCTAAAGTATAAACCAAAACTCCTGCACTTGCTAAACCTTGAATAAGATAACTAAAAATCTCACAAGAATGTAATCTTGCATCATAGCCCACCGCTATTGTTTTTCCTCCACGCCTTTTTAGTTCTAAACCTATTAAATACCCAATCTTTACAACATTTTCAAAATTTAGCTCTTTAGGATACACTCCTCTTATATCATACTCTCTAAAAATAGATAATTTTTCCATTCTCTTTTTCCTTTAAAGTTCAATCTTTTTACCTGCAATATAAAGTGCCTCTACCTCTTTTGCATAAAGGATTAATTGCAATGCAATTTGATCTTTTGCCTCTAATTTAAAAAGTGCAAAATCGCTCACATAACCCTTTTGCAAAATCCCTGCTTGTATTCCCATAGGATTATCTTTAAAAGCATAATTACTCACCCCCAAAATAAGTTCTTGTGCTAAAGTTTCTAATGGCTCATTTACATAAGCATATAAAGCAATTCTAAGCTCATCTAAAAGACTTAAACTATCATTGGAACTTAAGCCATCTGTTGCAAAAATGGTTTTAAATCCATTTTCTTTAAAATCCTTTAAAGAAAGCATTTTATTATTTAAAAGACGGTTGGATCTAGGACAACTAATTACCTTTGCATTAATTGCTTTTAGCACCTCTCTTATCTCTTGATTTGCTTCTAGTAAATGCACAAAATATGCCCTATGCTCTTTAAAATATTCCAAAAATTCTAAAGGAGTATAAAAAGGCTTACAAGCCTCTCTAAAAAACTTTTCAAAAAACTCCAAAAAATATCCACTCCCCTTTTGCAGCCATTCTAATTCTGCACTAGATTCCAAAAAATGCACACTAAGAGGTAAATTTCCCTCACTTGCTAAAGTAAGAACATCTTTTAATAGTTTAGGATGCACTGAATAAGGAGAATGGATAGCAAGTGCTGGATAAAAGCGATTAGAACTAAATTTTTGACTTTGGGTTAGCCTTTCTTTTAAATTAGAAAATAAAAAAGGTAAAGCCTCTTCTTTGGATCCTATTGCTTCATTAAAATACAGCACACGCAAAGGAGAATTTGCCAAAATCTCTAAATCATATCCATAGCTAGAAATAGCCCCCACAAAGCTCACACCACTTTTTAAATTATCTCTAATGGCTTTTTTTATGCTATCTTCTAGCCCTTCATCCATCAAATATTCTCTATTTTGTATTACACTATCTAGCCAAGATTCAAAACTACCATATTGCAAAATTCCTGCATTTTGGGAAAATTCAAAATGTGTATGTAAATTTGCAAATGCGGGTGTTAAAATACATTTCTCATAAAAAGTAGAGGTTTTTGGATTTTTAGCTAAAAGCTCTTGATAATTCCCAACCTCTAAAATACCTTCCTCATCATATAAAACTCCACCTTCTTTAAGAATACTAAAAGCATCATCACAAACTAATACATGACTTGCACCTATAAGCTCCATTACTCTCCCTTTAAAAGTGGCAAGACTTGCGAAGATTGTGCATTATTAATATTAATATCTAGCTTATTATAAGGTATTTCAATCCCTTGTTTATCAAAAGCAAGCTTAACTTTCTGTGGCAAATTAATCTTTGCACTAAAATAATCTTCACTTTTCACCCAAAATCTTACAAGCAAATCTACACTGCTTGCACCAAGATTATTCACCCCAACAACAGTGGGAGGCTCTTGTAAAACTATTGCATCCTCTTTAAAAATCTCTTCTAAAATTGTCTTTGCTTTTTGCAAATCACTTGTATAAGAAATCCCAAAAATTAAATCCATTCTACGCGTTCTATTAGCATAAATATTTGTAATAGGAGCAGCCACTATGGAAGAATTAGGCAAAATCACTACTTGATTATCTGGGGTAATAAGCTTAGTATGGAAAAGATTGATACTCTCTACAATCCCCATAATTCCCGCTACATTAATCAAATCTCCCTTTTTAAAATGGCGTAAAACCACCAAAATAATTCCACCCGCAAGATTAGATAAAGAATCTTTTAAAGAAAGTGCAATAGCAAGTCCTGCTGTTCCTAAAACTGCAATAATTGAAGTAGTTTTTACTCCTAAGTTACTTAATGCTGTAATAATCACCAAAATCAGCAAAGCTACAAAAGCTACATTTTTAAAAAAGCTTCCAAAAGTTTCATCTTTAGTTGCTTTAATCACTGCCTTTGAAAGATATTTAGAAAGAATTTTTGCAAGATAAAATCCCACAATTAAAATTAAAATTGCACTGATTAAATTAGGCAAAAAATCCACCAACCAATCTAGCATTTTATCCAAAATTAACATTATTCTTGCTTCCATATCTCTTCCTTAAAGAATTTCTCCATCAATGAAGACTTTTTTAACTTTCCCATTTAAAATCCAATCATAATAAGGAGAACTTACCTCGCTAATCACTTCACTCTCTTTAGGATCTAGTAAAACCAAATCCGCATCATATCCTACTTCAATAAGACCTTTATTTTTCTCCACTCCCAAAACTAAAGCAGGGTTATAAGAGATAATCTTACTCATTTCTTGCAAACTTAAATGCATTTCTTTTACAAGCGCACTATAGCATAAAGAATAATAATGCTCTATCATATCCACACCAAAAGAGGCTTCATCAAAAGCTAAATCTTTCTTAGACAAAGAACTTTCTGATTGCAAAGAAGTGATTAAATCAATTTCTCCTTTTTTTAAGCGTTTGACAAATTTTTGTCTTGTTTCTTCACTTTTTAGAGGTGGCTTAATCTTGGCTGCACTGTTATAACCATTGCAAAGATTTTCTGTAAGCATTAAATGATGGATAGAAGTTTGGATAAAAATATCTTTATTTTTTCGCTTTGCTTCTAATAAAATTTCCATAGATCTATCCGCACTTACACTTAAAAATACCGATTTTACCCCCATAAAACAAACTACTTCACTAATCTTTGCCACTTCTTTTGTTTCGCTTAAAGTAGAAATTGCAGGTAGTCCCAATCTCCATGAAAGTTCTCCATCATTCATTACACCATTTGCACTAAGACTTTCATCTTCACAAGCAAAAAACATTGGCATTTTCAACATCAAAGAAAATTCACTTGCACGCTTAAGAATATTTCCCTCTTCACTAGATTGTGTATAAATAGCACAAGCACCTTTTTTATATAAAGTGGATAATTCATTAATACCATAATTCCCACTTGATAGCTTCTCTCCACAACTTGCAACTGCTGGAATAATTTTTGCCTTAAAATCCTCTTTTAAAGCATTTAAAAGCTCCACTCCCATTTCTGTGCTAAGAGCAGGATAACAATCTGGCATTAAAACCCCTAAGGTTACCCCGCCTTTTGCCGCTTTATTAGAAAGCTCAACAAGATTATTTTTAGTAAGTTGAGAATCTTTTACTCTTATATTTAAATCAATCGCACCTGGCAAAAGTATCATACCCTCTGCATTTAAAATCTCTTCCTCTGCATTAGGCAAAATACTTCTAGCCACCTTTGTAATCTTGCCTCCCTCAATCCTTACATCTCCTCTTTGCTCTTGCTTAGCATCACAAATCATCGCACCTTTAATAATCATTTTAATCCCTTATCAATCTTTTAAATAATATTCTATGGTAGAAACAACACGCACACTTTTGACATAAGGAGTATTATTATCGCGATTTGTTATGCTAAATTGCCCCTGCGTTGCACTTTTAATCTTTCCCAATGTGCTTTTAGAATCTTGTGCAAACTTATTGGCAACCTCTCTTGCATTAATCGTAGCTTCTTCAATCATTTGTGGTTTAAGCTCATTAAGCTTAGTATAAAGATACTCTACTTCATAATCATTTATTTTAATGATTATTCCTTCTTTTCCTAATTCTGCAAGTTTTGTTAAAATCTCTCTACCCAATTCTACTTGTTTAGTATAGAGCAATACCTTTCCAGTTCCCAAATAACGATAAGTAACATTTTTATCCTCACCATACATATTGCCAAGCCTATCTGTTACTACAGGAGTTTTTAAAGTAATTTCACTAGATTGGATTCCATTTTTTACAAGGAAATCCATAAGTTTTTTAGAATCTTGATCTAAATCTCTATAAAGTGCATTCAAATCATTATTTGTTTTACTAAATTGGATAGGCAAAATCATCACATCTGCATTGACTTCTTTTTGACTTAATCCCTTTACCACAACGCTTCTTTCTTTTTCTCTAAACTCAAACGCTATCTTGCCTATGCCATACACAAACACCACACTACTTAGTAACAAAAAAATCCCAAGTATTCCTGCACTTAGCTTTCCCATCTTGTTTCCTTGCAATAAATTCATTCTTTGTTATTTTACAAAAAAAATTATAAAGTTTTGCTATAAAGGTGGTGTCCACGATGCGATTCGAACGCATGGCCTCACGATTAGGAATCGTGTGCTCTATCCAGCTGAGCTACGAGGACTAATGTAAGATTTTATATGTGTTTTAGATTTTAGAAAGCTCCTCCAAAGGAGGAAAAGAAGTTATTTTTTTGCAGCTGCAACAGCGTCTTTAAGACCTTTTCCAGCTTTGAATTTTGGAACAAACTTATCTTTAGTTTTGTATTTTTTGTTTGTTCCTGGAACTGTTCCTTCTTTACCTTTTTGAAGAACTGTTTCAAATTTACCAAAGCCTACAAGCTCAATGCTTTCTTTTTTAGCTAAAGCTTTCTCAACTGCTGCTACAAAAGAACTGATTGCTCTTTCTGCTTCTTTCTTAGTTTCAAACTCGCCTACTTCTTTTACTAGATCGACAAACTCTGACTTGTTCATCTTTAGAACCTCCGTTTTTTAAAATAAAACATCGTTATTGTAGCATAAAATTAGCACTTTGCAACAAATCTTAATTAAAAATTTAAAAAATAACACCATAATTTTGCCTTCTTTAATAAAATTTACACTACAATCAAGCGTTTTTTCCATCTTTAAAAAATAATTAAAAGGAATTTTAATGGCATTAAAAGTAGCAGTAAATGGAACAGGAAGAATTGGACTTTGTGTGTGTAAAATCTTAGCAGAAAGAGAAGATTTGGAGCTTGTAGCTATCAACTCAACTACACCCATAGATACTCTTATTCATCTTTTAAAATACGATTCTGTGCATAAAAGTAGTGAAGTTACAAAAATAGATGAAAATACACTAAGTATCGGCAAACAAAAAAATATTGCACTCATTAGCACAAGAGAAATCAAAGAAATAAACTTTGGAAAATATGGAGCTAAAGTAGTCTTAGAATGCACAGGTGCATTTAATGATTTACAAAAAGCAAGTGCACACCTTTATGGAGGAATAGAACGCGTTGTTATTTCTGCACCCGCGAAAGATACTCCTACATTTGTTTATGGTGTTAATCACACAAAATATAATAATGAACCTGTAATTTCTAATGCAAGTTGCACTACCAACGCACTTGCTCCTCTTGTAAAAATATTGCATTCTAACTTCAATATAGAAAGTGGCTTAATGACAACTATCCACAGCTACACAAACGATCAAAATCTAGTAGATTCTAAACATAAAGATTTAAGAAGAGCAAGAGCTGCTGCACTCAATATGATACCTACTTCAACAGGAGCTGCCAAAGCTATTGGGCTTGTTATGCCAGAACTTGCAGGAAAATTAAACGGCTTATCCATCCGCGTTCCAACTCCTGATGTAAGTTTAGTGGATTTAACTTGCATTCTTAGCAAAGAAGTAAGCAAAGAACTCATTAATGAAACTTTCTTACAAGCTTCCAAAAATGAGTTTAAAAATCTCCTTTTAATAGATGAAGACAAAAGAGTATCTGGTGATTTCATAGGTGATAGCCATAGCAGTATTTTTATTCCTGATTGCACTTTTGTTGCTACACCAAATCACATAAAAGTGAGTGCTTGGTATGATAATGAGTGGGGATATTCTTGCCGTCTTGTAGATATGGCTTATTTTGTTGGAGAAAGCATTTGCTAAAACTTTGGGATAATTTCAATAACTTTCTTGGAGATAGGCCTAATCTTTTTGCACCCAAAAATTTAGAATTTTTCTTTAAAAAAGTGGTGAGTGAGAAAAGTAACGATTCTAGTGGCTATTACCACTTACCTTTTGCAAACTTAGATTATATTGACAACTATCTAAAACAAGAACAAAATTTTTTAGAAAAAATAAAATGCCTTATAATTATAGGCATTGGTGGAAGTTCTTTAGGCGCTAAAGCAATTGATGCACTCCTTTCCCATCAAGCAAATAGAAAAAAAATCAAGCTCCGCTTTTTAGAACACACAGATCCTATTATGATTCAAAAAGAGCTTACAAGAATAAATCCACTAGAAACCCTTTTTGTTGTGATTTCAAAATCAGGTTTAACCATAGAAACCACTTCACTTTTTAAATTTATCTTAGCAAAATATAAGCTCTTGCAAGATGCTAATAAAAAACATCTTTTAGTCATCACCGATAGAGATTCTCCTCTTTCTTTATGGGCTAAGAGTGAAAAAATACAATATTTTTGCATTGATAAAAACATTGGCGGAAGGTTTTCTGTCTTAAGTGCTGTTGGCTTAATCCCTCTTGCACTCTTAGGTTATGATGTTAAAAAAATCCTAAAGGGTGCTGCAAATATTAGCCATTTATTTTTTGAAAACCCTACTAATTCCATTCTCAAAAAAGCTCTATTTTTAGCCAAAGGGGAAAATGCCTACCCCATTAATGTGCTTTTTTCTTATAGCAGTGTTTTTAGACATTTTAATTCTTGGTATGTCCAACTATGGGGAGAATCTTTGGGTAAATTAGACGCTTATGAACAAAGAAGAGGTTTAACTCCTATTGCACTTATTGGTAGCATTGATCAGCATTCATTTTTACAACTCATCATGCAAGGCCCTAAAAACAAAAGTGTTACTTTTTTAAACATTGAAAAATCCTCGCAAAAATCCCTTTATATCCCAGATATTAGCCTAAAGGGGCTAGAGGATACAGACTTTGTCAATCAAGCCTCTTTTAACACTCTTTTAAAGCTCCAATGCCAATCTACAAAAGAAAGTATTATTTCTCAAGATGTGCCTGTAGATTCCATCTCTGTTAGCTTTTTAAACGAAGAAAGCGTTGGAAGTCTCATCTTTTATTATGAATTGCTTACTTCTTGTGTAGGTATTATGTTACATATTGATACATATAACCAACCCGGTGTTGAATTTGGTAAAAAAATACTAAGGGAAAAATTTACACACTCTTAAATTTTTTACCATATTTTTTACTTTTTTATACTTCCTTCACACTAAAAATTCTACAATAGATTTAACAAATCAAATAAAAGGAATGTAAATGGGTTTTATAGAAGAAGTCAAAAACAAAGCAAAAGCAAATCTACAAACCATTGTTCTACCAGAAACCAATGATATAAGAACGCTACAAGCAGCACATACTATTTTAAAAGAAAAAATAGCCAATCTTATTTTAATAGGTGATGAAGCACAAATCAAACAAGAAGCTAAGGATTTGAATTTAGAAGGTGCAACCTTTATTAATCCGCAATCTTGTGATGAGCTTGAAAATTATGTAGAACTTTTTGTTAAGCTAAGAGGACATAAAGGATTAAGCGAAAAATCTGCACGCGCAATGCTTTTAGAAAATCCGCTTTATTTTGGCGTAGCACTTGTTAAAAGCAAAAAAGCTGATGGTATGGTAGCAGGTGCAATCAACTCTACTGCTGATGTGCTTAGAGCCTCTTTACAAATTCTAGGAACTAAAAAAACTTCCAAACTTGTTTCTGCATTTTTTATTATGGTAGTTCCAAATTGCGAATATGGAGAAAATGGAGTTTTTATCTTCTCTGATAGTGGCTTAGTGCAAAATCCAAATGCAGAAGAACTAGCTTCAATTGCAATCGATTCTGCTTATAGTTTTAAGGCTTTAGTGGGTGCTGAACCTGTTGTGGCAATGCTCTCTCACTCCACAAAAGGAAGTGCAAAACATCCTGATGTAGATAAAGTGATTGAAGCCACAGCACTCGCAAAGGCTCTTGATTCAAGCATTGCACTTGATGGGGAATTCCAACTAGATGCAGCAATAGTCCCAAGTGTAGGTGCTTCCAAAGCTCCCCAAAGCACTTGTGCTGGAAAGGCAAATGTATTAGTCTTCCCTGATTTAGATGCAGGAAATATCGGCTATAAACTTGTCCAAAGACTAGCAAAAGCAGAAGCCTATGGACCTATTACACAAGGAATTAGTGCGCCAGTAAATGACCTCTCACGAGGTTGTAGTGCTGAAGATATTGTAGGTGTAGTAGCTATTACCGCACTTCAAGCACAGCAACAAAAATAAGGAGATAAAAAATGGATATTTTAGTAATAAATTGTGGTAGTTCTTCTTTAAAATACCAACTCATCAATGCAAACACTGAAGAAGTTTTAGCAAGTGGAATATGCGATAGAATAGGAATTAGTGGTGGTTCTTTTAGCTATAAGGCAAAAAACAAAGATAAAATCACACAAGAAGTGGAGCTAAAAGATCATGAAGTAGCTATTGGGATTGTTTTAAATACGCTTATTGATAAAGATATAGGTATTCTCTCTTCTCTTAGTGAAATTAAAGCCATAGGACACAGAATTGTGCATGGTGGAGAACATTTTACAAAATCTGCACTTATTAATGAAGAAGTCATTAGACACATAGAAGAATGTGCAGACTTAGCACCCTTACACAATCCCGCACATCTTCTAGGTATCAAAGCCTGTAAGCATTTAATGCCACAAACTCCTATGGTAGCTGTTTTTGATACAGCATTCCATCAAACTATGCCACCGCGTGCTTTTATCTATGGGCTTCCTTATGAATATTATGAAAAATATAAAATCCGTCGCTATGGTTTCCATGGGACAAGCCATAGCTATGTTTCAAAACGCACTGCCGAATTTTTAGGTATTCGTTTAGAAAATTCTAAAATCATCACTTGCCATTTAGGTAATGGTTCTAGCATTTGTGCGATTGAGAATGGAAAAAGTGTAGATACAAGTATGGGACTTACACCGCTTGAGGGCTTAGTAATGGGAACTAGAAGCGGGGATTTAGATCCTGCTATTATTGATTACATTGCCCAAAAAGAAAACAAAAGCACACAAGAAGTGCTAAATATTCTTAATAAAAAATCAGGGGTTTTAGGTATTTCTGGACTTTCTAGTGATTTTAGAGATTTACTAGCAGCAGATGAAAAAGGTGATTTAAAAGCAAGATTTGCAAGAGAGGTTTTTGCCTACCGCGTAGCAAAATACATTGGCTCTTACACAGCTGCACTTAGCGGGGTAGATGCCATTGTCTTTTGTGCAGGAGTAGGAGAAAATGCAAAATTCATAAGAGGAAAAATCGTTTCTCATTTGCAATTTTTAGGAATCACTTTAGATGAAGAAGCAAACTTACAAACCGTAGGTAAAGAAGGTATTATCTCTACAAAAGATTCTAAGGTAAAAGTTTGCGTAATCCCAACCAACGAAGAATTAATGATTGCGCGTGATACTTTAGAGATTGTAAGTAAGCTATAAGGACAAAATGCAAGGCTACATTCTTCATACACAAAAGGTTAGAGAGGAAGATTTATTAGTAAAGGTGCTAAGTCCTAAGCAACTTTACACTCTCTACCGCTTCTATGGTGCTAGACATAGCATTATTCACTTAGGCAATAAAATTGATTTTTATATAGAAAAAGACTTAAGAGAAATTGGAAAATTGCGTGATCCTATCCATCTTGGATTTGCGTGGGAAAAAGAAATGCAAAAACGCTATTTTTGGCAACAATTTCTAAAACTTCTCCATACACATCTAAAAGATATTAGCACACTAGAAGATTTTTATTTTAATCTCTTAGAAGAAGGCTCTATGCGTCTTTTAAAGGAAAATCCCAAACGCACAATCTTAAATCTTTACATTAAGCTTTTAAATTTTGAAGGACGCAATAATTCCTTGCAAAGCTGTTTAATCTGTGAAGGAATATTAAATGAAGAAGTTTGCATTACAAGAGGTTTTGTATGTGCACATCCTCATTGCTTAAAGGGAGAAATCCTAACTTTCTCCCATCTAGAAAATCTTTTTAACTTACAAATAGAACTTTTAGAAGACGATGAAGTTGATAAACTTTGGAATGTCCTTATGCTTGGGCTTTAAGCAAATTTTTTAAAAGCTTCTTTTAAGTCAATTTTGCCCTCATAAAAAGCCTTTCCTACAATCACTCCATCTATTTTTTCGCTTTGTAATCTCTCCAAATCCTCTAAACTTGAAACCCCTCCGCTTGCAATCACAAAATGCCCACTTGCCTCTTTAATGCCTTTTGTAAAATCTACATTTACTCCACTTAGCATACCATCACAACTAATATCAGTGCAAATGATTCCCAAAATCTTACTTTCTTTAAACTCTTTTGCAAATTCTAGCGCTAAAATGCTCTCACTCTCTACCCAACCTTGCGTTGCTACATAACCATTCTTTGCATCAATTCCAATAATAATAGGATAGTCTTTAGCCAAAGTTTTTGCCAAAGTAGGATTTTTTAACGCCATAGATCCTAAAATCACCCTATTTACACCAATATTTAGATATTCTTTAATCGTGGCTTCATCTCTTATCCCACCACCTACTTCTACTTTTAAATTTGTGTTTTGTGTGATACTTAAAATCACTTCTTTATTTTTAGGTGTTCCGCATATTGCACCATCTAAATCTACAATATGCAAAATCTCTGCTCCCATTCCTTCTATCAACTTTGCAAACTCCAAAGGGCTTTTATCATAGATTTTTGCACTCTCCATATCCCCTTGTTTTAGCCTTACAACATTACCTTCTTTTAAATCAATAGCGGGTATAATCTGCATATATTCTCCTTAAATTCTCACAAAATTTTCTAAAATTTTTAAACCTACATCATGCGATTTTTCAGGATGAGGCTGGATACCAAAAACATTATCCTTTTGCACAATAGAAGAAAAAGAAACTCCATATTCACTAATTGCTAGTGCATTTTCCTGATTTTCTACATAAAAACTATGCACAAAATAAAGATAAAACCTCTCTTCTACTCCTGCCAATAAAGGACTTTCTTTTATCTTTAAAACTTCATTCCAACCTACATGAGGAATTTTAAATCCTCTATCTAAAGCTTTATCAAAAGGTAAAACATCTCCTTTTAAAAAACAAAGTCCCTCACTCTCTCCAAACTCAAAACTACGCTCAAATAATAATTGCATTCCAAGGCAAATCCCAAGAAGAGGTTTTCCGCTTTTTACATACTCTTCTAATGCTTCTTTTAATCCTCTTTCTTTTAAATGTAAAACAGCTTCTTTAAAAGCCCCAACACCTGGCAAAACCAAATGCGAACATAAAAGCAATTCTTCAACTTCTCTAACTATCTTGGCTTTAGCTCCCACTTTCAAAAAAGCATTTTGCACGCTTGCAAGATTTCCCATTTTATAATCTACAATTCCAAGCATACAATCCTCTTTAATCTTTTCGTGCAAAAGCTGTAAATTTCACATAAATTGACAAGCCTATCAACAAAAGCGTAACCCCTACAATCAAATACACCGCATAAATAATTTTTTCTGGCTCAATAATAGTAAATTTAAATACAAGCATTAAAGCTTCAATCGCTAATGCAATTACAATAGATCCTAAAAACCTTATCATTGTTTTATGCACCATTTTAGAATCTTGAGATTTTTGCCTACCTAATACTTCTTCTTCAAAAATTGCTCGCACCAAATCAAAAATTGCAAGTGAGAGTGTGATTAAAATAGTTGCTTCAAACACATCTTTAATATCTAACCCATCAAATTTCTGCAAGGATCCAAACAAGCTAATCCCCCCTTTTACCAAAAGGAGTGCACACACCATAAATAGAGCAAAAGACATCCCTGCATACATAAATTTTCTAAAATTAGAAAAAAAGCCAAAAAGTGGCATAGGACGCACAAGCAAACTTGTTTTCTCTAAAGGTATATCTAAACACACCACATACATAAGCTTTCCTTTTTCATTATACAAAGGATAAGCAGCACTAACAACTAGATTTCCACTTGCTAATGAGGGATAAGGATCGGTTAAAATACATTTTTTCTCTCTAACTGCACGATAAAAATATGCTCTATCGTTATGGTTTTCGCCCTTTTTGCATTGTAAATTTGCATCACTACTTATAGCATCAATAGCTAGATTACCACTCGCATCCAACACATACAAAAGTTCAAAAAGCCCTACCTCTTTTTGTATCTTTTGCATTCCATCAATAATCTTATTAAGTTCAATATGGGGCAAGTGATTTTTAATATTGCGTTGAAACAAAAAACATAAATAAGCGCGTATTTCATAACGCATTTCACTAAACTGCACAATATCTTTAGAGAGCATTTTTTTCCTTTTTAAACTTCAATTTGCTTTTGTATTGTATCAAAAAAGTAACTATGGTATGCTTTATCTTTTGGCAATTTCTCTTGCCAATCTCTTAAGATATTCTTATAATCTTCATGCGTTAAATTTCCTTGTAAAAGCTCATAATTTAGATACACACCATAGGTATTTAACACATCACTCTGGCAATATTCATCAATCTTTTCATATTTATTTTGATAATACAAATCCAAAACCATATCCCCATGCACATCATATTTACCAGGAAATCCCACTAAATTTGCCACCACATCTAGTTTCAACCCTCTAATATTAAATCCTCCAAGCACATCTAATAAATCTGTATGAAAACGCTCGCTATAGCGTTGGCGATAATTTTCCCATTTATTTTTATTGTATTGTGGATTATCCACCTCAAAATAAGCATTTGCACTAATTTTATACTTCATCGCTCTAAGTAAAAGCATAGGCACATCAAAACCACGCCCATTAAAACTTACTAATTTAGGCTGATTTTTATTAAGATAATCAAAAAAAGCTAAGAGTAGGGATTTTTCTCTCTCTTCTTTGCTTTCTCCTATGCTTTTAAAATTTCCCACTTTTTTAAAATTCCCATACTCATCACAAAATACCGCAGAAATAGAAACCACTTGATGAAAAGGCAAAGGTAGAAACTCACTTCCACTAAGCTCACTTTGAATCTCTTGAGCTTTTTTTGAAATCTCCAAATCCTCTTCGCTCTCAAAACCTCTTTTTTGAAATTCTCCTGCAAAAACTTGTTTAATCAGCTCTACATCCGGTATTGTCTCACAATCAAAAACCATAACCATTTTAAAAAACCTTTTATAAATATTCAAACACTTATTTTAAAGAATTTTTGGTTAGAATATCTTTTTTATCCACTATAAAAGGGACAAAAATGTTACTTGGAGTAAATATTGATCATATTGCCACACTAAGAGAAGCAAGAGCGATTAACGATCCAGATCCGCTTGAAGCAGTTTTTATAGCCAAAAGAGCAGGTGCAGACCAAATTACTTTACACCTAAGAGAAGATAGACGCCATATGCATGATAGTGATGTAGAACGCATTATCCAATCTTCGTTTTTGCCTATTAATGTAGAATCTTCTATCAATCCACAAATTATTGAATTTCTTTTAAAACTCCGGCCGCACCGCATTACACTTGTCCCAGAAAATAGACAAGAAATCACAACAGAGGGTGGCTTAGATGTATTAGGAAATTTTACAAGAATACAAGAGATAACCAAAGAATGCAAAAAGATAGGCACAGAGGTTTCGCTTTTTATTGATACCAACCTAGAAACTCTTTGTAGCACAAAAGAAGTAGGGGCAGATATGGTGGAACTCCATACAGGAACTTATGCAAATCTCCATCTTATGCTTTTTTCTAATCTATCACGCACACAGCATTCTATAAAAGAATTAGAACTCCCAAAGGAAGAGCTAAAAGAACTTTATTTAAACTCTATTAAAGATTTACAAAACGCCTCTAAAGAAGCCAAATGGCTAGGATTAGAAGTTGCTGCAGGACATGGGCTAAACTACCACAACCTAACACCTATTTTACAAATCCAAGAAATTATAGAACTAAATATAGGACAAAGTATCATCGCAAAATCTATCTTTACGGGTTTAGAAAATGCCATTAAAGAAATGGTAGAATTAATAAAATAAAAGGCAAAAAGAAAAGATTCTAACCTGCTTATTTTAACTTCGCTGGGGTTGTGAATTCCTCATTACGCGAGGAAGGACACAAGTGTCCTTTCCAAACCCCTGAAGGCTCTGTGCCACTACGCTACGCTTGCGGGGAGCTTCGCTTTTTAATTTCTTTTATTTTAACTTCGCAAGAAGGCAAAGCCTCCTCTTGCAATGAAGGACAGCAGGCTGTCCTTTCAAATCCCCATACAAGCGAAGCGTTATCCACAAACGAAGTGCAGTGCAAAAAGGCTCCGCGCTACTTCGTGAGGGAGCTTTGCTTTTTAACTTTAATCCTCTCTTGTAAGATTTTTGCAATCTCACTTTATTTTGTGCAATCTTTGGCAATTTGTTCTACCTTCAAAAAATAAAGCGATAAATTTTTATGGCTTTCAAAGCTCCCATCCTCTTTTGGCTTTTTGGGTAAAACTAGATTACATTTAATAGGTATTAGCACCTCTTTTGTTTGCATTTTTACAATGGGTTTAGCACTACAACCTATAAAGATAAGACAAAGCAGAGATAAAAATAAAATTTTCATAAACAACCTTTAAAAATTTAAGATATTTTAGGATTTTTAAAAGTTTAAATTAAGGGTTAAAAAAATTTTTTTATGTTATAATCTTTTTAGTCCATTTGGTAGATGGATAAAAAAGTTTATGGTAACCTAGTTGTGTTTTAGCCTAGCTCTCTTGTAGGGTTGGGCTTTTTTTTTGGCTAATTTTTGGGCTTGTGGGTGGGAAAACACAAAGAACTAGGAGTCCATAATGGATTTTTTAAATTTATTCATTGCAGTTGTTGCAGTATTTATCACTCTTTTTAGAGAGGAGATAAGGGCGTTTTTGTTAAAAAACAAAAATAGATGACTGCCAACCATAAACTTTCTACTATAAGGACTTACCACCCTTATAGTAGTTTTAATCTTTTAATTTTTCCCAAGCTCTAAAAATAAGCTTTTATAAGCCTCTAACTCACTTTGGCAACTTGTATCTTTTAAAAAAACCTTTTGCACTCTTTCTACACTTAAAGGCTCTAGCGATTGCTTTACTTCTAAAGCCTTAAAAGCTTTGTTTTGTTCTTCTAATGCCTTACTTAGTGTTTTTGTATTGGCATTTTCTAAGCTTAATCTTAGCTCTAAATTCTCGTTTTCTTTTAACTCGGTTTTATAAAGAAAACCCAAAAAAAGAGCTAAACAAGCCAAAAAGGCAGTTAAATATTTCATATAAATCCTTATTCTAAAATGAGATTGATAATTTCATAAGCTCTATTTTTAACTTGTCTAAACCATTTAGAGTTTTTAAGCTCCATTGCTGCTTTTTGATAGTCTTTTTGTTCTAATGCACTAATGGCTTTTTTAAAACTCAAAAAACCTCTAAAACCAAGATTATAAACCATATCTACTAGTGCGGCTTGTTTTTTATAATCTAACTCCTTAAAAAACGAAAAATGAGAAACTAAAAGCTCATAATCCTTACTAAGTTCTTTTTCTAGCCAAGAGAGTGCTAATTCTTTGCTAACCTCTCCATTAATTAATAAAGCCTCTTCCTCTTTAGTGAGTGGGTTTGCTTCTAAATTCCTACCATAGCCTATTGTTTTAAAACCAGCGGGGCAAATATAACTTTTTGCACTAAAGCCTTCAAATCTTGCAGTAAGTGGTATAATGAATGCTAAAACTTGTCTTTTCATTTTTTATCCTTTCGTATTTAAAGTTAAATCTTTTAATTTTTGTTCTAAAATTCCTTCTAACCCTAAACTTTTGCAAAGTTCATCGCTTAAGGTTAGTTGGTGTTGTATTTTTTGTTTGATTTGTTCTTTTAGATAGAGAATATTTTGTGCGATTTTGCTTTCTTCTAATTCATCTTTAAAGCTTAGGTTTTGTAGTTGTTTTGTCAATATTTCTTCTTTTTCTTTTAAAGATAAAAGAATGCTTTTTTTATTTCTTAAAGCAAAGATTTTAAAAGTTTTTTCTCTTATGCTTATTCTTAAATCTTTAACTTTGTTAAAAATCTCTTCTACATCAAGCATTAAAATATTTTCTAAATTGTCATGCTTGTTTTGTAAAAGTAGTAATTTATCTATTAGATCTTTATAGTTTAAACTTTCTATTTTTTCATTTAAAATTTTAATAGAATCTAATAAAGCTAAAAGTTCCTTTTCTTTGGCTCTTTTTTCTTCTTGTTTTTGTAGGAGAGTATTTTGCAAGTTTTCTTTATTTTGTGTTTGTTCTTCTTTAGCACTTAGAAGTTCTTCATCTTCTAAAAGGATTTTATCTATCTCTTCTTTTAATTCTTTTGTTTGCAAGTTTAGTCTTTCTAAAGATGCTCTTAACTCCTCTCTTTTATCTTCTTTTTGTAAGAGTATGGATTTTTGCTCCTCTAGCTCTTTTGCTTTAGCTTCTGTATTTGTGATATTTTCTTGGATAAACTTTGTTTCTTCTTCTAATTGCGTGATGAGAATTTTTGTGCTTTCTAGCTCTTGTGTAATTTTTTCTAGCTCTTCTTTTGTAAAAATTGCTTGGTTTTTAATCTCTTCTAATTGGCTTTTTGCAAGATTAGCTAAGGTTTGTGCTTCTTGGTTTAACTCTAAGAGTTTTGCTTCTTTTTTAAGCTTTTTTGCATTTTCATAAAAGCTAGGGAGTTGCTCTAGTTTTATAAACTCTTCAAACTTTGGATTTTTTGGCAAAAGTCTAAGATTTGGATTTTTTTTGTATTCTTCTTCATCATGCAGATAAATTTGTTTTGGGCTTCTTGTTTTAATAAAATCTAAATAAGCTATCCATTTGCTATTATCACTACTCGCCCAATATGCAAGAGCATTTAAAGCACTATTACTAGCACCTGTTGAGCTTGGAATGCTTGTGTAGTTTTGGTTTTTATAAGGAAAAGTATAAGGCACTAGTGACCTTAAAACTGCAACTGTAATGTAATTACCATAAAGATAGCCACCTAAGCAATAAAAATCTAAAATTCTTCCAGTATCCACACTACCGCTCGCACCACTTGTAGCTTTAGCAATGGGATATTTTTTTAAAAAATACTCACAAAGCTCATAGTCTTGATACTCTTTAGAATTTGCTAAAATGTTATCAATATTTCTTATTTCTTCTTCTTTTTCTCTTAGTTTTATAAGAGTTTGTTTATAGGCTTCTAGCATACTTTTGCCTTAAATTCTAGCTAACAAAATTTGAGAAGTTGCATAACAATAATAGGCAAAAAAGCTTCTACCGCTCATGCTACCAGGTGCTATTCTAAAATAAAAAGGAGCTAGAAAACTCACAATATTTTGTGAATTATCCACAGCAATCACTCCAGACTTGCCAAGCCCTCCCCAGTGTGCTACCCCAATACTTCCTCTGCCAGTCATATTAATATGGAAATTAACACTTTGCCTAAAGTCAATTTTAGGAGCAGTTTGGTTTCCTAAACTTCTATGCCCTCCCTTATAATCTACATAAAGCTTTCTTGCTAGATGTGTATCGGCTGTAGGGTTTGTGTTGCAGGTTGGATTGATTGCAAAATTAGCATTCTTTTTAAAATAGCTATCGTTAAAAAATTGATTGATACCATAAGCATTTAGTGCAGCTCTTAGGGTTGCTGTGCTTAGTGCTTCTAGTGTAGTGGTTTTTGTATGGGCGGTTGTTATGATGTTTGGAAAAGTTATTGTGCCTTCAAATTTTGGAGGCTTTTTAAAGTTTGCAACTTCTAAAAAATTAACCCCTTTGCTAAAGTCAGCATTTTCTAAATTTACTTTACCTATAAAGGTGTGAGAACTAGCATTAAAAATATTTTCATTTCCTAATTGATTGTTTTTTGTAAAAAGTTCTTGTGCATAAAGGGTAGAAAAACGCTTAATGCCTTGTATTTCTTGTTCTCCATCTTTAAAAACTGCATCGTGTAAAATTTCAGAAATTAAGGCTTTTAATAACTCATCTTGGCTATCTACATAAAATTTAGTGGTTAAATCCTTTGGCGATGTTGGAGTTAGTGTAGTCTTGTTATCTTCATCGTAGATTTTTTGCAACTCTTCATTTTTAGAATCTAGATGGGTTTGTAATTGTGTTTTTTGCTCTTGTAAAGCTTCTAATTCTTTTTGTATCTCATCTAATCTTCTTTGTTCTTCTAGGGCTTCTAATTCTTTTTGTGCGATTTGTATTTTTAAATTTAAAGCCTCCTCGCTCTCTTTATCTTCCAAAGCTTCAAAAACTTTTTTGAGTTCTTCTAGCTCTTCTTTAGCTTTTAGGGAGCTTTGTTCTTCTTGTAAGTTTTTTATGCTCTCTTCTAGTTGTTTTAAAGTAGAATTGCTTTGTGTGATTTCTTCTTCTAACTCATCTCTTTTTGGATTCTCTAAAACAGGTTTATTAGGGATTAATTCTTGAATTTTTAAAAACTCATCTCTTGAGACAAATTTATGGATTTCTAGGGCTTCTTTAAACTCATTTTGCAAGTTTAAAAGATTTTCTCTTAGCTCTTTTGCTTTTTGTATAAGTTCTTCTTGCAAATCCTCTTTTAAAGTTTTATTCTCATCCATTAAAGCTCTTAATGCTTTGATATTTTCTTCATATTCTTTTAGGGAATTTAATAAAAAGCTCACTTCTTCTTTGTAAGTTAAAATCTCATCTTTGATATTTTCTAAATCTTTTTTTAAAAGTTGTTGGGAGGAGAGTTCTTGCTCTATTTTAGAGTCTAAATCTTCTAAAATGCTTATAGATTCTTCATAGGTTTTTTTGATAGCCTCTTGCTTATAGGCAATATCCTTTTCTTTTTTAGTGATACTCTCTTCAAGATTTTTACAAGTTAAAAGGATTTCTTTAAATTCTTTAGTGAGATTCTCATTTTCTTGTGTTTGTGTATCATACTTGCCTTTTAAAAAAAGGAAGGTTTGGTAAATATCTTGTGCTAAAAGTAGCGTATTTTGGATTTGTTTAACAAAAGCGGGTTCTTCTAAGAGTTCGCTAAGTTTTGGTAGTTCGTTTTGTTGCATTTAAAATCCTTGTTTAATAAAATCCACTTTATTCTTACAAATAATCATTTTGCAAGAATAAAACAGAATAAGACCAACACTTGCTTTAGAGAAAGAAGGAGAAAAGACTAAAAGCAAGTGTTAAATCTTAAAAGGAATTTTGGCATTTTTAAAAACTACTTTTAAGGGTTAAGAAATAACCCTTTAAAAGCAAAAAAGTTTTAGCTAGGATTGTTTAAAAACAAAAAGTGAAGCTAAAAGGATTGTAATGATAAAAAACAAACAAGAAATTAAAATTTATTATCTAACCCATACCCAAAGCCCAAAAGCTGTAGCAGAGCTTTTTAACATAAATTATAGAACACTTATGTCTTGGATAGAAAAAGAAGGTTGGGAGGCAGGAAGTGCAATACAAAAAAGCACAAATAGCTTAAAAGGAGAGCTTATAAAAAGAGAATTTGGCACGATTTTAACACAAAAAGGAGAGGAGATAAAATCCCAAATTAAACAAAATCTAGGCGATGAAGCCTATAAAATTGATTCTATAATTTTAAACAATATGCTTGAAAGTAGCACAGAAGAACTTCTACTAGGGGCTATGAGTGCAAACTTTATCCAAAAAAATCTAGCACTTAGTGCTATGATAGCAAAAAATGAGCTAATGAAAATGGTAAATTTAAGAGTAGAGCATAAAGCCGACCCTATGGTGATTGCATGTGCGGAGAAATACCAAAAAATGCTACTTGAGATGCAAAATGCCCTTTATGGTAAAGCACCCATGATTAAAGAGGAAAATACTGCAAGTTTAGAAGAGCTAAGCGATAGGGAACTTTTAGAAATGTTAAAAGAACCATAAACAAAAGCATACTATTAGGCTTTTTCAAATACCTTTATTGCCATAATAGAAAGGACAAAAAGCTATTAATGCAAATGTAGCACAATGTATTCCTATTATTCTAACTTTTTTAATTGACACCTTCTTGTAAGCTTTGTCAATTACTCCTTATTGCAATGCTAGGCTATATTTCAACTTAAACGCTTTTAATCACTATGGCAATAGCAGTTAAAAAGCTAATCATTCCAATTACAATGGCAGATACTGCTAAGATTTCCATTTTAAAGCTCTCCTATTTCTCTAATCAGTTTAAATATTTTTACTTGTAGTATAACTACGCTAATACCAAGAAAACCAATAGCAAAAAGACTTAAAACTAGAACCATAAAACTAGTTTCATTCATTTTGGTGAAAATAAATGCTATTAACGCTAGTAATGAAGTCAATGCAAAATTTCTATAAGTTTTTAATTCTTCAAGTTCTGCTTTCTTTCTATCAAGCGGTGGCATTTCTTCCCTTTTTTTGTTATAGGCAAATTATAGCTAAAATTTTACATTTTGCAAATAAAGACAACCAAACAATTCCTCCAAGCAAAACGAAAGCTTTAAAATAAAAGGGTAGAAAGGACACAAAACAACCCTTTTAAAGCCATTTTGCTAAAAAATAAAACTTTTTTAAGTTAATCCTATTAAAATAAATCATAATTTAATTTAAGGGATGTGTTATGGATACTCTTGGTGCAATTTTTTTATTTGTAGTTGTTTTAAGTCCTTTTGTTTTTGTGGGATTTATTTTTGGGAGAAAATATAGGCAAAGAGAGATAGCCTTACTAGAAAAAGAAAACGCTAAACAAAGAGAAGAGATTAGAGAACTTTTAGAAAAATATACACAGCTTTCTATAGAGCTTGCAAAAATAATTTAAGGGAGTTTAAGATGTATTTAGAATTCTTTTTTGTATTAATTCTTATTGTTTTATTGATAGCTAGTGCATTTTATACTAAAAGCAAAGAGCAAAGAGCTTTATCAAGAGAAATTAGAGAATTACAGCAAGAAAACGCTAAACAAAGAGAAGAAATTAGAGAACTTTTGACAAAATATACACAACTTTGTATTTATGTAACTTCACAAAGGCAAGAGAGATGAGAAAATATTTTTTATTGCTTTTGCTTGGAATTGGTTTGGCTTTTGCGGGAATTTATGATAAATGTTTGCCCAGTGAAATGGATTTTAAACTTGATGATAATATAAAAAAGTTAAAAGGGCAAGGGTTGATAAAAATCATACAAGAAGATGGTAAAAAATATGAAGAATATCATCTATATAAAGATATAAGGTTGTTTGTCAAAAATGGCAGAATAGAAGCAGTGCGAGAAAAAGACTCTAATCTATTAAAAGAACCAGCCCAAAGTGATTTTTTAATAAACAATGGGTATTCTCTTGTAGAAACAATAGATGATGTTGAAGTTTATGAAAATGTCTTTTGCACTTTTGCAGTAAATAATGCTGAAAATTTTGTAACGATTATGAAACCATCAGAGAGAGAAGTGAATCTTCCACTTATAAAAATAGAAAAAGAATGCTTACCAGATGGCTATAATATTTACTTGGGGGAAGAGCTAAAAAGTGTTGAAAAAAAGCTTCTTATAATGAATCCAGTAGGACCAGATAAAAACTTTATAAAAAGTAAGGACGACCCAGATGCTTTGTTTTTAACTAGAGCGAATAGGAGTTTTATGCTTATTTCTTTTAAAGATAATAGATTAATTGCTATTGTTATACTTAGTTCTCCTCTTTCAAAAGGGGATAATTTTAGAAAATTTTTAAAAAATAAAAAATATCATCTTGTAGAAGAAAACGAAGAAGGAGAATCTTATAGGGCAGGAAATTGTGCGGTAATAAAAGATAAAGAATATGGTTTGATTTCAATTATTAGTATAAGTCATTTAAGATAAAAGAGTGGCTCTTTTATCTTAAATTTATAAATAATATTTATTTGATAATTTCTATTTTGCTTTCTTTGTTGCTTTTTATTAAGCCTTCTTTTTTTAGTAGGTTTTCATAAGTTAGATTTCCACTATCTCTTACTTCTTTTAAAGACTCTAGGAATTTTAGATTTTTTTCGTATTTGTCTTGGAAATAAGATATTTTTTTAGAATCAATACCTTTAATTTTTGCAGCTTCTAACTGATTTTTCATTGTATTTAAAATATTTTCATATGCAGGAATAAGTGCAGAGATTGCCTCTTCATTATTTCTTGCAAAAGTTCCATAACTATCTTATACATATCTATTTTTGAATTGCTTAATTGATTAGAACCTGTTAAAAACATCCCTATTTGTAGTGCGTTGGCATTATCTCTTGTTCTAAAGTCTGAATTTTCTCTACCAAGTGGAGAAAGACCAAAAGACCATTTATGAAGTCCTCTTAAAAATCCATTCCCCCAACCACTATTTTTAAGTTTTCCTTTTAAAATTTCTTTTGAATTATCCAAGAGAGTAGAAGCATTACTTAAAGTATCAATCGTTTTACTTTGGTTGGCATTTTTTAAAGCAATGTCTTTAGAGCTTGTATCATAATTCACAAAATCCGCAGTAGCTTGTTCTTTTAGTGTTAAAGGTTCTCCATTATCTAGTTTCTCTCTAATTTTTAAAAGAGGATCTTTAGGGGGTGTGGTGCTTAAATGGCTTTCTATTAATTTGGCGTTATCTTGTGGCGTATTTGTTCGTGTAGTGGGTATTTTATAACCATTATAAACACCTAATAATTTATTTCTATAATTTTCTTGTTCTATTTTTGGTTTTGCGATTTGCTCTTGTAGATTTAAAGTTTTATTTTTTATATCAAGTCCATAAATGCCTAGTTGGTAATTTCTTTGGTTGTTACTCTTAGCTTCTTTTAGGCTCTCTTCTTGTAAAGAGATGGATTTATCTTGATAATCTTTTCTATCTTTTAGGCTTTGTTCTTGCAAAGAGATTGTTTTGTCTTGATAGTTTTTTCTATCCTCTTGCTCTTTTAGTAAAAAATTATTTTGGAATTCTTGCTGTTTGTCTGCTTTGATTTTATTGTTTTGGTTTTGTAAAAATGCTAGTGCATTGTTAAATCCGCCTAAGAGTGCATTGCTTGGGGCGTTATAATCTGTGGTTTTTATGTTATGTGCTAAAAGTCCTAAAGTTTGGTTTCCTGTGTTAATGGGGGGTAGTGGCATTATTCTTCTCCTTGTGTTAGTTTTAAATCCAGTTCTAAAAAGTTTGTAGGTGCTAAATATACAAAGCCTTTATTAATATTTATCTCATAAACTTCTAAAAATTCTTTTATAAGGCGATCTTCTAAATTCTCTTTGTTTAAAAGTGCATAATCTAGCACTAAAAAGGGGAGTGTGCTAAAGTCATATGCTTTCTTTGCATCGCTAAAATCCAAAATCCCCTCTCCTTTATACACAAAAAAGACATTTTTAAAGCTATCTTCATAATATTCTCCATCTTGCGTGAGGGGGAGTTTATTAAGTCCTTTTTTAAGCTCTAATTCTCCTAAAATTTGTCCAAAAGCATTTTTATAAGTTGCTTTGTTTGGATTGTATGGATAGTTTAGCTCTCTCATTACTCACGCTCTGTGGGTAGCTTATAGAGTTTTGCAGCGTCTCTAATCTCTTTTGTAGCGGCATCCCTTTCTGATTTTAGCTCATTATAACGCTTATTTTCTATGTTGTATTGATTTTCTAATAAATCATTCATTCTTTTTTGCTCTCCTAGTGCTTTTTTAGCATTTTTATATCCACTAATCCCACCAAGAATGGAGCTAGCAGCACCAAAGGCACTTAGAGAGTTTGAAAAGGCACTAGAACCCAAAAAATCTCCAAAATTAAAGCCATTATTTGCAAGTTGCGAGCTTTTTGTAAGAGTATCATCAATAATCCCAAAATTACTCCAAGAAAGTGGGCTAGTTGTGCTTTTAATAGCGTTATTTACTCCGCTTTGAAAATAATTGTGGATAATCCAAAATTCATAATCTCTCCTTAAAATAAATTCGCATTTGTGATAACATTTAAAAGATTTTGGATTTTTTAAGAAGCACATACGCTAAGTATGCTAACTTCCTAAAAAATCCAAAAAACTTATAAAGCTCACCAGCAACTACTAGAATTTTTGTGTTTCTCTTGTTTTTTGGATTTGTAAAAATTCTAGCAGTTGCGGTATATAGCGGTAGCTTTTAAAAAAATTTGGGAAGGTTAGCGGACTTTGTGTCCGTGCCTTTCAAAATTTTTTAAATCTGCCACTAGATGTCTTGAATGCGAATTTACTTTCCAAAATATCTAATTTTTACAAAAAATCTCACTGCATAATAAATCACAAAACTTTTAAGCTTAGAAACGCCAAGAGCTAAACAAGCCTCTTTTAGCAATAAATCCGCTATTTTTCTATCTATTTTGCCTTTTTTAGAAAGAACGCAAAGAAAATCATGCAAAACATAAGCTTTTGTGGGTTTTCCTACGGGGCTTATAATGTTTTGAAAGATGAGAGGAACGCTCCCAAAATCTGTTATGAAATTTTTTGGCACTTCAATAAAGGGGGGAGTATTTTTGTCTCTTTTTAAAATTCCACTTTCTAGCAAAGGCACTAAGATTTCCTCTTCCAATTCTTGCAGAAAATAAAATCTAAAATCATCGGTTAAAATAAAACGCTCATTGCTTTTTAAAATTGTTTTTAAATAGCTTTTTTCTAAATCCATTTTTTAGCCTTTTATGAGAAATTTAGAACATTTTAGAACAAAAAGAAATTAAATTTAAGGGTTAAGAAAGATTAAAAAAGGCAAAAAGAAAAGATTCTAACCTGCTTATTTTAACTTCGCAGAGGAGCAAAGCCCCTCTTTGTGACAAGGAAGATCCGCTCCCTTGACCCACCTAAAGCCCCCGTCCCACTACGCTACGCTTGCGGGGAGCTTTGCTCTTTGCCTTTAGAAGAATTTTTTAAAATGCTTTAAGTCTAAGTTAAGCAGGTATTAACTAGAATCTTATTGAATTTATATGAAGTATTTTTCTAGTTTCTTTTTGAAACTAGAATGAGAACTATTAAAGAAATTATAAATAGAATTATTAATTCCATACTAGCTCCTTTTTATATCTTCTAAAAGACAATAAAAACAAAGCTTAAAGCATTAAAATTATAGCATAAAATTAAAGTATCCCTACAAGTTGTGCTAATTCCAATACATAGAAATTTGGGAAACTAAACTAGGACTTGTAAATATATTATAGCGATTCGCAATATTAACATTATAAAAATGCGATATTGCAGTCGAAAAAAGACCATATCTATATTTTAAGGTTAAAGTTTCTTTTGTTTTGGGGACTTCTAAAATATTTTTATTTATGCCAATATTTGTGGCAATTAATTTTGTAGGAGTGTTTAAAGGAAACCTAAGAGGGCTATATGATGGGTTTGAATTATCTAATAAATAAATAAAGCTCGTAGTTCTTGGAAAACTAACATTTTGTTGCGTATAAGTTTCCATCTCTATAAAAAACTCTCTTACACCATCAAAAAGACTATTCACAAATGGAGTTCCACTCACTAGCAAAAATTCTTTTTTGTAATGATAGGTTTTTCCATTAGAAGCTAAATGCCCCCCCCCCCC
>NZ_NBIU01000070.1 GCF_003245365.1 Helicobacter valdiviensis
AGCTCATAAAACTTGGTATAAGGGTGGATATGTTAAGATGTTTTTTCAGATGAAGGGAAACATTTAATATGGAAATTAAAGAAGATGAAAAAGGGATGAGAATGAAGTTTAACTGGTTGTCTTGTATGACAAATAAAAAAAAGCAATCTGATTATCAGGATAAAATATTACTTCTAGAAGCAAAGATTGCCAAACTTGAAAATACTTGCAAAAAGTTAATCAATGATAATCGTGGTTATATTAATAAGCTAAAAAAAGTAACGCCTAAGCCTAATCTACATTTTATTGCTATTCATTTAGCTGAGCATTGTAATTTGAATTGTTTTAGTTGTGATAACTTCTCTCAATTAGCCAACGAAGGTTATTGTGATATTGAAGTTTTTGAGAATGATATTAAAAGATTATATGAAATCAGTAAAGGAAATATTGAGCAATTTAGATTAAGTGGTGGAGAGCCTTTACTGAATAAAAACTGCAAAGATTATTTTTATATACTTAGAAAGTATTTTAAAAATAGTTCTATTTGGTTACTTACGAATGGAATTTTGCTGTTAAAGCAAGATGCTGCTTTTTGGAAGGCTTGTAAAGAAAACGGAGTTTCTATTAGGCCAACCAAATATCCTATAAAGTTAGATTGGGATAAGATTAAAAGTAAGTGTATAGAATTTGGTATTGAATTACAGTTTTTTAATAACGAGAAAATAGAGAAAACAAGTTTTAAAACAGCACTTAATTTAAGGGGGGGGGGGCGATATTTTTAATAATTTTATTAACTGTCATAGGGCAAATACTTGCATTCAAGTAAAAAATGGTATTTTGTATCCGTGTCCAATTGTTGCAAATATAGAATATTTTAATAAATACTTTAATAAGGAGTTAAAAGTTAGTGATTTGGACTATTTACAATTAAAAGATGTAGAATCATATAATGATATACTTAATTTTACATCAAAGCCAGTTCCATTTTGTCAGTATTGTGCTATTGAGAAAATGGATAGAAGACCATGGGAAAAAAGTGAAAATAAGATAAGTGAATATGTTATTGAATAATTAATTGTTATTTTTAGGTTGCATATATGAATAAAAATGTAAAAGTAGTAGGTGTGGTAATTCCAATCTATAATGTTCAAAATTACTTAAGAGAATGTTTAGAGAGTGTTATTAATCAAACCTATATTAATTTGGAAATTATACTGGTAAATGATGGTAGCACTGATGAAGAATCGCTTAGTATTGCTAAAGAATATACTTTAAAAGATGAAAGAATTACTCTTTTTGATAAGAAAAATGGTGGTTTGAGTAGTGCTAGAAATGTAGGTATAGAATATTTTAGCGGGAAATACAAATTAAAAAATAAAGCTAAAAATTTGAAGAAAAATTTTTTAGTAGAATTTGAAATAGAAGGAAATAATCACTATGAAATATATAAAGTGTATAAAAGCTATAAAGCTTTCAAATATGAACAAGATCTTACAAGCTTCACTTGCGTAAACATTGATTATATTATTTTTTTAGATTCTGATGATTATTGGGAACTAAATTGCATAGAAGAATGTGTGCCTAGAATGAAAGGAGTAGAGGTAGTTTGGTTTGATAGCCAAAAGTTATATTTTGATATGGAAAAACCTGCATTGGAAGTGGCGACTATTCTTCAGAGGTATGGCTTTACTCAATCCCAAAAAATAACACAAAAGCAATGGTTGGAAAAAACTTTAGATAGTAATATACAATCTTTTTGGTTTGGATGGCATGGCATGATTAATTTTGCTTTTCTTAAAAGCGTGAATTTAAAATTTTTTGACTTTATAGTGCATGAAGATAATCATTTTGGTCCATTATTATTTTTTTATTCTAAAAATATTTATGTTATGTTAAATAAAGTCTATATACATAGAATTAGGCCTAATAGCATTATGGATTATAGGCAATTAAACACGATTTTTATTCCACAATTTGTTAATGAAATATTTTCTTCTTTAAATATTCAAAATGCTTATGAGATAAAAATGATTCATAGACATGTAAGTTTATTTTTGATTGCTTTTGATTTGTTGAATTTTATTGAAAATACTAAAATTCCCAATAAGCATCTTTTTTGGAAAATATTTTCTGTTCGTCTTAGACAATGGCAAATATCTTTAATGGAAGTTCCCTATGATAAGGAGAGAATTTTTCAAGTTATTTTTAGGATTTATAAGAAGCAAGATATTGATGCTAATATTCTAAGAAAGGAGTGTATTAGGTTATACGATAAAGCATTGGTTCAAAAAAATAGTAGAATACAAGAAATTACAGAAAAGCTAAATAAGAACAAAGAAGCATTGGTTCAAAAAAATAGTAGAATACAAGAAATTACAGAAAAGCTAAATAAGAACAAAGAAGCATTGGTTCAAAAAAATAGTAGAATACAAGCCTTAATGCAAGATATTCGGGCACAAAATAATCAATTATCCTTTCAAACTAAATACGGAACTGCCAAAGC
>NZ_NBIU01000071.1 GCF_003245365.1 Helicobacter valdiviensis
CCTTTATTTGTGTAGGATAGATGGCTATTTCTTTTTCATTCATTTTTATCGCTTCAAAACTATCCAACACATAATAGATTTGAAATTTACCAGAGAGAGCATAAAAGGCTATAGCTTGGCTTGATTTTTCTTTAGAGCCTAGTTTATATTCTATGCCAAAGTCTATATCAGAAATTCCATAAAATTGCATATGACTTCTTCTTAAATCACTAGGAGAGATTTCATTTAAAGTTTTTTCATGTTTTTGTAGATTTTTAGCGTCTTTAATAAAAGAAAATTTTCTATCATTGGCTTCTTCATATTTTATATTTAGTGCAGTAATCATATTTTTTTTAGTATCAAAAACTTTATGAATACTTTTTGGTATTTTAACTCCTTTTGGATTTTTAGCGATTTCTAAAAGATTTGCAGTTACTTGCATGTGTAGATTTGTCTGACTTGTGTCTTTAAAGGTTTTATGTAATATATCGCTTTTGCTGTTTATGAAGTCTTGTATTGAGTTTAACAAGTTTTGTGTGAGTATCTCGCTTTTATTTTCGTATTTTCCTGTGGGTATATTTTTTAGCTGAGTGTATTTTTCTTCTATTTGAATACTGGATATTTCTTTTTCTAATCTTTTTACCAAAGGAAACTTCATATAAAATTCCTCCCAATCTAGCTCTATATAGAAATTTATAATATCCCCAATGGCCTTAAGCCCTATGGTTTTATCTTTAATATTTGAAATATTATTTGAACTCTTATAAGTCTCAAATTCAAGATACATATCTTTGTATTTGTTATAGTATTCTTCTCCTATTTTACTATAATTTTTATCATATTCTTTTAGTGTAATTTTTGGCAATATCTCTTTTATTATTGTTTTCATAGTTTCATTAGGGATAGTATCTAAAAAATCTTGCGAAGTAGAGCTTAGAAAGGTTAAATCTTTTAATTCTTTAGCATCACTTGGATTATCATGCCATAGTCTTTGGCATATATAGCTCACACCCCACCCAAGCCTTGAGATTTCATCTTTGTTTGTATGTGCCCTTAGTGTTTCTGCTAGAGTGCAATCAATGGTAATTTGTGGATAATCATTAATTCTTATAAGATAAGAGGCATTATAATTGGGTATTTCTTTGTAAGCAAAGACTAATAATGCTTTTTGTTCTTGTGTATCTTTAAGGTTTGGTAGTTGCAAACTAAGATGTTTTCCACAATAAGCTTTGTTGTTTTTTGATTGTCTATAAATGATAGAGGAAGATAATAGGGCTTTGTCTTCTTTTTTCTCAATATAAAAACAATCTTTTAAAATTTCTTCATCAAATAAAGAACTTTCCTTTTTGTTATTGGTTAATTGATTTTTGTTTAACTTATCTAAGGTGTTTTTATCCTGAATAAAAACATAACCCCATTGAATTTGCTCTTCTTTGATTTTTGTATCCTCATAAATGGCTTCAAATTCTACTATATCGCCAAAAGTATAGAAATTGCGCACTATTTTTTCATTATTTTCTAAGGTAAATTCTTTAGGCTTTAGTCTAATAGAGTTTATAGAGCCTTTATCTGCCTTTCTTTCAAATTTTATTTCACACCAATGCCCATATTCATAACTTCTTAATAAAAATCTATGATTATAAATGGGTTTGTTTTTATAAATCCTAGATTGGTTTAAAATTAATTCAAAGCTTTGTGCTTCTTTACTAAAAATTTCACTGGTATTTAAATGAGCTTCCCCCATTCTATTGGTTGTAAAAATAGTCTTGATTTCATTTTTATTGCCCTGTGCTATTTCATAGAGTTTAAATTCTTGATTATGCAGAAGAATATTATTAGAACTTAAAAGCCTAATGTTTAAACTATTTTTTTGATTGAATGCTTCCATTACTCTGCCTTAACCTCCCCACCTTTAACCACAAGTCCTTTGGAATCTATCACTACTTCTACTCCACCTGCTTTAATAATCACGCAATCTCCCTTAGCAACAATTTGCGTTTCACCTACTTGGTGGAGGATTTGGTTACCTGCTTTTACTTCATAATCTGTTTTTGTTTGCGATAATGAATTATCAGATATAAAGGTATTATTTTTATCTGTTTCAAAGCCCATTGAAGCATTAGTGGTGATTAGTAGATTATTTTTGCTTCTTATAGAAGTCTCTTTTTCTGTTTGGATTTTTAATGTTTCTTTTATATTAACATCATAATGCCCCTCAACCACCTCCTTTTTATTCCCCTTCACATTCTTTATCTCATCTTTATGGATAATAG
>NZ_NBIU01000072.1 GCF_003245365.1 Helicobacter valdiviensis
ATAACTCCATAGGATAAATAGCTTAGTATAGGATGATCATAATCAAATTCTAGCCGTTGTGAAATCTTATTGCTTGGCATAGCATATGCGCCAAATGCCATAGCTGCTGCCTCATCAAGCCCTCCTATAAGGTAATTAAATGTCCCTGATCCACTAAAATGCAAATCATCTCCATAGATTTTATCACTTGCCTTTGCATCTAGCTTACCATTTTTATATATTGCAAGTGCATCAAAATATTGCCCATTTGAAAGAATTACATTATCTAACACCCCATCATTATTAATATCAATTTTTCTTTTAAAAACAAAAGGATATCCTTCATTAAAATCTTTTATTGTTTTTTTAAACTCTCCTTTTTTTGTGCAATACTCAGGATAAATAATACTCCTCTCACTTGCTCCAAAAGCACAAAAACCTATACTAAAGGGAGGATTGACAGAAGGAGGAACTTCTTGCCATTTACTCCAATCAATCTTATAACTTCTTGCATATTCACATAATTCTTTATTATTCGAATCTAGCACTTCTCCTAGAAGTTTAAGCAAATGTGTAATGCGGTCTTCATAAGCATCTTCTGTAAAATAAATGTGTTCTTCGTAAGCTTCATCATAAGCATATTTAAAATTGGTTTCATCAACTTCATTTAAGTTTTTAATAAATGCTCTTTGCGATTCTAAAAGTTCTTTTAATCTTTGCTCCTTATTAGGAAACTTAGAGATTTTTAACTCTTTTCTTAATTGTGTATAGACTTCGCTCATATAACGATCTAAATTTTGCAAAATCCCTCTTCCATCACCACATATCATCTTTTCTACTTCTGTAGTTGCTTTAGCACAATCAAAACTAGGTTTAGCTTCCTCTGGAGATTGTGCATTAATACTAATACTCAATATTAAGAAAAATCCTAAAACCATTAAAATCTTTTGCATAAGAACCTCCTTTTGTAATTATTCCTTTTTAGTAAGTGCATTTTAGCTCTCTTTTATTGCCTTCTAAAAGATAAATGCGTGTTTCTGGATAAGTAGATTTCTTATCATTAACAAATCTCTTATTCCATGAGCGGATATAATTTTTACCTTGAAATTCTATAACTCCATAAGTTAAATAGCTTAGTATAGGACACTCAAAATCAAATTCTAGTCGTTGTGAAACTTTATTACTTGGCATAGCATATGTAGTAAATGCCTTGCAAGGCGTCTCATTTACCATACAAACTCTTTCTTCAGTTTTTGATCCATGAAAATGCAAATCATCTCCATAGATTTTATCACTTGCTTTTGCATCTAGCTTACCATTTTTATATATTGCAAGTGCACTAAAATAGTTCCCTTGTGAAAGAATTACATTATCTAACACCCCATCATTATTAATATCAATTTTTCTTTTAAAAACATAAGGATATCCTCCAATAAAATCTTCTATTTTTTCTGTAAGCTTTCCTTTTTCTGTGCAATACCAAGAATAATCGATATCTCTATTATTTGCCCCAAAAGCACAAAAACCTATACTATAGGGAGGATTGATGGAGGGAGGAACTTCTTGCCATTTGCTCCAATCAATTTTATCCTGTCTTGCATATTCACATAATTCTTTATTATTCGAATCTAGCACTTCTCCTAAAAGTTTAAGTAAATGTGTAATGCGTTCTTCATAGGCATCTCCTATAAAACGAACTTCATTTAAATGTTTAATAAAAGCTCTTTGCGATTCTAAAAGATCTTTTAATCTTTGTTCCTTATTAGGAAACTTAGAGATTTTTAACTCTTTTCTTAATTGTGTATAGACTTCACCCATATAACGATCTAAATTTTGTAACTCCCCACTTTCATCATTGCAAATCATCTTTTCTACTTCTGTATTGGCTTTAGCACAATTAAAGCTAGGTTTAGCTTCTTCTGGGGATTGGGCATTAGCACTAGCACTTAAAGTAACACAAATCCCTAAAACCATTAAAAACTTTTGCATAAGAACTCCTTTATTTTAATCTGTATTTTTTGTTGTTTCAAACATTAATTATTCCTTTTTTAGTAAGTGCATTTTAACTCTCTTTTATTACCTTTTAAAAGATAAATGCGTGTTTCTGGATAAGTAGAATTCTCATCAAAATTAAATCTACCATTCCAAAGAGCAATATAATTTTTGCCTTGAAATTCCATAACTCCATAAGCTAAATAGCTTAGTATAGGAATCTCAGAATCTAATAGTATTCCTGAAACTTTATTGCTTGG
>NZ_NBIU01000073.1 GCF_003245365.1 Helicobacter valdiviensis
CTTCTTCCAATAATCCTAATAACCCTAAAGACTTTTCTTCCTCTTCTAATCTTATTCCCCTCACTATCATTAAAGCCACCATTGAAGAAAGTTTAGAAGATTTATTTATAATAGAATGTGAGGGTTATTTAGAGAGTATGCAAGAAGATCTTTTTAATTCTTTACAAACAAATTTTTATCCCCATTCTTCTAATAATACTAATAATAAAACAAATTCTTCTTTAAATTCTAATTCTAAAGATTTAAACTTTCACCCTAAAGTCTTAATTGATAGATTTGCTACTTTTATTATTAATAATCCCTATCCTTCTAAAACCATAGAATTTAACAAGCAAGATAATAATTCTACTCCATCTAACAACACTAAAACCTATCAAGGAATTATTAGCTATGTAAAATATCTAGGAATTAATGAAATAGCACCTTTAAATATTAATTCTATAAACTCTAAGACAAAAACATTAAATTATAAACATTTCTTTTCTTTTAAAATACAATCTCCTCTTATAAGACTCTCTTTTAATAAAGCTAATAGAATTTATACCCATATAAACATTATAGAAGCCATCAAACAAACACTAAACTTTTATCAAGGAAGATTAGGTAAAGAAATTGACTTCTCTAATATTTATTACAACTATGAAGATAAAGAACTCATCTCCCAATATCAAGAAAGTGATTTAGACTTCATTAAAAGAATATCCCACAATCATGGAATATTCTTTTATGAAGATGCTTCTAAAATCTATTTTTGTGACCATTATATTAAAAACATTCCTAAATCTCTTAAATATAATCCAAACCCCAATAATATTTTAAATGAACCTTGTATCTCTTCTTTTTATAAAGAAGAAAGTATTTATCCTAATGTCTTTATCCATTCTAGTATCCAATCTCATACTCCTTTAAATCTTTTATCCTTACAATCTAGTAAAGCTCCTTATGAAATCCATCTCAATAATAAAGCTACCTATTATGAACACACTTATGAGAGTGAATATTCTTTTAGCCAAAGTATTGATTTAAAAACTTCTCCTTCTTTAAAAGAAAGAAGAATTATTACTTTACAAGAAAGCATTCAAGCAAATAGTAATATCTATCATTTATCTTTAGGAGAATTTATAAAATTAGAGGATTCTACATTTACAAACTCTAAAGAAGAAGATAAAGACAAGAATACTTTTTTAAAAGACTTTGTAATTATTGCAAACACACAAACTCTAATAGATGATGCAATCTTAACTCATTCTATAAATACTAATGATAATACTCCCCTAAAAGATTTAAAACTTAATAGATCTTATAGTAATACTCTCAGTATTCTTCCAAGCCATCTTATCTTTACTCCTAGTTTTAAAGAAAAGCCTAAAGCTCCTTTAAATACTCAAGGAATAGTTATAGGAGAGAGCAAAGAGATACAAAGTGAGAGAAATACTATTTATACAGATCAATATGGAAGAGTAAAGGTTAGAATTAATCTTTATGCCAATCAAGAAGAAATAGATAATAACTTTTTAAATTCAAACAATAATATATTAGATACAAACAACAATAACAATAATAATATAAACACTAAAGAGAATAAAGTCTCTAGCAAGGATACAAGCTTAATAAACTCCTCTTTAAGTAATTTATCAAGCAATACTTATAAATCTTACCACCATACTCCTTTTTTAAGAGTAGCAACAAATATTGCAAGTAACCATTCAGGTTTTTATCATACTCCAAGAGTTGGAGATGAAGTGATTGTTTCTTTTTTAGATGATGATATAGATAAACCTTATGTGAGTTCTAGTTTATATAATAGAACCAATCCAAGTTTAGTTAATCTCCCTTTTAATGATCATCAAACTTCTCTTTCTTCTAAAACCATAGGTGTTAATGAAGAAGGTTATAATGAACTTACAATGTCTAATATCAAAAACAAAGAACAAATTTATTTAAAGGCAGAAAAAGATTATGATGAATTAATCCAGCATAACTTTTCTCAAAAGATTTTAAATGATAAAGATGTGATTGTAGATGGACTTTATAATGAAAGGATTAAAAAGGTTCACACTCAAACCATAGATTTAGCTAAAAATGTCAATGTAGGAGCTGAATATTTAACCAATGTAGGTTTATCTAAAGATACCATAGTAGGATTATCTAATACTTTAAATGTAGGAGTAGATAATAAAGTAAGAGTAGCTAAGAATTCTAGTGAATATGTAGGAGAAAA
>NZ_NBIU01000074.1 GCF_003245365.1 Helicobacter valdiviensis
ATTTTTTAATTCTACTAATTGAGGATTAGCAGGATTTTCTATAATTCTTGCACTTAAGTCTCCTTCTTCTATGGCTTTAGCGGTTAATGCAGATTGTGCGATTGCTTTTTTATCTTGAGCTAGAGTGTTTTGTATGTTTTGTATATTTTTATTAATCATCATCCCCATTTTACCTATTTCATCATCTGAAGTTATCTTTAAAGGTTTGGGGCTCACCTTCTCATAATTTAAAAATTTAAAAAATACATCCAAAGACTCTAATAACAAGGCAATTTTAGAACCCACAATTTTATGAACCATAAAATATATAATACACAAAATAACAACTAAAAATACTACAGACAAAACAGCAATAGCCACTTGAAGTTCTCTTAATTTAGCAAATACTTCTTTTTTGGGTGCTGTTACAACTATACTCCAATAACTAGAATTGTCTAAAGTTGATATTGTTGCCACACTAGCAAAACTTAAATCTCCTGTGCTTGCTATATAATGATCAAACAACTTAGTTTCTCTTGAGGTAACAGCATTTGTAACTGCGTTTGCACTTTCATCTTTATTAATATCCTTTAAAGTCTTTAAAATAGCATCAGGATTTGGATGAACTGCAATAATCCCTTTATCATTCATCAAAAATCTCAAATCTCTTTTATACGCATTCAAAGCAGGATTATTTAATGCTTGAGAAAACTGCACAATATCATAAGTATAAATCAAAATACCTATATAATTTTCTTGCTTATCAAAAATTGGCAAACCAATATTAATACCCAAAAACTCTCCATTACCAAAGTCCGATTTAATAGGATCTCCTACATAAATCTTGCCATATTCTCCCTTTTTTGTTTCATGGAGAGCTTTTTTAACTAGCTGAAAATTTCTAAATTTTTCATTAAATTGTATGGTTTCTGAATCTCCTATATTACCACTTTCTTTATCATAAAAACACCATTCCATAATGTCCTTTGTTATCTAAATATTTGGGATTGATATTTCCACCCTCTAAAACAGAGGTATCCTCCAATATTAAAAAAGCATAGGTAGCATAAGATGAACTCTCAAAACTATTTTTAATAATATATTCTAAATTAGGCATTCTCACACTGCCTTTGGTTTTTAAAATTGAATTTATAGTATAAGAAGCACTTTTTGCAAGAATAATTGTCTCATTAAATGAGCCTTCTATTAAATTTGCATATCTTTTGGAAGCTTGATTAATTTTATCTTCAACTTCATCAGAAATATTATCCTTTACTTGTGCAGAAATAATAAAAACAAACACTATTAAACCTAAAACAATACTAATAGCAACAGATATAACCAACTTCATACCTATACTTAATGATCTAAACATAACTTTCCTTTCTTAAATCTATTTTTAAAACTTCTTCTTTCTTACATCTTCTAAAATATCATTAGCGATATTATTAACACTTTGGGTAATAGCATTAGTGCTATTAGCAATTTCTACATTATCTAGCGTGATAGTATCTAATTGAGCTACTGCTTCATTGATTTGACTAACTCCTAATGCTTGTTCTTTAATAGAGCTACTTACTCCATTAATTCCTTGAACCAATATATTAACATTGGCTTCTATTTCATTTAATGATTTACCAGTTCTCTCTGCTAGTTTTCTAACTTCATCAGCTACTACTGCAAATCCTCTTCCATGTTCTCCTGCTCTTGCTGCTTCAATTGCTGCATTTAATGCTAATAGGTTTGTTTGTTCTGCAATATCTTTAATCACACCTACTATGTTTTTAATATCTTCTGCTTGTCTTGTTACTTCAGATGTT
>NZ_NBIU01000075.1 GCF_003245365.1 Helicobacter valdiviensis
TAAGTGCTAAAGAAGTTGCAAAAGAGCTAGGAATAAATCCTGATACTTTTAATTCTATGAAGTTTAGAAACTCTATCCCCTATCCACAAATCTTAAACTTTTTGCATAAAAGAAATATTAGTATTAATTACTTTTTCTATGGAAGCTCTATAAAAGAAATATTAGATTGTGAAGAAAAGTATAAAATCCTAAAGCTTTATAAGACTAATGCTTCTTTAGGTGGAGGAGGAATTAATGAGTTTGTAGAGTTTCAAGAAATTATTATAGATAATACATTACTAGATTTTTTTAAAAGTAAAAATTGTGAGTTTATTACAAGTTTGGGTGATAGTATGGAAGAAGTTATAAAAGGGGGTTCAATTTGTGTGATTGATAGAAACAAACCTTTTAAAAATAAAGGTATTTATGTGATTAATACTAAAGAGGGTTTATTTATAAAACAAGTCTTTAAAAAAGATAATGGAGTAATTTTGCATTCTTTTAATCCTAACTATAAAGATATGTTTTATAGCAATGGGGAATTTTTGCTAATAGGTGCAGTAATTGGAGAGATAAGGAGAATGTAACAGCACACACTAAGCAAGTAAAAGTTATCGTTGTCCTAACAAAATTAAAGGAGAATAGATGAAAAACACAAACCTTGAAACTCTAAAAGAGAATTTAGAAAATACTTTAAGATATTGGTATGAAATAACAAATGATGAACTTTTCACAGAAAGCTTAGATGCAAGATTAGAAAGTTTAGAAGAAATGAAAGCTTTAATTTTAGCTATTAAAACAATAAAAAGCGAAACATTTAATCCTAAAAATCTAAATATAATTACTATTAAAACAGAAGCTAAACTAGATGTTGTATTAGAGTATAATAAAAATGAAGATTTGTATGATTTAGCTTTTAGGGGATAGCCCTAAAAGTTCATCACTAAAAGTTCCTTTTGCTCTTTTCTCTCCTTTGAGCTAAGAGAGTATTTAACCTTTAATTCTTTAATATTAAAGTCTTTATAAAGCTCTCTTACTAGCTCACAATCATTATAAGAGAGCATAAATTTACCTTTGATATTTTTTAACAACTCATTTAAAAGCTTATGTTCTTTTAGCCCAAAACCTCCTGTGTTTTGATAATAGGATTCTGTCCCTACATAAGGTGGGTCTAAATAAAACAAAGCCTCACTATTATCATAATGTTTTAAAATATAATCAAAGCTCCTATTTTCAATGCTAACTCTCTTTAGTCTTTTAGAATATATACTAAAATCTCTATAAAGTTTTTTAGGAGCTCTTGTTTTACTCATTGCAAAGCTTTCTTTCATCGCCCCAAAAGAACATTGGATAAGATAGAAATAAAACGCAGCTCTTTCTAATTGATTTCTTGGCTTTAGCTCTTTATTTTTTAACATATAAAAGATTTTTCTACTAACTAGCATAGAATTTAGCACATTTGTTAGACTTTCAGGCTTATTTTTAATACAAAGATGAAGATTAATTAAATCATCATTAATATCATTAATCACTTCTACTTTGGAGCTTTCTTTTTGATAAAGAATGTTTAATGCTCCTCCAAAAACTTCAATATAGCTTTTATGTTCTGGCATAAGTGTAATAATCTCTTTAGCTAATGCACTCTTTCCTCCAACCCATGCAAAAGGGGCTTTAAGCTTTGTAGTTTTAATGGTGCTAGTTTTCATTTTAAGTGAATTTTCCATAAATATCCTTTTAAAATGAAATAAAATAGCTTTAAATTAAATTTTAAAGCTATAATCTTTTTGCTAGTTTTCTTGGGCTAG
>NZ_NBIU01000076.1 GCF_003245365.1 Helicobacter valdiviensis
TATAAAAATATTTCCAAAGAATTTAAAAACATTAATCCAACTCATAAACACTGCTTTTATATAATTTGCTATGGGTTGCCATAGGGGTTTTAACCAGTTTATAAAGCTCATAAACCAGTCTTTAACCTTTCCCCAATTCATTATAATAAGTCCAGCAGCTATTGCAATACCACCTATGATTAATCCAATAGGATTAGTCATAATCGCAACGCTTAAAGCTCTAATGCCAAGAGCCACAAACTTAAAAGCTTTATTTAATGTTCCCAAAACAAAGCCTAATGCTTTTAAAGCATTTGTGTAAATACCTAAAGTAAGAGTTTTTGCTCTCATTGTGAGATTAGCAAGTTTTAAGCTAAGATTGTGTTTGATTAATGCTAGATTGGAAACACTTACTGCTTTTTTAAAAGCAAGGAATCTAATTTTAGAAATTAAAAGGAAATTATTCAATAAAGCTTTAGAATCTTTAATGTAAAGTAGAATTATATTATAAGCTAACATTACAGGTTTAGCCAGTAAAAAAGTGGTGATTAATCCTCCAAGCACTCCATTAAGTCCAGGTATTAAGCTTGTAATAGAAACAATGCCATTTACTACAAATGATAAAGCCTTACTAGCTCCCGCAATAACGGGCAAAAATACAGAGCCTAAATTAATCGCAAGAGAATTAAAAGCATTTTTCATTAAAATAAGGGAATTTTCAGTGGTGTCTGCTCTTGTGTCAAATTCTCTTTGTAATGAGCCTTTTTTGTCTTCATCACTTGCATTCTGTAGAGCTTTTTTATAAGTATCTAGTCCTTGAATAAGTGTTCCAACATCATCTGAAAATTCTTTGCCAAAAATATCTACCAAAACACCCATTTGTTCTTTTTTGTCTAAAGTTCCTAATCGTTCTAAAAATAATTCTAATGCTTTTTGAGGATTATTAAAGGTGGCTTCTTTTAAGAAATCTCCACTAATTCCTATTTTTTGAAAAGCTTTTTGTGTTTTTTCTCCTAAAGTATCTGCAGTAGCTAGGGTTGTATAAAGGCTATTTATAGCAGTTCCTGCTACTTCTGAAGGTTTTCCTAAAGAAATAAAAGTAGAGCCTAAAGCTGCAATTTGTTCTTTGCTAAAGCCTAGCTGTTTACCAGCAGCTGCAGTTCGCTTCATAACATCAATAATCTCATTGGCTTTTGATGCACTATTGTCTGAAAGATTGTTAATGCTATCCCCTAAGTCTTCCATATCTTTCAAAGAAAGTCCCAAGATATTTTTAATCTTAGCTACACTATCTCCGACTTCTTCGGCACTCATATCAAAAGCTACTTTCATCTTGGTTACAAGATTTGTAAATTCGCGGACATCTTTAGAACCTAAACCAATTTGTCCTCCAGCTGCTGCTATGGCTGCTAAATCTTTGGCGGTAGCTGGAAGCGTTTGGGACATTTTTAAAATATCATCACTTATTTTTTTGATATTATCGCCCTCATCAAAATTTACAACCTTCCTAACATCTGCCATAGCACTTTCAAATCCTATACTTTCGCCCAAACCTTTAGCAATAATTCCACCACTAATAATATTGCTAGCACTTATAAAATCACTTTGTAAGCCTTGCAATTGCTCTTTAAAATTTGTTCTTAAATTAGTGTTTAATTTTATTTTATCTAACTCTTTTTGCAAACCCTTAACGCCTAGCTTTGTCTTAGCACACATTGCTTCAAGATTACTAAAATCTTTGGTTACATTTTTAATAGCTCCCATTC
>NZ_NBIU01000077.1 GCF_003245365.1 Helicobacter valdiviensis
ACAAGCACCTTAGCACCTTTTAGATTTCTTAGCATTTCTTCAACACTAAGCTTAATAAAATAAAGCTCACTTGCTTTTTTATCAATGGCTTTAAAAGAGGCTTTTTGTCCTGCAAGGGCTACTCTATCAAAGGTTCTAACTCTAGCTAAATCTTGCCAGATAGTATCCTCATCGCTTGTATCACCTCCCCAAGTTCTATAACCCTCATAAAGAATAATGGTTGAGATTTGATTACTTCTTAGTCTATCTGCATCACAATCCTCACCCATCACAAAATCAATAAAATGCTCCACTCCTGTGATTCCATTTACTACTCTGTTAGAATAAGAATTAGAAAAGCCATATTCCACCTCTCCATCAGCATAGGCAATCATCGCAGCAATAAAAGGAGATTGTGGAACAAAGGAATACTCACCCCTTGAATTTAGAATTTGCGCTTGTGGAAAAGTTGCAATAAGTCTTTTTGTGCTAAAACTCTCCATTAGATTTATTGCCTCTCCTACATTTTGTGCGTATAAATCCACAATACCTGTGATTTTTAGTCCCTCACATAAGCTTTGGATTTTCTCTTTAATTCCTGCCTCGCTTGAATAATAAGGAGCGATGATTAAATCAGGGCTAAAGCCAGTTTTATGTCTTGATTTTCTAAACATCTCTAATGCTTCTATACAACCTGCAATATTATTCTCACTTTCTCTCTCTTCTATAAAAAAGCTAATAATAATCACGCAAGATACATTCTGCAAAGAAATACAATCTAATGTATCATAAAGCCTATAATCTTGTAAGTTTTGCTCTTTTATTAGAGTGCTTACAAACTCTTTAGCCTTTAATACATTAGAAAAAGCAAAGATAGGATTTTCAGTCGTATCTTTGTAACCTGCTAGATTATAAATTGCTTCTTTTGTTGCACCCTTGATACTTCCTGCAATACCTATTGGAGTATCACTTTGTATTTTAATAGGACTTGCTGCTCCATTAGTAATTGTCACATTTACGCCAAAATTTGCTGCCATTTAAACTCCTTTAATTTACTTTTTACTCTTAGCTTTTACACTCTGCACTTCTGCTCCGCCTTGCTCCTCCTCTGTGGGTGGCTCTTCTTCACTTGGAGTAAGTCCTGCAATCGCTTCAGTAATTAGCTCATTGCATTTACTTTCCATTTCACTCTTTGCTTGAGTTATCTTGCTATCTACCTCACTAGATTGTTTTGCCTCACTTGTGCTAATTAGACTTTGCACTTCTTCTTTGGTGGCATATTCTTTTTTTACAATAGGTTCTTTTGGAGGCAAAGTTGTTTGATCTCCACTTGGGATATAAGAAATTCCAAAATCCATTTTTACTCCTTTAAAATTAATTTATTTAGGCTTTATTGCAAAAAAGCTCTCGTGGTGGTTGGGACAGCTTTTACTTGTAAAAGCTAGGGTTCCCACTTCCCGCCTAAGAGAGATTTTTTGAATAAAGCAACCTTAAATCTTTTTAAATAATTGCCTAATTGGCACAACTATTAAAGAAAAAGCCCTCACACTAAAATAAAGCAAATAGGTTTTAAACCTTCCACAGCCTAAAGCTTTTAAAGCCCTCTTAAAAACTTTATCCGCTACTTTTCGCTCTATCACTCCTAAATTTGCTAAAGTGCATAAATAATCATGCACTACATAAGCCTTAGTGGGTTTGCCAATGGGTGAGAGAAAGCTTTGAAAAAGTTGTGGGATACTTCCAAAATC
>NZ_NBIU01000078.1 GCF_003245365.1 Helicobacter valdiviensis
TCCGCCATTGCCATTATTTGTTTCATCTAGGAAAGTATAATAGCCTCCCTCTTTATTGTAATGGATTTGTGGTTTGTTATTTTCTTCTTTAAAGAAATTTTCTACATCTTTTTTAAAAATAGTAAAGCCATCTTGCTCGTTTGAATAAGGGTGAGAATCTATTGTTCCTTTAATGATATCGCCATCACCAGCAAAGCCTATATCATCTTTTATTTCTGCAATTTGACTACCATCTGCATAATAAAGATTGATGTTAGAGAGTTCTACAACCTCTTGGTAGTAATAATCACTGGTAGCACCAAGAAATTTACCTGCAGTAGCTCCATCTCCTTTTGCTGTGATTGTGGCTTTGTCTTTAAAATGGATATAGATGTTTTTAAATGTAGATTCAACATTAATATATCCAATAAAACCACCAACACTATAACCACTTAAATTTCCTATATTGTTTAAGATGATATTTTCATGAATTCCACCAGAGGCAGCTCCAACAAAGCCACCTACACTACTACCATCAATATTTTCTATATTATTAAGCGTTATATTTGAAAATTTTTCATCTTCAATCCAGCCAGCAAATCCGCCCGCATCTTGATGGCTGCTTATGTTTTTTATGTTATTAAGGGTAATGTTAGTATAAGTTCCTCTAGCATGTCCTGTAAAACCACCTGCATGGCTTTCAGTGCCCTTAGGACTATTGATATTGTTAATATTGTTTAAAACTATATTAAAGAAATTTCCTTGAGTGCCTCCAGCAAATCCGCCTATATAATAACCTTCATTATTGAAATTATTGTTGCCTTGACTGCTAATATTATTAATATTATTCAAAGTAATATTAAAGAAAGTTCCTCCAGCACCCCCTGCAAAGCCACCTGCGAATATTCGACTATTATTTCCTATATCTACTGTTACGCTCCCACCTATATAATCCACATTAATATTTTTAAATACCCCTCCAGTATTTCCAAATATTCCAACATATCTAGGTTTATAATTTCTAGTAATTGTAGTATCTATATTAATATTCTTTAGTGTATATCCTTGTCCATCAAAGTTGGCCGTGAAAGAATTTCTATCTCCCACAATCATACTTGTATACTCATCAGTATCTATGGTTCCATTTCCATCTAAATCAATACCAAAATCAGCATAGTTTTGCCAATCTTTTCCTACTTCTCCTACTCCTTTATTTCCTTGAAAATCTATATCCCCCACCAATCTAAACTCATCTATATTTCTAATATCTCCCTTATTATTATTCCACCCATCTGCAAAATACCACCACTCTTTTGCATTTTCTCTATCACTTCCCATATTCCCTATAGTGATTGTTTTTTAAAAGGTATTTTTAGTTCCTATATGTAGCTTACCATCTGTTTCTTGATAGTCTGTAGCTTGCACGATACCACCTAAATTCCCAAAACTATAATTATCCTTAGCAAAGTTATTCATTTGTCTTTGAATATAGCCTTCTTTTAAAGCTGTAACATTGATTTTATTAGAATTTAGCTTAACACTATCAGCATCTATATAGACATAATTCCCCACTAAATGTGCATTAGAATTAGTATTGCCTACCTTTCCCCCATCTATTCTTACATTATTCCCAATCATTAAGACTTTATTAGCATTAATATTTCCTCTATTAATAATATCTCCTTG
>NZ_NBIU01000079.1 GCF_003245365.1 Helicobacter valdiviensis
GATAGTGTTTTAGAAAATATTAGAAACAAGCATGGAAGTGATGATTTTAAAATCGATATTGTAGGGCATTCTTTAGGCGGACATTTAGCACAATGTTTTTGTATCTTTGGGCAAAAAAAATATATTCAAAAACTCTATACTTATAATGGAGCGGGTATAGGGGGGATTACAGGAAGCTTTGTAAATCTTTTTGTTAGACTTGTTAGACTTGTTTTTAAATTGTTAATCAAAGGAATTAAAAAACTTTTTGGTTTTGGTATGACTAGAAAAACTTTGGATAATTGTTCTAAAGCTTTAAATCTAGAAAATGGAACCGATGGTTTGATTGAAGAATGTAAAAATGCACAAGGACAAGTGGAGCAAAAAAGACTTGATGAATGTGCTTTAAATATAAAACAAGCAAGTAAGGGTAAAACAAGTATAGAAATACATCATATAGAAACCATAGCCAAGCCTATCCCTAATGAAGAAGATTTTTGGAAAGAAGGCAGACAAACGCTAGAGCCCGCAAGATCTTTAATATCTGATTTGGGTTATAAATATGGATTAAATATTAAAGATAAATTTGATTATAAAAATACAGATAAATTGCATTTAATCCATATAGGAGAACTTGAAAAAAGCTATTGGGATACTAGTCATTTTATGTATAATATAGTTTGGTCAAGTTATTTGTATGAGCATTTAATAACAAATAATGAAGATATTAAAGAATTAAAGGGAGATATTGCTTGTGTGCTGGATTATTTAAATTCTTATACGCAAATTCTTATTGAGTTAACTCAAAATAATAAATTATTACTACAAGGTGGTGCAAATATTAAAAACGAAGATGAAAATTATATCAGTGTAGTATTGGATGAATTTTTTTATATTTTATATAATGAAGACAATTACAAAGACAAACATTTTAATTTCATTTATAAAGACAAGCAAGAAGCATTTAGCTTAAATGAATACCAAAGTATAAATAAATTTATCATACCCGATTCTTTTTTGGCTTTGGAAGCGGTAGGAGGTTGGATAAGAATACTAGATAAAAATGCTATACAAAATATTCAAATAAATAAATCAGATTTATATAATTTAAGATCACTTTTTAAATTCTTCCCTTTTAAACTAGAACAACAAGATGGCAAAGATATGCTTACAAAAACAAATTTACATAAAAGCTTACCTTATAATTCTAATTGTTTTAAGTGTATGAGCAATGAGGATAATGAGGAATTTTTTCAAGCCAGAAAAATGCAAATGATTAATGTAATTTTTGAAAATCATTGCACAAGCTATTATCTTAATAAAAATCAAAGCCCTAAAACAAAAATAGGATTTAATTCTGCAAGCTCAACAGCATTTGTTAATATAGAAGAAAAGAAATTTTTTATTTTTGCCAATCATAAAGATGTGGTTGATTGTAATGAAATCTATGAAAGAGCCGTAAATAAAACAGGTGTTTCTTTAGATACGCTTCAAAACTACCAAGCTTATATCTTCCTAAACTCCACCCTCCTTACAGGCTCCACCGAACTCCCTGATAATTCTTTTTACTTTGGAGAACCCAATAAAGAAGGAAATATTTTACAAGATAAACCTAGCTATTATTTTTCCCCTAGTGATGAAAGCAGTGGTAAAGGA
>NZ_NBIU01000008.1 GCF_003245365.1 Helicobacter valdiviensis
TAGTATCATAAAGATATTTATTTCTACCATTGAGCCTCCTTAAAGCCTTTAAAAGACAATAAAAACTGCTTAAAACACATTAGAATTTTATCATTTAACTTTTAAGATTACTTTAAAAATAAAATATGATTTATTTTTTATATTTTTTGTCAATGTAAAAAGCTAAGTTGCCAAATAGTCTAAGAATTTATTCTTATCGCAAGATTTTTTGTGTTTTTTTAAGGTAGAATTGACATATTATGAGAAATTTATTAGAATAATAACTGCAAGACATAAAATAAAAATAATAAAAATAAAACTTTAATGGGGGAGATTTATGGAGGGTTGCTATGGAATTAAAAAACTTTTTAAATCGTGGTGTGTTAGAGCTTGAAAATTTTTTAAACCATACAGAAAAAGAGGGCGATGCTATTAAGTATGAAGTTATCTTAATGCAAGAAGATTTAAAAAAAGAAAATGTGGAAATACAAGCAAAAAGAGTTTATGTGTGTTATTTTGCGTTTTCTTATCTATAGAAGAGATAATGAAAAGATAGCCTTTAACTTTTCAGATATTTTAGCCCTTATGAGTATGAATGCACTTGTAAAAACTGCTATTAAATACAAATTCCAAGTAGAAAAAGATGGAGCAATAGAACAATATGTAAGATATATTGCAAAAATCCTTAATGTAAATTATGAAGAGTTTGTTAAGGCAGATATTAGAAATATAGAATGGTTAAATGAGATTTTAAAGAAAAGTGAAACCCATACACAAAATGTCAATGAAGTTTTAATGTGTATTAAAGCGTGGAAAAACACTCTATCTAATATGCCAAGCTTAGCAGAGCATAGAAGAGAACAAAGAATGGCAAAGAGCGTTTAAAATGCTAAATGAAATGAAATTTAAATATGTGCCTCCCACTGAATTTCAATCCAAAGAGAGCTTAAAGGAATTTGTAGCACATCTTTTTAATTTAGATAAGCATTTTAATAAAGATACAGAGCATAACCAATACTATTCTTTTAATCAAAAAAGCTATTGCAATTTAAAGTCTAGCTATTTGGGTGAGAATTTATGCTTTAATGATGAGAATTTTAGAAAGATTGAAGCTAAATTCACTTTAGAGTTTTTAAACCACTATACACATAAACAAGTTAAAAGTGATACGCTTTATTTTGCATTTCCTCACGATTTTTATGATGAAAATTGCTTTATTAAAATTGTGCAATATTTAGAACAAAAAAAGACTTTCAAAGACAAGATTTTTTCTTATGTTGTGGTACATTTGAATGCAGGTGCTTTTCATTTGCATAGATTGTTTGTGGAAAGAAAATATGGCTAGTTTTTTCAATTTGTCATTTAAAGAAAATGGGCTATGTGTTTGGTAATGTTTAAAAATGTAAATGCTGTTTTTATGGATTTAAGAAAGCATAAGTGATGTTAAAAATTTTTAGTAAGATAAGGATAATTTTATCTTTAAGGTAAAGTAGTGAAAAAAGAAGATAAAATCTAGCATTAGAATTTATAAAAAGGTGTGTTTAGAGTGATAAAGTGGAGCAATACTTTTAGTGTGCATAATGAGAAGGTGGATGCACAGCATAAAATGCTATTTGCAATTGCAAATCGTGTTTTTCTACTAGCAAATCGTCAAGCAACAGCCAATGAAATCAAGGAGGTTTTAAAAAGGTTTTTTGATTATATGGCTGTGCATTTTAAAGAAGAAGAAAAATATATGGAAAAAATTGGCTACCCCAAGCTAGAAGAGCATAAATCCATTCATAATGCTATTACTAAGCAAATGTTTTCTATTGTCAAAGAAGCCACAAGTCTTAATGAGGTTAAAGAAAAACTTAATGTGGTTGCTAGAAAATGGCTTTTAGAGCATATTTTAAAAGAAGATATGAAAGTAGAAAAATATAGAAGAGATGCTATTGTAGCAAATTCTGAAGTTTGCGATTTGGTGCCAGAGCTTTTAAACAATATTGATAATCTTGATGAATATGATATTGTAGAAGAGGGGGAAGAAATAGATGGGTTTTATTATACATGTGCATGTCCTAATAAGATACATGATGTTCCAGATGATATCCACTATAGAATTGCAAAGGGGGCTTCTTTTAGATGTAAGGCATGTCAAAAGGCATTAGTGTATAAGACAAATTGAAAATGTATTTATGAATGATTTAAGAAAAATAAGTAGAATTTTAAAACTTTATATTATTTAAGGGAGATAAATGAAGACTTTAGCAGTTATTGGACTTGGATATGTTGGATTGCCTCTAGCAGTAGAGTTTGGAAAAAAGTATGAAGTAATAGGATTTGATATTTATGAGGCAAGAATTAAAGAATTAAAAGAGGGCTATGATAGAACATTAGAGGTAGAAAAAGAGGAGCTATTAAGTGCAAAAAAGCTAAGCTATACGACAAATTTAGAGGATTTAAAAAAAGCACAAATTTTTATAGTAACTGTGCCAACTCCTATTGATAATTTCAATAAACCAGATTTAACACCATTAAAAAAGGCTTCCCAAAGCGTAGGTAAAGTGCTTAAAAAAGGAGATATAGTAATTTATGAAAGCACTGTTTATCCAGGTTGCACAGAGGAAGATTGTGTTCCTATTTTAGAGGAGATGAGTGGATTAAAGTTTAATATAGATTTCTTTTGTGGATATTCTCCAGAGAGAATCAATCCAGGAGATAAAGAGCATAGATTGCCAAGTATTAAAAAAGTAACAAGCGGTTCTACACCAGAAATTGCAGAGGAAGTCAATAACCTTTATGCAAGTATCATCACTGCAGGAACACACAAAGCCTCAAGTATAAAAGTAGCAGAAGCTGCAAAAGTTATAGAAAACTCACAAAGGGACATTAATATCGCTTTTGTAAATGAGCTATCGCTTATCTTTGATAAAATGGGAATAGATACGCTAGATGTGCTAGAAGCAGCAGGGACAAAGTGGAATTTCTTACCATTCCGTCCGGGGCTTGTTGGGGGACATTGTATAAGTGTTGATCCATATTACCTAACTCACAAGGCCGAATCTTTAGGCTACCACTCACAAGTAATCCTAGCAGGGCGACATATTAATGATAACATGGGGATTGTTGTTGCTAATAAAGTTATTAAGTTAATGATTAAAAAATCACACCAAATTGTAGGATCTAAGGTGGCGATTTTGGGTATTACATTTAAAGAAAATTGCCCTGATATTAGAAATTCAAGAGTGGTAGATATTATTAAAGAATTGCAAGAGTTTGATTGTTGTGTGGATATTTTTGACCCATGGGCAGATAGCAAAGAAGTAGAGCATGAGTATAAGCTTAGCTTGCAAGATATGGATAAATTTAAACTCCAAGACTATAAAGCGGTTATTGTTGCTGTATCACATAATGAATTTAAAAAATATGACTTTAGCAATAAGGGGAATACTATAGTTTATGATTTAAAGGGAATCTTGCCAAAAGAGCAAGTAGATGGGAGACTATAGCCAGAAACAAAGTGAATGTAAAGTATCTTTATAGATACACATTAAATACATTAAGACCTATAGAAGCAATGGAATATTTTCCATTGCTTAATGGTGTAGAAGTTTCTATTTTTAAACAAGTAAAATTTTCTAGCACTGCTATTTCTTGCTTCCTCCCATTATGATTTTGCCATCCTTATATATACTTCTAAAAAAATATCAAGCTAAGCAAAAATATCTGCAAAAAGAATTGAAAACGGGAATTTGCAAAATTTGAGCCTACCTTTTTAATTCAATGATTTTATACATAAGATAGGGCAATCTGCTAGTAAATTATAAATCAAAAGCATAAAATATTTATTGCAATATTTTTAAGATAAAAGCTAAAATGTGTGGTTATATAGATATTTTGGCTGGGTGTGTATTTATTGAAGTTAATTTAAAAGGAAGAGGGTATATTCTAAATCCAATGTGATTGATATTATTGCAAATCCTTATTGTGAGAGAAAGGTGGTTTATTTTGTTTTAGCAAGTTGTATGTAGATAAAATAAATACATTTTTATAAAAAGTGTAACAGATTGTAATTATCACACAACTTTCAAATATGATAGAGAATATTTTGTGTTTATAGGGTTTTATCCCTAATTGCAAATGCTTATGCTACGCCTATTTTACATAAGTGATAAAAATGAGTTTGCTTGATAATAAACAATAAAATACAAGATATGCTTTGGTTGCAAATATAGCGGAATTCTAAGCTCTACTGCTACTTTTTGAAACTTATGAGGATTTATAAGGGTTTATTTTTTATTTATTTGAGTATTTTTTACACATTTTATTCTTTTATATTTATGGGTTATTTTTACACAAAGAAAAAGAATTTTTTACTAAATGCCTTTGCAAAGTAGTTTTTAAGCACCTCTTTTTTAGAATTTAAGTGTAAAAATTAATCATTTAGGAGGCGTCATGCTTGAAATTAGATGGCATAGCCGTGCAGGACAAGGTGCAGTAACAGGTGCTAAAGGCTTAGCAGATGTAATTGCAGGAACTGGTAAAGAGGTGCAAGCATTTGCTTTTTATGGTTCTGCAAAAAGAGGTGCTGCGATGACGGCTTATAATAGAATTGATGAAAATCCGATATTAAATCACGAAAAATTTATGAATCCAGATTATATTTTGGTGATTGATCCAGGTTTGACTTATATTGCTGATATTTGTGCGAATGAAAAACCTACTACAAAATATATCATTACAACACATCTAAGTAAAGAAGAGTTTTTAGAAAGTAAGCCAGAGCTTAAAAATAAAGAAGTTTATATATTAGATTGCATTAAATTATCTATGGAAGCATTTGGAAAGTCAATCCCTAATGCACCTATGCTTGGAGCTTTTTTGAAAGTTTCGCAAAGCTTAGATTTAGAGTTTTTCTTGGAGTCTTTTAAGAAAGTTTTAGGTAAAAAACTGCCTCAAAAAATTATTGATGCAAATATGGAAGTTATTAGAAAAGCTTATAATGAAGTAAAATAGGAGCGTAAGTATGGAATATAAAGGCTGGAATGAATTTGAAGCGGGTTCAGTATTGTTTCCTTTTGAAAAAGAAGGTGGGGAAATGGTTCAAAAACACGCAGATGTAAGAGAATATCGCGAAGATAGTTCTTATAAGGCAAGTGTGGCACATTGGAGAGTGGAAAAACCAGTTTTTAACCACGATCATTGCATTAATTGTTATTTTTGTTGGGTTTATTGCCCTGATTCTTCAATTTTGGTAAGAGATGAGAAGATGAGTGGTGTAGATTATGTGCATTGCAAGGGCTGTGGTGTATGTGTAGAGGTATGTCCTACAAATCCAAAATCACTTTTAATGTTTAATGATTATGAAAGCAACCAAGAGGCTCTAAGTAAATGGCCTGCAAAAGAAGCAAAGAAAAAGGATAACTAATGGCAGATGTATATGAATTACAAGAAATTGAAGTTTGGGATGGGAATATGGCAGCAAGCCATGCGTTGCGTCAAGCTCAAATTGATGTAGTTTCTGCTTATCCTATTACTCCATCGACCCCTATTGTGCAAAATTATGCAACTTTTTTGGCAAATGGTTATATTGATGGCGAATTTGTAATGGTAGAATCAGAACATGCAGCAATGAGTGGCTGTGTAGGTGCTGCAGCTGCAGGTGGGCGTGTGGCAACTGCTACAAGTTCTCAAGGTTTTGCACTTATGGTTGAAGTGCTTTATCAAGCATCAGGTATGCGATTACCTATTGTTTTAAATGTGGTTAATCGTGCTCTTGCAAGCCCTTTAAATGTAAATGGAGATCATTCAGATATGTATCTTGGACGCGATGCAGGGTGGGTGAATCTATGCACCTATAATCCACAAGAGGCTTATGATTTTAACCTTATGGCATTTAAAATTGCAGAAGACTATGATGTAAGACTTCCTGTGATGGTGCATCAAGATGGTTTTATCTGTTCACATACTGCACAAAGTGTGCGTCCTTTAAAAGATGATGTTGCATATAAATTTATCGGTGATTATAAGCCTAAAAATGCAATGCTAGATTTTAGCAAACCTGCTACTTATGGTTCTCAAACAGAGGAAGATTGGCATTTTGAACATAAAGCACAGCTTCATCATGCAATTATGAATTCTATGCCTGTGATTGAACGCACTTTTAAAGAGTTTGAAGCACTAAGTGGTAGAAAATATAATGTAGTGGAGCAATATGATACGCAAGATGCAGAAGTGATTATTGTAGCACTTGGAACTACTGTAGAATCTGCACGCATTGCTGCTAAAAAAGCTAGAGAAAATGGTATTAAAGCAGGTGTTGTAAGTATTAGAGTATTGCGTCCTTTCCCTTATGAGAGATTAGGAGAGGCTTTAAAAAATGCTAAAGCAGTGGCATTTTTAGATAGAAGCTTACCAGCAGGAGCTATGGGAATGCTTTATAATGAAGGAGTTGCGGCTCTTTATGCACAGGGTTCTAAAGCAGTAGTGAGTAATTATATTTATGGGCTTGGTGGAAGAGATTTAACACAAAATCACCTAGAAGAGATTTATAAGGAGTTAGATGCAAATGCAAAAGCAGGAAAACTAACCCATAAAACACAACAATTTATTGGACTTAGAGGTCCAAAACTTGGCTTTAATTAAGGAGTATCAAGTGAGTGAAATTAAAAATTTAAAACAATATTCTAAAGCAAGTGAGAGATTTGAAGGTGCGAATTTATTGTGTCCAGGATGTGCTCATGGGATTATCGTAAGAGAGGTTTTGAATGCAACAGATCATCCACTGCTTGTAGCAGCCTCTACAGGTTGTTTGGAGGTTTCTACTGCTGTGTATCCTTATACATCTTGGGATGTGCCTTGGATTCATATCGGATTTGAAAATAGTTCTACTGCTATTGCAGGTGCAGAAGCAATGTATAAGGCTCTTAAAAGAAAAGGCAAATTATATAGTGATAAAGAGCCAAAATTTGTGGCATTTGGCGGAGATGGTTCTACTTATGATATTGGTTTCCAATTTATTAGTGGCTGTTTTGAAAGAGGACATGATTTTACTTATGTGTGCTTGGATAATGAAGTGTATGCAAACACAGGAGGACAAAGAAGCGGATCTACTCCAATAGGGGCTTCTACGACTACAACTCCAGCAGGACGCGTAAGTTATGGTAAGAAAGATAAAAAGAAAGATTTGCTTTTTATTATGGCAGCTCATGGATCGCCTTATGTAGCTCAAGTAGCTCCTAATAAATGGAAAGATATGAGTAAAAAAATTAAAACTGCTATTGAAACAGAAGGGCCAACCTTTATTAATGCAATGAGCGCTTGCACAACTGAATGGAGATTCCCTGCTAACCATACTATTGAAATGAGTGATTTAGCAACAGATTCTCTTGTATTCCCACTTTTTGAAATCATTAATGGCAGGGAGTTAAGAATTACTTACCGTCCTAAAAATATAATTCCAGTAAGAGATTATCTAGGAGCTCAAGCAAGATTTAAACATTTATTTAAACCAGAAAATGAATATTTAATCAAAGAATGGCAAAAAAATGTTGATGAATATTGGGAGTATCTCCAAAGAAGAGAAGAAGCTAAAGTGTAACTTTGGCTTCTATAATCCATTTAATTTTTTATGTAAATATTCTATAAATTCTCCAAATTAAGTCTATTGAAATTTCTCCAAACTTGCTTTATGTTTTTAAAGTCTAGATAATCCAATTAACAATCTAATAAGAAATTATTATAGTTTGAGCCACACTAAATGATAGCTTTAACAAAGAAGTAAAAGCTGAAAGTTATGCACAGAAAGGGCAAAAAGTTTTTGTAAGATTTAAAAATTTTAGAGAGTAGAAATTACTTTGATATTGCTATTTTTTCTTTAATTTGGGTTATTTCTATAAATATCCCTTGTTTGTTTAAATGGCGGAATGTCTTTTAATAAATCATTGAGATAAGAAAGTCTAAAAAGGGCAATAATATTGTAAGATTTTTATATAGCATTAGTGGTTAATACTATTTAACAAAATTCATATAGCTTTGGATATTTATTTATAATAAAATATGAATTTAAGAGTTTTGTAAAAAATAATCTTAAGATAGTTTATCTGTTAAAATGCCTCTTATAAATTCTATTTTTAAGGTTTAAGGCTTTAAAGGGTTTGTTATAAAAGAGTTGGTTTAATAAAAACTATTTTTAGAGAGTGTTATCAAAGGTAACTTTTAACAATTAAACTCCGTTACAATATGTTCTATGGTAAAAAATATCTAATATCGCAAATCTATAAAAACTTAAAAATATTTAATATTTATAGTATAATAGGGTTGGTTAATGCAAAAGTTTCTCCCAATGTGGTTTAAAATTCTTTGTAAAAATAAGGAAATTGTATTTAAACTGCATGGCTAAAATAAAAACTTTAAAATATTATTTTAGAGTTTTTATTGTTTAAGCTTTTTTAGCATTAAGAAATAGTTGCTTTAATTTGTGCTATAATTAGTCATATTTTTTATTTAGGCTTAGAAAAGTTTTATATTTCAATTAAGGAGTCCGTGTTGAAAATGGTTGTTGTAGATGATAGTTCAACGATGAGGAGAATTATAAAAAATACACTAGCAAGATTAGGGTATAATGATATTTTAGAAGGTGAAAATGGTGTAGAGGGATGGGATAGAATGAATGCCAACCCTGATGTAAAGGTTTTAATTACAGATTGGAATATGCCAGAAATGAATGGACTTGATTTGGTAAAAAAAGTTAGAGCCGATGAGAGATTTAAAGATATTCCTATTATTATGGTAACTACTGAAGGTGGAAAAGCAGAAGTAATTACAGCATTAAAAGCAGGTGTGAATAATTACATAGTAAAACCTTTTACACCTCAAGTTTTAAAAGAGAAATTAGAAGTAGTTTTAGGTGTGAATGACTAAAAAGATGGATACTTATTATAATTGTCTTATTGTGCATTCTAGCGATTTTATTGAAATGCTAGAGGATAAAGCAATGGAATTATCTAATGAGGCTATCGAGCAAATAGATAAGGGCTTTATTTTAAGAACACAAAATGATACAGCTAAAATTAAAGAAAATTTGATTTTTTATGCAAATAATTTAAAAGAACTTGTGGGTAAAGATTTTGAATATAGCCTAGAAGAAAAAAGAGAAAAAAATCAAGATTGGATTAATGAGTATTGCAAGTCCATTACTCCTATTGAATGTGGAAAGCTCTACATACATCCATCATGGTATGAAGCCAAGCAAGATAGGATTAATATCGTGATTGATCCTGCACTTGCTTTTGGAAGTGGTCATCATGAAAGCACATATAATTGTCTGCAGATTTTGCAAGAGCTTAATTTACAAGATAAAAAGTTATTAGATGTTGGTTGTGGCAGTGGAATATTATCCATTGCAGCTTGTAAATGCGGTGCAAAGGTGTGGGGTTGTGATACAGATGAAATGGCAGTAGTATCTACCAAAGAGAATGCAAGTAAAAACCAAGTAAAGCTTGAAGAGATTTGGGAAGGTTCTTTAGAAAAGATTTCTGCTTTGCAAGGTAGCTTTGATATAGTGGTAGCAAATCTTTTAGCAGATATTATTGTGGCATTACCTTTGCAATTATATGTTAAACAAGAAGGTATTTTGGTATTATCAGGAATTTTAAATGTGTATGCAAAAAAAGTTCTTGATAAATTTAAGGATTTTGCCATTTTAAAGCAGATTGAAAATGGCGATTGGACAACTTTTGCTCTAAAAAAACAATAAGGAAAATCAATGCAAAAAAGACAAAATAACGAACCTAATCAGCAAGATAAAAAACCTAATAACTTTTTTAATCAAAATCCCATTTTAGTTTTTATCGTGTTTGCAATTCTTGCCATTGTTGCGTTTAGATTTATTTCTCCTAGTGGGGATGTTGGCAATAGATTGGGTGGTGCTAGCACGAATAAGAGCGTGAATTATTATGAATTAAAAAAGATGATTGAAAATAAAGAAGTAGATTTTGTTGCTATTGGGCAGACAATGATTAAAGCTACTTCTAATATGGGTGGGAATAAAGTGGTTTATACCGCTCAAAGAGTAAGCCCTGATAATTCTTTAATTCCGCTTTTAGAAGAAAAGCAAGTAGAATATTCTGGTTATAATGAGAGCAATTGGCTTAGCGATATGCTTTTTGGTTGGGTATTGCCTGTGTTTATTTTCTTTGCAATTTGGATGTTTTTAGCTTCAAGAATGCAAAAAAATATGGGGAATGGAATTTTAGGAATTGGAAGTTCTAAAAAACTTGTGAATGCAGAGAAGCCTAATGTAAAGTTTGATGATATGGCAGGCAATGTAGAAGCTAAAGATGAAGTAGTGGAAATTGTAGATTTCTTGAAAAATCCAGATAGATATGCAGCACTTGGTGCTAAGATACCAAAAGGTGTATTGCTTGTAGGACCTCCTGGAACAGGTAAAACACTTTTGGCAAAAGCCGTTGCAGGCGAAGCTAATGTTCCTTTTTTCTCTGTAAGTGGAAGTAGTTTCATTGAAATGTTTGTGGGTGTAGGTGCAAGTAGGGTAAGAGATTTATTTGAGAATGCCAAAAAAGAAGCGCCAAGTATTATTTTTATTGATGAGATTGATGCGATTGGTAAAAGTAGAGCAGCAGGTGGAATGATTAGTGGTAATGATGAAAGAGAGCAAACTCTAAACCAGCTTTTAGCAGAAATGGATGGATTTAGCTCTGATTCTTCTCCTGTAATTGTTTTGGCTGCTACTAATCGTCCAGAAGTTCTTGATCCTGCATTGCTTAGACCGGGTAGATTTGATAGGCAAGTTTTAGTGGATAAGCCAGATTTTGAAGGAAGAGTTGAGATTTTAAAAGTGCATATTAAAAATATCAAACTTTCTAAAAATGTAGATTTATTTGAAGTGGCAAAGCTTACTGCAGGACTTGCAGGAGCAGATTTGGCAAATATTGTCAATGAAGCTGCATTATTGGCAGGTAGAAATAATAAAAGAGAAGTGGAGCAAAGCGACTTTTTAGAAGCAGTAGAAAGAGGGATTGCAGGATTAGAGAAAAAATCGCGTAGAATTTCTCCAAAAGAAAAAAAGATTGTTGCCTACCATGAAAGCGGACATGCTTTAATTGCAGAGATTACAAAAGGCGCTAAGAAGGTTACTAAGGTTTCTATTATTCCTAGAGGTTTAGCAGCACTTGGTTATACTCTAAATGCACCTGAAGAAAATAAATATCTTATGCAAAAACATGAGCTTTTAGCAGAAGTAGATGTTCTTTTGGGCGGTAGAGCAGCAGAAGCTGTATTTTTAGGAGAGATTTCAACGGGTGCTAGCAACGATTTAGAAAGAGCAACAGATATTATAAAAGCAATGGTGAGCTATTATGGAATGACAGATGTAGCAGGGCTTATGGTATTGGAGAAACAACGCAATGCCTTTTTAAATGGTGGTTTAAGCAGTTCTAGGGAATACAGTGAAGAGATGGCACAAAAAATGGATGCTTATATTAAAGAGATTTTAAATGAGAGATTTGAAGCAGTTAAAGATTCTCTAACTACCTATAAAGAAGCTATTGAAAATATCGTAAAAGAACTTTTTGAAAAAGAAAATATAGATGGAGAGAAAGTAAGAGAGATTATCTCTACTTTTGAAGAAGAAAATAATATGCCTACGCGTCTTGTAAAAGAAGAAGAGGAAGCATAAAATTTAAATATAAGGAAACAAAGTGAGAACAACAACGCAGATTATCGCAAAAGAGGGTTGGAAGATATTAAGCATAGTAGGCGTTATTTTTCTCCTTTGTTGGCTATTTTCTTGGAATATACTCGCATTTATTAGTTTTTTGGCTTTTATTTGTTTAGTGTATTTTTACTACAATCCAGAAAGAATTCCAGAAGAGTATTCAGAAGATGCTATTTTAGCTCCACTTGATGCTAAGATTAAAAAAATAGAAACCAAGCAAGATGGTATTTATATAGAGCTTGCTAAACCTATTTGTTTTAGAGGGCTTTTGAGAATGCCTTTTAGTGGGTATGCTAGAAAAGATAAAGAGGTTTTTGGTCTTTTAAATGCTAAAGAAAATACAGGAGAATATACTAAAATTAAATTTTGCAAAAATGAGGAGTTTGGTTCTAGTGATTTAGAATTAAAGCTTTTCCCTACAATTTATTCCTATAAATTGAGTTTATATCCTAAGCAATTAGAAAAATTAGGGCAGAGAATTGGATTTTTTCTAAGTGGTAAAGCATTTATAAAGCTATCTTTAAAAACAGAATTAAAGGTGTATGAGGGAGATAGAATTTATGCAGGAAAAACATTGATAGGATATGTAAGAGCATGAAAATAGATCCTTTGTATATTTTACCTAATTTTTTTACTGGTGCTAGTATTTATCTTGGTGTTTTATCTATGGCTTATGCATACTCTGGGCGTTTTGAACTTGCTTGTTGGTTGGTATTGCTTAGTCTTATTTTTGATGGTTTGGATGGACGCATTGCAAGACTTACAGGCACTACGAGTAAATTTGGTGTAGAGTTTGATTCTTTGGCAGATGTTGTAGCTTTTGGTGTAGCACCTGCTATGATTTTATTTTTTTATGTAGGACATTATTATGGTAAGTTTGGTGCTGTAGTTTCAGGGCTTTATGTAGTGTTTGGAGCCATTAGACTTGCAAGATTTAATGTAACCACTACGCAAAATGAACCTAATGTTTTTATTGGACTTCCTATACCTTCTGCTGCTGTGTTTATTGTAAGTTGGCTGCTTTTTGAAATGAGTATTGCACAAGATTATTCTAAATATTCTTCTATGCTTTTAATGGTATTGTTGATTAGTAGTTTGGTTGTAGGTTTATTAATGGTTAGTAATATCCGCTATCCAAGTTTTAAAAAAATGAGTTTTGAGCGAGTAAGCTTTGGAAAAGTGATTGTTTTATTAATGCTTGTGCTTGCTGTTTTGTTTATGTATCCTACTTATACAATTGTGGTTTTAATGAGTGCCTATGTTCTTTTTGGGCCTATTCGGGCTTTTTATTATCTTATTTGTAAAAAAAGGTGCTAAGATGAGAATACGCTTTTTAAAATACATTAGCACATTTTTGAAAAATTTTCTTACATTTTCTTTTCTTCTGCCTCTGCTCCCTTAGGGGATGCAAATGTTTTTACTTTTTAATCATATTTTAATATTACGCAATAAAAATTAATTTACCAAAGGAAATAATTATGGAAATGATAAAAATTTTTGACACAACTTTAAGAGATGGCGAACAAAGCCCTGGTGCTTCTATGAATACAGAAGAAAAAGTTAGACTTGCTTTGCAATTAGAAAAGCTTGGCGTAGATGTAATTGAAGCAGGATTTGCAGCGGCAAGTCCAGGTGATTTTGAAGCAATTAGCAGAATAGGAGAGGTGGTGAAAAATAGCACCATTTGTTCTTTGTCGCGCGCACTTACTAAAGATATTGAGATTGCAGCAAATGCATTGCGCAATGCCAAACATAAAAGAATTCACACTTTTATTGCGACAAGTAAAATTCATATGGAATATAAGCTTAAAATGAAAGAAGATGAGGTATTAAAAAGGGCGTGTGAGGCAGTAAAACTTGCAAGAAGCTTGTGTGAAGATGTAGAGTTTAGTTGTGAGGATGCTTGTAGAAGTGATGTGGGATTTCTAAAAGAAATTGCACTAGCTGTGATTGAAGCGGGTGCTAGCACGCTAAATTTGCCAGATACTGTGGGATATAGAATCCCAAGTGAGCTTGGAAGCTTGATTAAAGAAATGAAGGAATGCGTTGGGGATAGAGCAATTTTGTCAGTGCATTGCCATAATGATTTAGGTTTAGCAGTAGCAAATTCGCTAGAGGGGATTAAAAATGGAGCTAGACAGCTTGAATGCACAATTAATGGGCTAGGAGAGAGGGCAGGAAATACTGCTTTAGAAGAGATTGTAATGATTTTAAAAACAAGGCAAGATATTTTTAAAGGCCTAGATACGAGAATTAACACAAAAGAAATCTATGCAAGCTCTAAGCTAGTTTCAGATATCACAGGTATCCGCCCACAGCCTAATAAAGCGATTGTTGGGAAAAATGCCTTTTCGCATGAGAGTGGAATCCATCAAGATGGTATGCTAAAAAATCGCGAAACTTATGAGATTATGAAGGCTAGTGATATAGGAATTATAGAGAGTGATGGATTAGTTTTAGGCAAACATAGTGGTAGGGCTGCTTTTAGAGATAAACTTGCAAGTTTGGGTTTTGTGGATATTTCACAAGAAGCTTTGGATAAGGCATTTGCAGAATTTAAGATTTTGTGTGATAAGAAAAAAGAAGTATATGATGAAGATTTGCGATCTATTATGAGTGCGGAGAGTATAAGCATTCCGCAAGTATTTGAGCTTGTATCATTGCAAATTGGAAATTGCTCTAATGGTGTGCCTCATGCTGCAATTTGTATCCAAAAAGATGGCGATAAATGTGTGGATGCAGCTATCGGGAATGGGAGTGTGGATGCGATTTTAAAAACTATTGATAGAATTAGTGGATATAATGGAGTATTAAAAGATTATAAGGTAGAGGCGGTAAGTGAGGGCAAAGACGCACTTGCTAGAGTGGTAGTAAAAGTGGAATTTGATCCAAATAAACCTGCACTTATTGGACATGGATTACATCTTGATACGATGTTTGCCACTGCTAAGGCATATCTTGGAGCACTAAATAGTTATTTGGCTATGAAAGAGCTTATTAAGCATAAAAATATGGGGGTGTAGATGGAGGATATTAAAAACAAAATACAATTATTTGAAGATTTCCAAGAGAAATGGAATTTAGAGAGAATTTCTAATATGAAGATTGAAGAATATACAAGTATTCAAAAAAGACAATCCAAATAGAGATGATTTTACTTATTGATTGGAAAGTAAAATGGATGTTTTAGGGAGTATTTGGGGAGGTTCTGCTTTTAAATTTGGTATATACAAAAGATGTGATACAAGCAAAAAGGAATCTCAAAATGGTAGAACATATAATGAAAACTATGCTTGGCTAACTAGATATGGAAAAAATGAAACTGAAGCATTTTATAATGTAAAAGATAAAATTATACAAATCATAAAAGCAAGTCAAAATAATAGACTAGAGGATATAGAAAAGATAGATTTTGGTGATGCAGTTAAATGGAAAATAGCTTTTCATTATCAAAATATTAACAATATTAAAATTGTTAATATTTTTTCAAAAAATGTTTTAAATTTGATTGCTTCTGGTGAAATTAAAGATAAAGTTAAAGATATATCAGATTTATGAAAAATTATTAAAAGATAAAAATTTATCACTAGGAGAAATGATTGAGCAAATATCCACTCCTTTGTGGGTTAAATATGGTGAGGGCAGTCAAATATATCTGGAAAAAATGAAAGAATTGTTTTGTGAATATCTAAAAAGTAATAGAAAATTAAATCAAGACGATATAGATAAATACAATCAAACCATAAACGAGATTTCATCTTTGTATTTTAAAAAGAGTTTATACCAATGCACTAAATTTGAGTTTAGTAAAAATTTGGAAGAATTAAAGAGGAATCAATATTTTTTATAGTAAAATACAATGATAAAAATGGAATATATTTGAAGGCATTAGAGCGTTATGAAGAGTTTTTAAGAAATCACTTTGAGGAAGAGATAATGGAAATAAAAATGCAAAATGTGAATTTACCTTTAAACCAAATTCTTTATGGGCCTCCTGGGACAGGAAAGACTTATCATGCTATAAATAAGGCTTTGGAGATTTTGGACTACAAGAAAGATGTAAATACTTTAGATTATGATAAAATTAAAAAAGATTTAGAAAGTTTTAAGATTGATTATAAAAAAGATGATGAAAATCAACAAGAAAGAAATCAAGTAAAGGCATTATTTGATTATTATGTAAAAGAAAAGCAAATAGTCTTTACCACTTTTCATCAAAGCTATGGATACGAAGAATTTGTTGAAGGCATAAAGCTTATAATGAATGATGGTGCCAACTCTCAAGAGATGAAATATAAAATAAATGATGGAATTTTTAAAAGGCTTTGCGAAGAGGCTTTAAGGGGTGAAGAATGTAGTAGCTTTGATAACTTGATAGAAGAATTAAAAGAAAAAGCAAGTGTAAATTTAGAAAATCCAGAAAAATATTTTCAATTACCCAATACAAAATATTTCATTCAATATAAAGGTGGTAGAACTTTTGGTGTTAAATTTGAAAATATGAGTGAAAATTATACAAATTATCCAGTAAGCATAGAAAATATAAAAAAGTTATATCAAACTTCCAGTAAAGCTGAGATATATAACCCAGCTTATGTTGAAGCTGTGTTAAATTATTTAAAATCACAAGGCTTAAAAGAATATCAAAAAACACAAAATAATGAAAAATTAAAGCCTTATATAATCATCATAGATGAAATCAATCGCGGTAATGTGAGTAAGATTTTCGGTGAGCTTATAACCTTGATAGAACCTAGTAAAAGGATAGGTAATGAAGAAGAGTTAAGAGTAGTTTTGCCTTATAGTGGTGAAAAATTTGGAGTGCCTAAAAATGTATATATCATAGGCACTATGAATACAGCCGATAGAAGCATCACTTCACTTGATACGGCATTGAGGAGGCGTTTTGAATTTGTTGAAATGATGCCTAAACCTGAAGAGTTAAAAAACATAGAAATAAAAGGTGAAATTGTCAATAAAACAGAAAATGTGACTATTAATTTACAAGAATTATTAAAAGCTATAAATACTCGCATAGAATATTTACTTGATAGAGAAAAAACCATAGGACATGCATTTTTTATAGGCGTTAAAAATTTAGAGGATTTAAAATCTGTTTTTCAAAATAAAATCATCCCACTTTTACAAGAGTATTTTTACAATGATTATGCTTTAATTGACGCGGTTTTAAACAAAAATGGTATGCTAAAAGCGAAACAAATTAAATCTAAAGAGATATTTCCTAAAAGCCATTTAGAATTTGAAGAAAAAGTGGTTTATGAAATTTTAGATTTTTATGATGAAGAATGGACTAAACCTAAAATTTATCTAGATATCTATTCTAATGCAACTAAAAGTGAAAATGAATAACACTTTTTCCATCATCGAATACCAAGCTTTTAATGCTGATAATTTAATAGAAGCATTTTTAAAAGATAAAGATGAAAATCAAGAGAATTTAAAAGAAAATTTAGAGCAAAAAGCTATAAAATTTTATAAAGAGCTAGAAGACTTTGCAAAAAATAATGAAAGCCTTCTAGGCTTTAAAAACAAAAATACTCTAAAAGCTAAAAATTATGTCGGTATTATACAAACCAAAAGTGGGGTTTTGGAGATCTTACCAAAATGCACGGACTTAGAAAGTTATATAGAAGAAAAAGAAACAGCAAATTTTTCTTTAGAAGAATTGAAGAAAGCTTACAGAATAGATGATAAAAAAGAATTATTTTATGATTTTAAATATGAAGAAAATTTTAAATTTAATCCTAAAAATCTTTTAATTAATATGCTAAAAACTCTAAAAGATTCTCCTTTTAAAAAATCTCAAATTTCATCGTTACAAATTTCTAAAATGCCTTTGTTTGAAGTGTTTATTGTGATGTTTTTAGATGAGTTTGATAGTGTTTATAGCAAGGGTTTAAAAAGGGATTATATAAACATTGAAGAAAACAGAACTTTTTTAAAAGGAAAATTGCAATTTAGCCAACATTTAAAGCAAAATTTAATACATAAAGAAAGATTTTTTACAAGTAGTGATGAGTTTGTGCTGGATATAGCTCCAAATCGCCTTATTAAATCCACTCTAAATTTTTTAAAATCCAAAACACTTAGTAATAAATTTAGAATTATTAAAGCCTTGCAAATGCTAGATGAGGTGAAGTTTTCTACAAATTATACAAAAGATTTTAGCTTTAAAATTTCAAGGCATTTTAGCTATTATGAGAATTTGCTTTTATGGTGTAAAGTCTTCTTACAAAACCAAACTTTTACATCTTTTCAAGGCAAAAATGAAGCTTTTGCACTACTTTTTCCTATGGAAAAACTTTTTGAAAGTTATGTAGCTGATATGCTAAAAAAAGTAAATTTTAATGAAAATATTAAGGCGCAAAGTAGAGAAAAATACTTATTGCAAAAGAATAATCAAGATTGTTTTATGTTAAAACCTGATTTAATAATTAATAAAGAAAATTTTATAATCATTGCAGATACAAAGTGGAAGATTTTACATAAAAGTGAAGATATAAGTCAAAGTGATTTGTATCAAATGTTTGCTTATGCAAGTAAATATAAGGCTAAAGAAGTATGGCTTATATATCCATTATTTAAATTAGACAATAGCCTTAAAGTTGAAGAATATCAATTTAAAGCAGAAATTTTAAAGGATTGTAATAGGGTGCAATTAAAAATTCTTTTTGCGCCTTTACCTTTTTAAAAAGTTAAATTTTTAGCATTTATCCATAAGAAGCAGATTGAGCTTGGTGGAAATACAGTATTTGTAGCGTTAGTCTATAGCAATTTTTTATAAATTTAACATCTAATGCAATGAAAAGAACTAGAAATCAAATTCTAATAAGGTAAAAGCTATCTGCTTATGGAGAGTTTCCATGAAAGTTCCATATAACATGGCACTTTTACTTACTGAATATTTTTGTAGCTTGTCATATTTTTTAAAAAGTTCTATTTTTGTAGTTTTTGTTTGGATAATCTCTTTTTTAAATATCCTAAGTTTTACCCTTTAGCTTTTTGGATTCTGATATGACACAAGAAACAAGCCCAACAAAAATAAAGCATAACACTAATGTAAAAATACCTTTTTATCATAATTATTCTTTAAATTTAGATTTAAAATGTGATTGCAAATAGACTAAAATCTTCCTTTTTGCTTATAAAAAATGCTAATTCTACCCACCCCCCGCCCCCTTTTTTTTGCTGTTATTTGCTTAAATAAGTTGGCAATAAAATGCTGAAATTATTTTAATAAATATAGGTTTTATAGGTGTTTTTTTAATGTATTTATATCAATGAAATTTATAATTAATTATTTTGTATTTATTTTAATTTTATTCTTTTTTGTGTGGCATTTGTTTTAACTATTTGCTTTGAGTGTGTGGGTAGATTTGTTTTTAGGGGAGTTTATAATGAGGCTTTTTAATATTTTTATTGTGCTAATTGCAGTGTTAATCACACCTTTTAGGGAAGAAATTAGAAGAATCTTTTTAAATCTAATCTATTTAAATATGTAAAAATAATGTTTTTTGCCTTTTGTTTTTTATAAATTTATCTTTTATTTAATTAAAACTATTATCATTATAATAAAAATGGCTGGTTTTATGGTAAAAAAAATATTTTTCTTGTTTGTGCTGTTTTTTACTGTGTTAAACGCAGAGGAAAATATCACTAAATTTTTAAAAAAAGACATTAAAAGAATTAATCCATTTGACCAATATAGGGGGTATGAAAGTTTTTTAGGAGTGCCTTTGCCAAGCGCTAAAACGCCTAAAATTCCTTATAAAAGTCCTTTTAATTCTCCTTTTGAAAGACATCAAAATAGAGCAAAAACTACAACCCCATCTTTTGATTTTAATACTTATGGTATTAGCACAAGTGTTTTAAATATGGGTTTAAACAAGCTTTCTCCTTTGATTGGATCTAAGAGTGGAGATATTGTGGGTAAATACATTTCAGGAATTAAATTTGATGTGAATTTGAGTTCTAGTATTGATGAGAAGCAAAAAAACTTAGGGGGAGATATTAAGATTAGTGCACCTCTTTATAAAAAGAAGCTAAGTGAGTTGTATTTGCTTGGCACTGTTAAAAAGAGCTTAAAAGAAGATGAATGGAGTGGTAGCTATGGATTTAGCCATAAGCTAAAAGCTCCTAAAATCCAAAATCTTTATTTTATGCAAAGTTTTACTCAAGACCAAGATAAAATCGGTGAAAAAACCTTTAATTATGGTGTAGAATATTCCCCAATTAAAAATTTTTCTACTTTTATCCAAAAGGAAATTAAAACCATTGGCGATACAGACACTACAAAAGCGGGTGTGCAATATAGAATTAATTTTTAAATAGGCTTTACATAATCGCTTAAAATTTCTTTGACAAGTCCGCCAAAATTAATTTTGAGGCGTGTTTCATTGCCACTTTGTGTAATATCTACAATCCTTCCCATTCCTAGAATTTTATGACTTACACAATCTCCTTTGCGAAAGCTAGAGTTTATTGGAGAGTCATTTTTGGCAAGAGTAATTGGTTTGCCATAAACGCCACATTCTCTTAAAAAGCGAGAAGGGGGTAAGTTTGCCTCTTTGCCTCTAAAAAATCTAGAATCACTAAAACTTAAATAAAGTTCTTTTTTAGCACGCGTAAAAGCTACATAGCCTAATCTTCTTTCTTCTTCTAGACTGCTATCTTCTTTTATCATAGGGAAAAAGCCTTCTTCTAATCCAATGATAAATACATAATCAAACTCTAATCCCTTGCTTGAATGCACGCTCATACAAGAGATTCCCTCTATTCCTTTGTTTTTATTGCGATCTTCTGTATCTTCTTGATCGCTTTTTAGGGCAAGTTCGTTTAAAAAATCTTCTAATTCCATAAAGGGATTTTGCTTTAAATACTCATTATATAGTCCGTAAAATTCTTCAATATTACCTATTCTATCCACTTCATCATTATTATTAGAAAAAGATTGGCAAAGTCCTATTTGTTTTTCAAATTCCTCTAGAAAGTTTTTTTCTTTAAAAGAATATTCTTGCAATGCTTGGAGTTTATTGAAAAGTTCCAAAAGTGTATTGTAGGCTTTTTTACCGATAATTTCTTGTAATTTTGTATCGTGTTGGAAGAGTGCAAAGATACTACTTTTTTTCTCAATAGATCTTTTTTGCAATTTTTCTATGGTAGTTTTTCCAATTCCGCGTTTTGGTTTATTGATGATTCTGAGTAAAGAAAAATCATCTTCTAAATTAATTAAAACCCTAAAATAACTAAGCACATCTTTGATTTCGCTGCGTTCATAAAAGCGGATTGTGCCAACAAGAGTATAAGGAATGTTCTCACGGTTAAAGCCTTCTTCAAGAGATCTAGAGAGTGCATTTAGACGGAACAAAATTGCAATATCTTTGGGATTTACTCCTTTGGCAAAAAGAGATTTGATGATTTTAGAGAGTGTTGTAACTTCTTCCTTGGCATTAAAAGATTGTAGAATTTTTATAGGGGTTCCATCATCTTTTGTGCTTTTTAGATTTTTACCTAGGCGTTCTTTGTTATGGCTTATTAGTTTATTTGCGGCCTCTAAGATAGATTTTGTAGAGCGGTAGTTTTCTTCTAGCTTAATGCTTTTTGCATTTTTAAAATGTTTAGTAAAGTTTAGAATGTTATCAATAGTGGCTCCTCTCCAGCTATAAATACTTTGATCATCATCGCCTACGACGCAAATGTTATCATGTGTTGTGCATAGAAATTTAAGAAGAAGATATTGCACATAATTAGTATCTTGATATTCATCTACCATAATATATTGGTATTTTTGACTAATTTCTGTGGCAATATTGGGAAATTTCTCTAAAATTTCCAAAGGAAGAAGTAATAAATCATCAAAATCTACCATATTATTTTGTAATAAAAATTCTTGATATTTTGCATAAATTTTGGCAATGTGTGTATAAGTAGCATTATTGGCAAAATTTATTGCATCTTTTGGAGAAATTTTAGAATTTTTCATTCTTGAGATTTCACTCGTTAAAAGTGGCATTGGAGCGATGTTTTGGTTAAAATCTTTTAAAATTTTTTTAGTATCATCACTATCTAGGAGAATAAAATTTGCCTTTCTTTCTAAAAGATGTATATAAAATTTTAAAAAAAGCAAACCAAACTTATGAAAAGTGCATAATAATGGAGGATGTGAGCTTTTTCTTTCAATTAAATTTAATGCTCTTTGTTGCATTTCTTGGGCTGCTTTATTTGTAAAAGTGAGCGTTAAAGTGCTTGAGGCAGGGATTCCTACTTCATCAATTAAATAAGCAAGGCGTGAAGTAATAGTCTTTGTCTTACCACTGCCCGCTCCTGCCAATATTAGTAAGGGTCCATCAATAGTTTTTATGGCTTCTTGTTGGCTAGCATTGAGTTCTTTTATATAATTTATATCCATAAAGAGCCTTATAAAATAATTTTTATAAATTATATCCAAAAGCAGTAAAAATTCCTTGATAAGTTTTAAAAATTGTGTTAGTATTAAGTGTATCTTATAAAAATATTATAAAGATGGAGCAAAATTATGGAAGCATAACTAAGGAGATAAAATGCTAAGTGATTTTACAAAACTACAAACCTTTATGGTAGTTGTTAAAGAAAAAAGTTTTTCTAAAGCCTCTTCAAAGCTTGGAATTTCACAACCCGCTGTAACCCAACAAATTAAATTTATCGAGCAATATTTTAATACTAAAGTAATAAATCGTAAAAGAAATGGTATTCAGCTAACAAGGGATGGAGAAAATTTGTTGATAGTGGCTCAAAAAATTGAGAAATTTATCGCCTTACAACAAAAAGAAATGATGAAGACTATTAAAAGAGATGATAGAATTAAAATTATGAGTTCTTATACGGTTGGAAATTTTTTATTGCCAAAATGTATTGATGAAATCAAAGAAGAAGTATATTCAAATATCGATTATAGTGTTAATACATCCAAAGAAGCCATTGAGGGACTATTGAAAGGAACTTGCGATTTGGCTTTGGTGGAATCTATGATAAATAATGATAATATTGTATATCGTGAATGGGTAGAAGATGAGTTAGTTTTAGCTTCATCTAGTCAGCTTCCACGACTTATTCGCAGAGAAGATTTGTATTCACATAAGTGGTTAATTTTAACTCCAAGCACTCAAACTTCTCTAGTTATTCAAGATTATTTGGAAAAATTAGAATTAGATAAAGATAAACTTAATATTATAGGTGAATTTGATAGCTTTTTAGAAATTAAAAAGAATATGCTTAAGATGAAGGAGAAAAATGGAGGAGATTTGATGACTTTCTTGCCTTATTTGCATATTAAAGATGAATTGCAAGCAAGAGAGCTTTTTACCACTAAAATAAGAGGCTTAAAGTGTAAAAGAAAGCTTTATGTGGCTAGTTTGAAAGAGCGACGCAATGATGCACTTATAGAAAATATTAGTGATTATATTGTGTTTAATACTAAAGTGGCTTTACATTAGGGCTTAAAAACCGCTAAATACAGCATAAGACAAAAGGGATTATGATTAAGATAATCGTGAATCTCTTTTGGATTGTTGTCAAACTTTTTTACAAAATCCCAAAATTCTTTTTTATGGTGTGGAAATTTTAGATGTGTTAGCTCGTGGATAATAATTTTATCAATAATATGTTTGGGTAAAAATGCCAAACGGTAACTAAAACGCAAAGATTTTGTAGCTTTGGTGCAACTTCCTAGAGTTTTGATTGCACTTGTATAAGAAACTTTAGCAGGAAAAAGTTCTAATTTTTGCGATAAGGTTTCTAATTTTTTTGCAATATAGAGTTTAAGCTCTGTAGCATAGAATTTTTTAAGTATTTTGGTTTCTTTATGGAGGATAAAATTTTCCCAAATTTCTTGTAGGTTGTTTTCTTGAAAGTTTTCAAATTCTACCCATTCCCCAAATAAGTAAAATTTGTCTTTTAAAAGTTGATTGCTAAAATTTTCTTGCTTTTTTAAAAGTAGATTGGATTGGGCTTTAATCCATTCTTGATTTTGCAAGATGAAATTTAAGCATTCTTTTTTACTAGCGTATTTTGGGGCACTAAGATAGAGTAAAGTGGGGGATTTTAGATGGAGACGCAAAGATTTGTAGCTTTTACTTTTTGTAATTTTTAAAGTAAAATTTTCTAAAATCATAGAGGCTCAAAGCGGTTTTGTTTAGGGGCTAAGAGCATAATTTCGTATTGCACTTGATTATTTTTTATTTTTTCTTTGAAATATCTTTTGGCATTTGGAATTTCTTTAGTGTAAAAATGCTCTAATCCGAGTGCTGTGCTATAACTAATCCAATCATAAGAAAGATTGCTATTTAAAAGATGCATTTCTTCAATAAATTTTGGATTAAGAGGCATGATGGAGTTTGCAATTATCATCTTTCTTATGTCGCGGTTTTGTGTCAAAGAAAGAAAAGAAGGGTGGTAGTTGATTTGTGTGGAGTAGATACCAAAGGCGTTAATATCGTTATAAGTAATTTGAGAAAGTAAAATACTAGAATTTGTAACAGGAGTGTTTAAAAAAATTCTAGAACCATTGAGTGTAGATTTTATGCTTTTAATTTGCTTATTTAAGTTTTGACTATCTTTAGAGTTAAAAGGGCTAGAGAAGAGTAGATTTCGATTGTAAGATTGGGTGTATTCTTGTATTTTTACTCCCACATAACTTGTATCATAGAAACTAGTAGCATTGACTTCAGGATTCAAAGAAGAGAGTGTTTTGATTTGTTCTTCATAGCTAATACCTCCAAAAATTAAGTGAGGAGAGGGGGAATCTATTTGTGTGATATGAATGCTTGGAATATAGATTGTAAGATCTGTTAGGATTTGATTTAGGATTTGTATGCCATTTTGAGTAAAGATTGCAATGACTTTTGTGAAACCTTTGGCTTTAATTTCTTCTAAAGATTGACTAATTTGGGTAAAATCCTCTCCTTTGCTATCAAATACTTCAAAGCTAAAAGGGTTTTTTTGGTTTAAAAGATAAGCTAAAACAGTATTAGTAGCAGAAAGAGAATAGCGTCCTATAGTTTGTCGTGGTATTAAAAGAGCTATTTTGAAAGTAGGTTTTTCGGTAAAGTAGGGAAGATTAGTGATATTTAGCTCTACTAAAAGTCCTTGAAGAATTTCTAATAGAGAGTTTGTTTTGTTTTTGTCGTTAATGTTTGCAATAAAAGAAAAAATAAGCCCATCTTCATAATAGTTTTTAAGACAACTGCTTGAACAATATTTTGTATCAAGATTGATAACTTCACTTTCAGGCAAAGGAAGTGGAGAGAGGTATTGACTTTTTGCAAGAACAAAAAGAGGCAACAAACAAAGAATAAAAATTAACTTTTTCATAAATATCCTTTAATATTTAAAAATTCTTTATGGGCTTGAATTTTTAGTGAAGGCTTTTTAATAAGCTCTGCTAAGGAAAAAGTCGGAAAGAGTAAAAAATCTTTCCATTTGAGAGCTTTGCCTTGCACTCTTTTGTAATCCTCCCCATCTTCGCTAATGGCAAAATATGCCTCTTGTCCTAAGATTACAATAATTTTAGCATTGCAAAATTCAAGCTGTTTATGCACAAAACCCATACATAAATTAAGAGAATTTTCTTTATTTTGAATAGCTATATCGCATTTTAACAAAGAAAGTATAGAAACTTCTTTAAGAGAAAGCAAAAAAACTTTTGTGATGATATTGTGTAGCATCATCGCCATATTAGATGAAAAGCGTAGATTAGAATCCAAAAGAGGTTCTAGGCTTAAAAAGGCGATTTTTGAATGTGGGTTGCAAATTCCTCTGCTAGGTTTGGAATGGCGTTGAGGACATAATTCACATTTTTCTATAAGAAAATCTAATTCTTTTTGAGAGTGGATAGAGTTTGCAAAACCAGATTTTTGCGTCAAAAAGATAGGATCTGTAAATTCATAATCCAATGATTGCAGTAAATAAAGTTTTTTTAATTCTAAAGCCAAGCGAAGTTTTTGCAAAAATATACATCCTTAATTCTTGTTGGTTATTGTATTTGTAATTATACAAAAAAACTCCCAAGAAATATTTAAGAGATTATAAAACAAAATTTAAATATTGGAATAATTTTTGCTTGTTGTATCTTAAATAAAAGGAATTAAAAAGTTTATGCAAAGGAACGCTTAAAAAAGGACTAAAGATGTATTATGTAAATGCAAAAGGGGGCTATAGCTCTTATATAAACGGTGTAGAGTTTTCTAAAGAAACACAACAGGCATTAGCATCAAGAAATGATGAAAATAAGCGTTTAAGCACAACTTCAAGTCAAGATGAAACTTTTGAAAAGCAAAGATTGATAGAAGAAGCAATCGCACAACTTAAGCAAACAGGAAGTGTGAGTGCAGAAATTGCCTCTAAAGTAGATGTAGATAGCATTAAAAAAAGCTTAGAAGGGCAAGATAGCGGTGAATCAAGTGCGCTTTCTATGATAGGTGAGGGTAAGAGTGAGGAGGCGACAAAAGCAAATGTAAAAGATGCTAAAGGTTCTACTCCTATGGGATTAAATCCTAGTTTGGATTCTAAGGGTAATGCAGCACTTTCGCAATTTATTATAGGGAGGCTAGAAGATCAAAAAAATGACGAATCTCAAAAGATAAAAGAAGATATAAAACGCAGTGTGCAAAATGATGAGCAAGTCTCAAAAAGTGATACAAACAAAGAAAGCACAAGATGGTTAGATAAAAATCTTGTCAATACTACACCCAATAAGCCAGAATCTATTAGTGATACAATTAAAGAAGCTTTTAATCCATTAGAGGAGAAAGGGCAAAGTGAGCAAACGCAAAATAACATTAGTTTTATTGATGAGGTAAGCGGGAAAAAAGTTAGTATTCCTCTTACAGAAGAAAATGCTAAAAAACTAAAAGAGAAATTTGGTTCTTTAGAAGAGGCAAGTGATTATATTAAGGGTTGGTATTATGAAGCGGCGTATTCTTCAGGATATTTAGAAGCGGATAAAGATGGAGATGGTAAAATTAGCACAGAAGAGGGGATACATTTAAAAACTCTTGTTTCTTTGAAAAATGGAGAAACCCATTCAGTAGCAGAGAGAATCCCAGGGGGCGAGGAAGCACAAAAGAAATTTTTAGAGCAAGTGGGTTTTATTGATAATATTGCAGATTATATTAATCATAACATTGAACGCGATAATGATTTAGATGGAAGTTTGAATTTAAAAGAACTTATGGGAGAAGATGGGGAAATCACCCTTTTTAGAACAGGCGGAGAAGATTCCAATACCATAGATGTGTTTGTGTTAAAAATGTATAGCTTTGATCTTGGAGGCTCTTTAGATGATATTTTTATCAATATGGGGAAAGATACACCAAAAACGCAAGAAGAAAACAAAAATGAAAATAATCAAGATGATAATGGAGTAAAAAGCGAAGAAGAAATCGCAGCCATTAAAAATGCAGAATTACAAAAATGGTTAGAGCTAGCAAAGCAAAAAGATGATGAAAATTATTTAAATTTATTAGACGATGCACAAAAGGCAGAATTGCTAAAAAGTGATACAATTTTACAAAATTTGCTAAAAAGTGCTTAGAAAAATATTAAAATGTAATGTTTGATTTATAATGGGCAGTTTAGAGTTTTTTATAAAATAAAACTAGGCAAAATTGCTTAAATATAAATTGAGTGAAGTGTTTTGTGTTTTTTGGCATTTTCAATCCTTTTTAAAGGAAAAATAATATAATTTCAACTTTAATTAATTTTGAAATTCAAGGTGCAAAATTGAGCGGTAAAGTCATAACAATTACTTCAGGAAAGGGTGGTGTAGGTAAATCCACAACTACAGCAAATCTCGCTGTAGGCTTAGCAAATGAGGGCAAAAAAGTAGTAGCAGTGGATTTTGATATTGGACTTAGAAATTTGGATATGATTTTGGGATTGGAAAATCGTATTGTTTATGATGTTGTGAATGTTATGGAGGGGGAATGTAACCTCTCACAAGCTTTAATTAATGACAAAAAAAGTAAAAATCTTTATTTTTTGCCAGCTTCACAAAGTAAAGATAAAAATATCTTAGATACAAAAAAAGTGGAAGATTTGATACATAGATTAAAAGAAGAATTTGATTATATTTTATTGGATTCTCCAGCAGGTATTGAAGGAGGATTTGAACATTCTATTTTTTTAGCAGATGAGGCATTAATCGTTTCTACTCCAGAAGTTTCAAGTGTTAGAGATGCAGATAGAGTGATTGGGATTATTGATGCAAAAAGTAGAAAAGCAAAAGAAGGCGGAGAGGTTAAAAAGCATATTATTATCAATCGTTTAAAGCCAGAAATGGTAGAGAAAGGCGAGATGTTAAGCACAGAAGATGTGTTAAAAATTTTAGCATTACCTTTAATAGGTATTGTTCCAGAAGATGAGAAGATTATTTCCTCAACAAATACAGGAGAACCCGTTATTTATGGAAACTCTCAAGCCTCTCAAGCTTATAAAAATATTTCTAAGAGAATTTTAGGAGAGGAAGTTCCTTTTATGGAGCTAAAAAGCAAGAAGGGTATATTTAGGAGGTTGTTTTCATGAGTTTTTTGGAAAGAATTTTAGGAGGCAAGAAAAATTCAGCACAAGAAGCAAAAGATCGTTTAACTTTGATTTTAGCACATGAAAGGGCAGTAAATGTGCCTTATATGGAAGAGATGAAGCAAGAGATTTTAGCAGTGATTAAAAAATACACAAAAGCACAAAAAGTAGAAATGAAAACAGATTCTAACCGCGAATTTAATACTTTAGAGGTAGAAATTCTACTTGAAAAATAAGATAAATTTTACACCTTTTAGTATTGGGATTTTATCTTTTATTGCTATTTGCTTTATTTTGGTGGCTGTTTTTGTAATAGCCCCCTTTTTTAACACCACTTCTAATCAAAAACAAACCACTTTAGAAACTTTATCACAAAATAATCAAGTCTCCCAAGAGCCAACCAAAGAGGGTAATCTTACTAATGAAGAGATGATACAAAAAAATATTGATTTTATTAAAAATAATTTGGAAACTCTTGCAAAAGAAAATAATATCACTAAAAAAACCGATAATTTTCAAGAGCAAAATGCAAATGTAACTAAAGAGTTACCAACTTTAGACAAATCACAAATGCAGACATTATGCCAAAGAAGCAAACCTCAACTTGCAATTATTATAGATGATGTGGCAAATAAGGGACAGTTAGATAGGGTTTTGGGTTTGCCTTTTAAAGTTACTCCATCTTTATTTCCCAGAAGTGAAGCTTCCAAAAATACTCCATATATTGCAAAAAATGCTCCTTTTTATATGGTGCATTTGCCACTAGAAGCTAAGAGCTTTTATCAAAAAGAACATAAATGGCTTTTTGTTGGGGATAGTAGAGAAAAAATTAAAGAGAGAATTCAAGAGATTAAAAGAGATTTTCCAAATCTTACTTATTTAAACAATCACACAGGGAGTAAATTTACAGAGGATTGGAATTCTATGCAATATTTACTAGAAGCATTGCAAGAAGAGCAGATCATTTTTGTAGATTCTAAAACCACAGGAAAAAGTGTAACTTCACAATATTATAAGGATAAACCAGAAACCAATCCTTGTTTGCAAAGACCTTTTTTGCAAAGAGATGTGTTTTTGGATAATGAACTAGAAGAAGAGAAAATAGCCATAGCACTTAAAAATGCCATAAAAATTGCAAAACAAAAAGGTTATGCTATTGCTATTGGTCATCCGCATTCAATTACTATTAAAACTTTGAAGAATATGCAAGGAGTTTTGGAAAAAAGTGGAGTAGAGATGGTTTATGTTAATGAGCTTATAACAAAATATGATACAATAAGCAAAAAGTAAAAACTATGATAAAAGCAAAAGCAACTCTTAGAATGGAAGGCAGCATTCTTTGTATCAAAGAAGTGGAAAATGAAATTTTATGTATTGATAGTGCATTTAATATTGCAACTATTCAGGATAATAAGATTAAAAAGAGTATCCAAGTTGCAAAATCTGCAGTTACTCCCCATAGATATTCGCATATTTTTAGCATTTCTCCTAAGAAATTTTTATGTGTCCCTATTTTGCAAGAGCATAAGGTAATTATTTTAGGTTATGAAGCTACTAAGATTTCTCATAAAGCTACTTTAGAAGATCATGATGGAGATATTGAAGTAAGTGCTTTTTCTCATGATGGTAAGATTTTTATGAGCGGGGGGCAAGATGGAAGGGTGTTTTTTTATGATACAGAGGATTTTACGCCTCTTTCTTCATTGATGCCACGCGGGGATTATATTTCTAGGATTGTATTTTCTAAAAATGATGAGTTTGTGGTGATTTGTGGATTTGATAAATTTAGTATGGTTTTTGATCTTATGCGTCATAAGATTGCCTTTAATTTTGTTACTAATGATGTGATAGAAGATGCTTGCTTTTTTGATAATAATGAAAAATTATTGCTAGTTTGTCGCAATAATTCAAGCATTATTTTTAGTTTAAAAGAGGGGAAAATTATCTCTCAAGAATATCTTTTTGCTTTTTGGCCTACAAGCATAGTGATTGATGAGGAAGAAAACTATGCTATTATTGGGACAAGATCAGAAAATATCTATGTGATTTCTTTAAAAGATAATGCTAAAGTTATGGAAATACAGAGTGAATATTTTGGGATTGCTTCTATTGCATTTTGTGATGGACAGCTTGTTTTTGGTAGTGTAGATGGTGGGGTGATGGTAGTAGATTATAATGAGGGTAGAGAGGAGCTACAAAATGCCCTTGCAATTAAAGATTATAAGAGTGCAAGAGAAATCATTAATCAAAATGTTTTTTTGAGTATCCATCCTTTAACAAAAGTTTTTGATGAAGATTGGCCTTTTGTTTTAGAGCAAGCCATTGCACTTTTGAATTTAGATGAAATAGATGAAGCAGTAGAACTTACCGCACCTTTTATGGTAAGTGAGTCTAAAAAAAATGAATTTGAATTTTACTTAGCTCAAAAAGAGGGTGTAAAAAGCTTTTTAGAATGCTTGGAGAAAAAAGATTATCAAAAAGCCTATGAAATGCTAAAAACTACAAAATTTTTATTAAAAACTAAAGCTTATGAAAAACTAGAAAATACTTGGAATAAGGCTTTTATTCATGCAAAAAAACTTTTGATTGAAAATGCAAGTGTTAATCAAAGATTGGCAGAACAGCTTCTAGCACCTTTTGAAAATACTCCTAAAAAGGAGCTAATTATTCACTTATTAAAAAATTGTGATGTATTTGAAAAGGCAGATATGCTAATTAAAAAGCAAAATTTTAAGGAATATTTTTCTTTGACTTTCCAGTTTTCTTTTTTGCGGGATACAGAACTTTATAAAAAGGTTTTGCTAGTAGGCGAGAAAATGCTTGTAAATCTTATAGAGCTAGAAAAAAACTTTGCTTATGAAGAAGCAAAGAGAATTGCACAAACTCTTTTAGTTTTTCCAAACTTAAAGCGTGCTGTAAATGAAAGGCTTGTAAATATCCAACAAAAAGAAGCATTGCTTGAAGCTATTAAAGAAAAAGAAATAAAGAAGGTTTATACTCTAGTAGATAATAATGAGAATCTAAAATCTCTCCAGCAATTTAAAGATTTTACGCAAGATTTCTTGAAGCGTTATGAGGAGGCTAAGCCTTATGCGTATTTAGGGAATGCACAACATATAATGGTGATTTTTGGAGAATATATGGAGGTGGGCTATTGGGTAGATAAAATAGCCTCTTTAATGAAAATTGCTTATTTGAAGCAACTTTCGCGTGCATTAGGGGAGATTGAAGTAAATTGGATTATGAGTATTAAGCGGTATTATGAACGCTTTGGTAAAAGCATAGAGCTTGTGAAGCTTTTATCTAGCCATAGTGCAAGAGAGATATTAGAAAGCTTTGAAGGAGATGGGGAGTATGATGGATATAGACATTATGGATTTGTAGAAAATGTCGTGATTTATTATGTGCAAAAGGCTTAAATTTGCAAAAATGTGAAAAGATTCCACAAGAGCTAGAAGAACTAGCATTAAAAAATCTTTATTATAAAGGTAATTTAGAGCTTTTAAAAAAAAGAAAAATTACAATTTTAGGCACGAGAAAACCTAGTGTTTATGCACAGAGTTTTACTCAAGAGATAGCCTCTAAGCTTTCTAGTTTGGGAGTGGTAGTGGTGAGCGGAGGGGCTTTGGGGATTGATATTATCGCACATAATAGTGCCTATCCAAATACCATCATGGTTTCTCCATCCTCTTTAGATATTATTTACCCAAAATACAATCAAAAAAGTATTCAAAAAATTTATGAAAATGCCCTAGCTTTTAGTCAATTTGATCCACCTTATAAACCTAGAGAATATTCCTTTTTAGAACGCAATAAATTGGTGGTTAGCTTTGGGGAATGTGTGATTATTCCAGAGGCAGATTTGAAAAGTGGATCTAGTAGTAGTGCAGCTTATGCGTTAAAATTGGGTAAGAAGATTTTTGTTCCTCCTCATAGGATTGGAGAAAGTAAGGAAACTAATAGGCTTTTGCAAAATGGGGAAGCGGAAGCTATTTATGATATTGATTTGTTTTTGGCAAAATATTTTGGAGAAGAAAAGAAAGCTTTAGATACTTTAAAAGAAGAAGATGAGATTTTAGAGTTTTGCAAGATAAATCCACTTTTTGAAGAGGCCTTGAAGCAATATGGAGAGATTTTATATGAATATGAGCTAGAGGGGAAAATAGAGCGTAAAAATGGTAGGATTTATGTGATATGGAAATAAATAAACAAAATATTGTTGCTATTGATGTTGGGTTAAAAAGAATTGGACTTGCTAAGAGTGCTTTGGGGATTGTTTTGCCTTTAAAGCCCATTATTAGACATAATCGTAATCAAGCAGCCTGTGAGGTTAGAGAATGTATTTTAAAAGAGGGTGCGAGAATTCTTGTATGTGGGGTTCCAAAAGACAATGAAGAGATGTGTAGAAGAATTTATCATTTTGTAAAGCTTTTAGAGCTTGATGAGGATATAAAAGTGGTTTATGTAGATGAGTCTTTTAGTTCTCATGAAGCACTTTCTAAAATGGCTGGTAGTAAAAAAGAGAGAAAGAAAGATGGGAGTTTAGATAGCCTAGCAGCAAGTGTAATTTTAGAGAGATTTTTAATGAGCCAAAAATAAAATTAAAGGTTTATTGTTTAAAAGAAGATTGATTTGCACCCCTTGCTTACCTTCTAGCATTTTTACAATCATATCTTCATTTTTACAAGCTTTAGGCAAGGAAATAGAAATAGAAATATGATGCTCGGCTAGTATGGCTTTAGAGCGTCCTGCGATGATATTGGTAAATTCAGAAATTACATCTAGCAATTCTTCATCGCTTTGGCATTCTTCCCCAAGTAGCATCATAGAAGCTTCTTTGACAAGTGATTTTGCAAAGGAGAGGGCGACAACACCTGTAATATCTCCTTCAAAGCTAATCATAGCACCCATAATATCTTGTTCGTTGGTTTTTACATAAGGGGTTACCTTATAATCTGTTTTTTTGGCTTCACCTCCTGTTAAAGAAGAGAGGGTTTCAATAGAAGCATTAATAAAAATAGGTAGTTGTGCTACAAGATGTTTAGTAAGTCCTTTGCGATTTTTTTCTTTTTGTTGGTAGCTTTTTGCAAGTTCTAAGAATTTAGTATCTTTAATACATTCTTCAATGCTATCAAAAAATACGATATGGCTACGGTAGCATAAGCAAAGTTTATCTTTGTCAATATTGCTCTTAAGTCCGCAAATTGCAATATAAGCGTCAAATCTAGCATTATTAAGTGCTAAGGACATGATGAAATCTAAAACAGCAAGGTTAAATTCCTTTGTATCACTTGCATTAAAAATAAAAGCTCTATAGCCTTCGCGTAATCTTGAATTGTGGGCTTGAGTGTTAAAAGAAAATGAAATGCTTTTATCTACTTTTTTCCCAAGTGTATAAACAACAACACCATTTGAAATATTAACGGGAATAAAATTTCCTGTTACATCAAAATAAATATCATAAAGATAAAGTGCTTTTTCTAAATATTCTCTTTTTTTCTCCATAAAGTCTTGTGGAGTATGTGTGCAGATAACATTAGCACCCTTAGCATCTAGCTCTTGAGAAATAAGAGTTTGCATAATTTGATCTGTATCATAATAAATGATGGTTTGATTAAAAGCAGGGAGTTTAACTCCTAGCAAGATATTTGCCATAGTTTCTGTCCTAAAAAGTGGCAAACTTTTATTTGGAAAAAGCACTTTTAGCTTTTGGAATTGTTTATCATCATAACCGATAAACGCAACCATAACGCCTACTTTGTTTTGCATAGCAAGGAGGGCTTTGGCTATTAAAATAACAGCCCCTTCATCAAATTTTTCAATATTTTCAAAAGAAAAATACACAGCTTTTAAAGATAGGCTTCTAATGGTTGCACTATTAGAGATTAAAATTTCACAAACATCCTTTGCTTGTTTCATTTCTAAATCAACTTGTGGTGCATAAATTGCCACATCTTGTTTGATGATTGGACGCATTGTCCCTCCTCCTAAAATTAATTAGCGTTATAAACTTCTGCTTCTACTCTTCTATTTTTTGCTCTTCCTTCTTTGGTAGCGTTTGTAGCGACAGGCTTGCTATCTCCATAACCTTTAGCATCAAGTCTTTTTGCATCTATGCCATGCTCAATAATTCTATTTTTAACCGCAGTTGCTCTTCTTTCAGAAAGTTTTTGATTGTAGCCTTTTGCACCTGTGCTATCGGTGTGTCCGCTAATAGTTGCAGTTTGGTTTGGATTATTTTTTAAATATTCTGCAAAATCTTTGATTTCTGCATCATATTGTGGATTGATTGCAGTGGAATCAAAAGGGAATTGCACAGAAAAAGTATGGATATGTGAAAGTGTAGGAGCAGGTGCTACTTCAGGTTTGCTAGGTGCTATGCTAACTTGCGGTTCTTCTTTTTGGAATTTTCCAAATGGAATACTAAAGCCTAGCATTGCAACTACATCACTTCTTCCATCAAAGCTTATTAAATGTCTTAATTCTGTTTTTAAATGAAGATTTTCAAATGCTTCCCATCTAAGACCTACACCATATTGACCAAAAATAGCACTATCTACGCTATATAAACTATCACTAATATGCTCATAACCAAAACCACCCAAGATGTATGGAGATACTTTATTCCATACTTCAAATTCTTTAACTACATTCATATAAAAACGATTCACATCTGTATCATAATGAGCGTGGCTATAATCTACATTATCTAATCTTTCATAACCTACTTCTACTAAAACTCCTGGGGTTACACGATTAGCAAACTTTAGTCCATAAGTCAAATCTGCATTATTTTTAAATTTATCATTGCTAATATGAAAATTTCCACCAACTTGGGGTGTAACTTCAAATAAATTATCTGCTGCAAATAGGGAACCACATAAAACTAATGATAGAGAAAGCGCCTTCTTTAACATCTTCTACTCCTTAACTATTTTTTGAATTTAAAAAGGTTTATTAAGTTGCTAGAATTTCTTATAGAAGATAAAGCTACTTTTCCTTTTTATAATAGAATTATACCTTAATATTTTGAAATTGTTTTTTTATGGCAAAAATTTTATAGATAATTTTGTTTTAATTTAATATAATTAATGTTTTATTTCAAACTAAAGGAGAAAAGGAATGGAGTTTTTAGAGCTTTTATTAGTATTAATTGCATTAATATTAATTATTAAAAAACCCGAAAAAGAGAAATTGGCTTTTGGCTTAGTAATGGTAGCTTGGTTTATTATGGTGTTTTATTATATTGGGCATAAATCTAGTGCATTTTTAACAATGATTAATCTATAATGAGGAGAGTTTATAGCTATGAATGAGATTAATAAGACGAAAAATTTTTACACATTGATGTGTTTAGCAGGTTTTTTAATTATTTTATTGCCTGTTGGAATTGCAAACTTTGTATTTGGTTATATGCTAGGAGATAGCCCTTGCACACTTTGTTGGGGACAAAGAGAGGCAATGATTTTTATTGGTGTTATGGCACTTTTTATCGTTCGCTATGGGATGAAAGGTAAATATCTTGCAGCATTGCTTATTATGACAGCAATCGGTCTTTATCAGTCTTTTGCACATTTTGGAAATCACGCACATAGGGACTTAGATCAAGGATTTGGTTTAGCAGTATTTGGTATCCATACTTATTTTTGGGCGGAAGTTGTTTTTTGGGCTGTTGTTTTGATTTTGGGTGTGATTTTTGCTTTTGCTCCTAGATTTAAAGCATTTGATGAAGAAATAGGTGAAGAAAAATATAGAAAATTCACAAAATTTAGCTTTGCTGCAGTATTAATTAGCACTATTGTGGTGGCTTCAAATGTGTTCCAAGCTTTTGTAAGCACAGGTGTTCCTCCATTTGTAGGGCAAAGCGATCCAGTTAGATTTAGTTTAAATCCAAAATATATCATTTGGAGCACAGATAATTGGAAAGGAACTTGGCAAAGTTTTTCATTCTTAGGTAAGCGTGATGTAAAAGCTCCTGATTATGCTTTTGCTCCTAATGCTGAAAAATTAGGCATTACTTTTGATAATGATAGCAATAATGCTCCTTTTGCAAAAATTGATGAAAGCTTAGAGATTGACACACAAAGCAAAGTAGATTTTGCTAAACCTATCAATACAATGGACTATATTAGAGGAGAATATGTAGTAAGCTCTAAATGGGATGTGGCATTTTTAGATGATAATTTCGCACAAAAAGAAAGCTTTGTATTAGATCCTTATTTTTCAGCGACTATTGATCCTATTGTAGGTATTACTCCTTATCAAGAAGATAAATTTATTCTTATGGGTTCTAATAAATCTTTCTTAAGATTTAAGAAAAATCCTAACGCAGATGAAGTGCTACAATATGCAGATTTTATAAGCGGAGCAGATAAGTTTGAAGGACAAGGCGAGGGCTTAGGTCGTGGAAGAATTGATACTGTAAGAGCAAAATTTAACCATGTAGCTAGCAGTGCTAGTGATGGCAAATACCTCTATCTAGCAACCGTTCCAAACAATAAAGATAAGAAAACTTTTGTAATTTCTAAAATTTCTTTAAAAGATAGAGTGCTTTCAGGTGAATTTATCCCAAGTGCAAATTTAAAAGAGGGCAAAACTTTAGGAGATTTATATATTACTTCTATGGCTTATAGAGATGGGAAGCTTTATGCACTAAGCAAAAACCATAATGTAATTGTGGTAATGGATCCTATAAAAGAAGAAGTGATTAAAAGCGTTGCATATCCAAGTGAAATTACAAATGCAAGAAGCCTTTTCTTTAAAGATGGAAAAATCAACATTCTTTCTTATCAAGATGGAGAAAATAAACTCTTTATCTTAAAATAATGCCACCTTTTTTGGTGGTGTTTCACTTTAATATTTTAAAAAACTTAATATACAAGAATCCACAAAAATAAAAAATTAAAAATCCTAAAAAGATTCCAAAAAATAAAGGTATCCCACTGCTTACATAAAAGCTTGCTATTGCACCGCTTAAAAGAGATAAAAAGCTAATGATGGTTAGTAAAATTGCTACTATTTTTCCGCCTTTGCAAAATAATATAAGATTTAAAATAGATGAGATAAATACCATTCCTAAAAAGAGCAAACCACAAAAAATTGCTAAAAATAGTGTATAGGATAAAAAGATTTCAAATGCTTCTAGTAAATTTGTCTGTATAGAAGTAAAAATTGCATAACCTGCATTTAAAAAAGCTCCTAAAATAAATAAAGAAATAAAAGCTTTTTTGGAGAAAATTAAAATTTTTTGTGAGATAGGGTGTGTTTGGTGTGTGCTTTTATTTGTGCTTAAACGATTATAAATTTTATAACCTCCATAAATGAGTGCTAGCCAAATAATAATATTTAAAAAGATAATGATGCTTAATGCCAACTCTCCCATTTATACTCCTTTTAAACAAGCCTATGCAATTATATAGACAAAAATATAAAAATTTATTATAATGAAAATTTTTGGGAGTTAGTAGGGACAAATGCAATTTACAGAAGCAGATACAAGAGCAAAATTTATTGATACAAAGCTAAAAAATTCTAATTGGAGTGGGGATTGTATAAAGAGAGAGCATTGTTTTACAGATGGTAGAAAGCTGCTTGGTGGCAAAAGAGGGGTGAAAAAAATTGCAGATTATCTGCTTAGCTTTCAAAATAATAATTTAGCTATTATTGAAGCTAAAAGTCTTTATAAAGATTCTCTCTCTGGGCTATCTCAAGCCATAGAATATGCCAAAATCTTAAATATCCGCTTTGTCTATGCGACAAATGGTGATAAGATTTTTGAATATGATATGCTACATTCAAGGGGTGAATATGTAGAAGAATTCCCAAGCCCACAGATTTTATTTGCTAGGACTTTTGGAAATCTTTTAGAGTGGCAACATAAGCTCCTAACCCAAAAAGAGCTCTATATCCCACAAAAAGTTACGCTACTATCAAAAAATCGCAGTAGATAAGGTGATACAAGCCCTAATTAATAATAAAAACAGAATCTTGCTTACTCTAGCTACTGGCACAGGTAAGACTACCATAGCCTTTGCACTCTGCTATCGCCTCCTTGAAGCTAGGTGGAATTTAGAGAATGTTAATAGAAAACCAAAGATTTTATTTCTTTGCGATCGTATCACTTTGTGTAATCAAGCTCTAAGTGAGTTTAACCCAATAGAGGATGATTGCAAGGAGATTAGTGCAGAGGAGCTAAAGAAAAATGGAGGCAGAGTGCCTACAAGTGGTGATGTGTTTTTTGGAATCTATCAGAGCCTAAGTAGTGCATTTAGTAACAAAATTGAAGCAGATACAAAAGAGCAGGAAGAAAGTAAGTTTTATTTGCAATATCCTAAGGATTTTTTTGATTTGATTATTATTGATGAGTGCCACAGAGGCGGGGCAAATGATGAGGGTAGCTGGAGGGCTGTGCTAGAGTATTTTAAGGGTGCGGTGCATTTGGGGCTTACTGCCACGCCAAAGAGAAGTGATAATGTAGATACTTACAAATATTTTGGCAATGCAGTGTATGAATATAGTCTAAAAAGTGGCATAGAAGATGGCTTTTTAACTCCTTATAAAGTCAAGCGTATCACCACAACTTTGCATGATGGCTATACTTATAATCCTGATGATTTAGTGCAAGGAGAGCTAGAAAAGGGTCATTATGAGCTAGGTGAGTTTGAGCGCACTATCACACTTCCAAAATACAATGAATTTATCGCTAAAAAGATTCTAGAGCTTATTAATCCTATGGATAAAACAATTATCTTTTGTGCTAATCAAGCCCATGCAAGTGCGATAAAAGTGGCTATTGATAAGTTTAAGAAGACAAATAGAGATGATTATTGTGTGAGGGTTACAAGTGATGAGGGGGTTATAGGACTAAATTATCTAAAAGCCTTTCAAGATAATGATAAAAGCTATCCTGTAATTCTTACAAGCTCCAAAATGCTAACAACTGGCGTAGATGCTAGAAATGTGCGAAATATCGTGCTTTTAGCAAATATAGGCTCGATGATAGAGTTTAAGCAGATTATAGGACGGGGCACAAGGATTTATGAAGGTAAGGACTTTTTTACAATCTTAGATTTCTTTGGGGTTACAAAGCTCTTTTATGATCCAAAATGGGATGGGGAAAGCAATATTATAAGCGGAGATGATGAGGGAGATTCTAAACCTACAACAGAGAGCAAGAAAGGCGGTGGAAAAAGTGGCGACACTCCTCCAAAAGAAAAGGTAACAATCCACCTAAAAGGCACAAAGCTAAAAGTGCTAGATATACAGACGCGCTACATAGGAGGAGATGGCAAACCACTAGGCACAAAAGAGTTTTTAGAATTTCTAATCGGTAAGCTTGGTAGCTTCTATGATGATGAAAAGAAACTAAAAGAGATGTGGAGTAATGCAGAGAATAGAGATGCTTTCTTACAAAGCCTTGCACATGAAGGTATAGATAGTGAAGTGCTAGAGAATCTAAAAGAGATTTTTGAAAGACAAGATTGTGATATTTATGATATTTTGGCTCATATTAGCTTTAATAGCGAGATAGTCTCACGCAGTGAGCGGGTGCTAAGTGTGAAAAATAGTGGCTTTTTGGCAAAATTCCACAAAGAAAGGGCGATAAAGCTTATAGAATTTTTGCTTGGATATTATGAAGAGCATGGGATTAATGATTTTAACAATCTTAGCATATTGCTAGAACTTAGCTCACTTGGCAAGGCACATGAGATAGCAGAGGACTTTGGTGGAATCCCTATGTTAAGAAGTAGTATAGAGGAATTGCAGAGGGAGATATATGGGGTGTGAAGTATTTTTAAGTATAAATTTGAGATTTTTTGTTAGAATATCCATTTAAAATATATCAATAACACACTTTTAGAGGTAAAAATATGTTAGTAGAATTTAGAGTGGAAAATTTTTTATCCATTCAAGATGAGCAAGTTTTAAGCATGGTTGCAAGTAACGATAAGACCTTTTTAGATTCTCATACAAATAATGATAAAAAACTAACCTTACTAAAAAGCAGTGTGATTTATGGTGCAAACGCCTCTGGAAAGTCAAACATTATCAAGGCTCTAGCAATCATGAGACAAATTGTTGTATTAAGTGCTGGGTGGCAAAGAGGAAGAAAATTACCTGTGACACCTTTTTTATTAGGAAATGAAGATAATAAACCTACAAAATTTGAAATTATTTTTATACAGAATGGTATAAAGTATCAATATGGCTTTACTCTAAATACAGAAAAAATCTTAGAAGAATGGCTTTTCACTTTTGATGAGAATGATACTGAGCAAAATTGGTTTGAAAGAATTTATAATAAAAAAGAAGAAAAATATAATTATTCTTTTGGGGAACGATTTTTAGCTGATGAAATTTATAAAAACTTATGGAAAGATAGTACTAGAGATAATGCTTTATTTTTATCTGTGGCTATTCAGTTGAATAGTGAGCATTTGAAGCCTGTGTTTGATTTTTTTCTAAATAATCTTAGGGTAACTTGTGGTGATATAAATGGGGTGATGGAAAAGGAGTGACAATCGATATTTTAAAACAGGATAAGCAAAAAATCATAGATTATATAAAAATTGCTGATTTAGATATTGAAGATATTAATCTTGAAGAACAAGAATTAGATGCGGATAAACTCAGACTTCCAATGTTGCCAAAAGAAATCAGACAGGCAATACAAGCCGACCTAGACAAAGGTGTGAAGCTGACACAAACAAACATATACACTATTCATACAAATCAGCAGGGCAAGCTAGTAACTTTTGATATGGAAACTTCAGAATCGCAAGGAACAAAAAAGTTTTTCAACCTAATTGGACCTTGGATAGACGCTTTAAAAAATGGATATACTGTCGTAGTTGATGAGTTGCATACACATATGCACCCTCTAATGACAAAATTTTTAGTAAATCTTTTTCATAACAAAGATTTAAACAACAATAATGCACAACTCATTTTTGCTACTCATGAAACTTCAATACTTAATCAAAACATTTTCAGAAGAGATCAAATTTGGTTTTGTGAGAAGCAAAATAAAGCTACTAAGCTTTATCCTTTGAGTGATTTTGAAGAGAAAGAAGATAAAACAAATTTAGAAAATGATTATCTTTTAGGGCGTTTTGGTGCTTTGCCTTATTTTAAAGAAATATTATCATCTATGGGACATGATAATGGGCACTGATGATTTACATAAAAAAAGAAATACAAGCTTAAGAAATAGACAACCAACACGGCAAACAAATGAAGTTATACTCATCGTGTGTGAGGGTGAAAAAACAGAAAAAAAATATTTAAATCAATTAAAGGATTTCTTTAGATTAAGCAATGTAAGTATAAATATCGTCTCAAGTAAAAATTCAGACCCTTCGCAAATAGTAGAGTTTGCCGAAGAAAAAAATAAAGATTGTTCTTATGATAAAGTTTATTGTGTATTTGACAAAGATACACATTCAAATTTTAATGAAGCAAGGGAAAAATGTGAACAATGTAATTTTGAAGTAATTATCTCAAATCCTTGTTTTGAATTTTGGATACTTTTGCATTTTACATACACCACAAAAATATTTGGCACAAATAGTCCTTGCAATGAATTAATCAATGTATGTTTAAAAAAATATATGAAAAATTATACCAAAAATTATAATTTTACAGACACTATAAGGAAAAATCTTGACACAGCTATCGAGAATGCCCAAAAAGCAAATAAAGAAGCTGAAAACAATAATTACACAAGCTCATATACTTTTATGGATAAGCTTGCAAATAAATTCTTAGAGTTAAAAAACGCAAAATAACATAATGACAAATTTGCCGCAGGGGTGGAAAATTACAAATTTCAATAATATTAACTCCCTGTTAGAGTTTAGCTCACTTGGCAAGGCACATGAGATAGCAGAGGACTTTGGTGGAATCCCTATGTTAAGAAGTAGTATAGAGGAATTACAGAGATATATGAGAGGTAAATAAAAAATTAATAATTAGTTTGCTAAGATTCAAGCTATTACAGAGAATAACATAATGTGAGACAAGGGAAATATTATGAAAGCGATAGATGTAGCAAAATATCTCATTGCTATAAATGAACAAAAAAATAGTGATGATGAAAGCAATAGCTTATCAAAATTAAAACTACAAAAGTTGTTGTATTATTCACAAGGATACTATTCGGCTCTTTACAATAAACCACTATTTGATGAAGAAATTAGGGCTTGGGAACATGGACCAGTAGTGAAAGAAGTTTATGATCATTTTAAAAACCTTAATGGCAATACTATACCTGCCAGTAAAGAAAATATTCTTAATAAACAGGAATTAAAGAATATATCTCCAGAGCAAAAAGAAACTATTAATGAGGTTTATGAGCTAATGGGTCAATATTCTGCTTGGAAACTCAGAGAAAAAACACATAATGAGTCGCCTTGGCTTGAAACCTATGATGAAAAAAATAAAATGAATGATGAAAAAAATATTATATCCAAAGAGAAAATAAAAAAATATTTCAAAAACTATATAAAAGATGATGATGAAGAAGAAAATTAAAAATACCGATTCAAGTCTTACTAATCCCAAAAAAATTGTAGAAACAGATAGTGATTTTATATTAGTTTCTTTTCAAAAGAATGTCGATTGCAATACATATGGATTATGCTTAACTTGTAAACATGATAAATATAGTGAATTAAATCAAAAGCATTATAATACTGAATTGCTAAAGCTTTTTGATTATCTATGTAAAAAAACTTGGCAAGAAGTTAATAATTTAAGACGCGATATGAATTATGGACTTGAGATTCTCAAAGTTGAAAACATACGCAATCTAAAACAACACATATCTACAACCTTTAATGTATTAAATCAAAAAACAATGTATATTTTTCGTTTTAAAGAATATAGAGCTTGTGGGTATAGAAAAAATAGCACCTTTTATCTTGTATGTGTTGATTATGACTATAGTCTATATGATCATGAAAAATAAAATGACAAATTTACCGCAGGGTTGGGAAGTTAAAAAGCTTGGCGATATTGTTCAATTAAGAAATGGTTTTGCATTTAAAAGTAATTTATTTTGTGATATGGGAATTCCCATTATAAGAATTAAAAACATACAAAATGAAAGTATTGTTTTAAATGATTTGGTTTTTTGTAATCCAAGTAATTATAAAAATAATTTAGATGATTATTTGATACAAAAAAACGATATATTAATAGCTATGAGTGGAGCTACTACTGGTAAAATAGGATTATATAGCTTAAATGAGAAAGCTTATTTAAATCAAAGAGTTGGTTTATTAAGAATCAATAATGATATTTTAAGAAAGTATATTTTTTGGTTTTTATATTGTAATAGTGAGCAAAATCTTGCAAGGGCTTTTGGTGCTGCACAGCCAAACTTAAGCACAGAGCAAATACATAATATGCAAATCCCACTGCCGCCACTAAAAGAGCAGAGAAGAATTGTAAAGATTCTAGATTCTGCATTTGCTAGTATTGATAAAAGCATAGAGCTAGTAAAAGCAAATCTTTTATACTTAGAGGAGCTTTCACAAAGTGTGCTAGATAAGGCATTTAATCCTTTGAAATATACCGCTCCTTATTCTAAAGATTCTATTTCTCATTGTCATTCTGAGGCGATAGCCAAAGTATCTAAAATTAATCAATCACACGATGCGCAACCGCTTAAATCTCGCCCGCTTCGTGGTGCGAAAAAAGAGAAAAAAGGTGGCAGTAGTGCCACCGCTCTTTTGAAGCTAGAAGCGGATACAGCGAGGCTCTCCCCCCAAAATGCAAAAAAGCAAAGTGCTTTTCTGCAATCGGGGGTTCTAAGGGGGAGTATCCCCCTTACTCTAGAGCGGGGTGAGGAAAAGATTTTTTGCGATAAAAAAGACAATAATATACAAGAGAATAAAATACCCTTTGAAATCCCACAAAATTGGGAATGGAAAAGCTTAGGTGAGATTGCAAGTGTAATTCAAAGCGGTTTTGCTATTAATAAAAGCAATGAAATGCCAAACGGATATATACATTTAAGAACACACAATATAGCAACGGATGGCAGTTTGAATTTTGATACTTTAGTGAAGGTTAAAAAAGAACTTATCAAAGAGCAACAATCATTTATTGAAGAAGGTGATATTTTATTTAATAATACTAACAGCACAGAATTAGTTGGTAAAACAGCACTGGTTACACAAAATTACAATTATGCTTTTAGCAATCATATAACAAAAATTAAGTTATTTAATCAATATAACTCAAAGCTAGTTGTGTTTTATTTTGTTTTATTGTTGAAAAATAAATATTTTGAAAGAATATGCCATAAATGGATTGGACAGAGCGGGATAAATACAGATAAATTAAAACAAATTCAAATCCCACTCCCAAAGGATATAAAAGAACAAGAGCAAATCGCAAATTATTTAGATTCTATCTTTGCTAAGATAAAAAAGCTAAAAGAGCTTTATAGCACTCAACTAAAAGACTATGAAGAGCTTAAAAAATCCTTGCTAGAAGAGGCTTTTAGTGGAAAGTTATAATGTTAAAAAATCTACCAAAATTCAACATAAAAGCTGGATATGTTAAAAATTTTTGATTTTTTTAACATATTCTTTTATAATGTTAAAAAATTTTAGAAATTTTAACATATGGAAAAATTATGAAAGAATTTATACCGCCAAAACTCCCGCTAAATATAGAGTTAAATACGCATATTTATAATCTCATCATTAAAGCTACAAGAAAATTAGCAGAGCTAAATGGACTAAGCAAAATTATCCCAAATCCAAATATTTTAATCAATGCTTTAATCTTGCAAGAAGCAAAAGATTCAAGTGAGATAGAAAACATCATCACAACACATGATGAACTCTTTTTATCCCAAATTGATGAAAGCAAACTCACAAGAGCAGCAAAAGAAGTAAAAGATTATAGCAATGCTTTAAAAAAGGGTTATGAGCTTTTAAAAAGGGAAAAATTATTGCGTAATTCTCATATTTTAGAAATCCAAAAAACACTAGAGGGGAATAATGCAGGTTTTAGAAAGCAAAGTGGGACAATGCTTAAAAACCCTATCACAGGAGAAATCAAGCATATACCCCCACAAAATCCAAGGGATATACAAGAGCTTATGAGTAATCTAGAGCAATATATTAATGATGATAGTTTAGATGAGCTTGATGTTTTGGTGAAAATGGCAATTATCCATTATCAATTTGAAAGCATTCATCCATTTTATGATGGAAATGGCAGAACAGGCAGGATTATCAACATACTTTATTTAGTATATAAAGAACTTTTGGACGCACCTATTTTGTATTTAAGTGCTTATATTGTAAAAAACAAAGAAGAATATTATAGGCTTTTGCAAAAAGTGCGTGATGAGGGAGCGATTATAGAATGGATAGAATACATATTAAAGGGTATAGAGCAGACAGCTATAAAAACGATTGAAACTATTACTATAATAGAAAAAATGATGTTTGATGTGGGTGAAATATTGCAAAATAAAACGAATTTTTATAGCAAAGATTTTGTGGAAATTTTATTTACTCACCCTTATACTAAGATAGATTTTTTAACACAAATATTGGGTGTTTCTAGGCAAAGTGCTTCAAAATACCTCAAAACTTGCGAAAATTTAAAGATATTAGAATGTATTAAAATAGGCAGAAATCATTATTATGTAAATAGAGAACTTTTAAGACTTTTTAGGAAAGGAATTTTTTAAATGCAAAGCAAAATTGATAAAATCACAGACATACTAAGACGCGATGATGGTATAAGCGGTGCTATGCACTATAGTGAGCAGATTAGCTGGATATTGTTTTTAAAATTTTTAAGTGATTATGAAAGCGAGCTTGAGGCTATCTCTATGCTTGAGGCTAAGCCTTATAAAAGTATTTTGGATTCTAAGTTTAGCTGGAAAGTATGGGCAGCACCTAAGAGAGATGGCAAACTAGATGTGAAAAATGCACTAAGTGGCAGTGATCTGCTTAGCTTTGTGAACAACGAGCTTTTTCCCTATCTAAAAAGCTTTAAGAATAATGAGGACTTTAAAAGCATAGAGTATAAAATTGGCGGGATTTTTGAGTTTATTGATAATAGAGTGGCAAACGGACACACGCTAAGGGAAGTAATAAACCTCGTAGATGAGCTAAGCTTTAATAAAGAAAGTGATGTGTTTGCGCTAGGTGATGTGTATGAAAAGTTGCTTAAAGATATGGGGAGCGATGGGGGAAATAGTGGGGAGTTTTACACGCCAAGAGCATTGATTAAAGCTATGGTAGAAGTGATAGATCCTAAAGTAAAAGAGAGAATCTATGATCCTGCATGTGGGAGTTGTGGCTTTTTGGTGGAGAGCTTTTTGCATATTTTATACGAAGATAGGGATACAAAGAAAAAAGCAAATTTAAGTGCAAGCGAGCTAGAGTTTTTGCAAAAAGATGCACTCTTTGGAAAAGAAAAGACGCCACTAAGCTATGCTATGGGCGTTATGAATATGATTTTGCATGAGATAAAATCCCCAAATATCATAAAGACAAATACGCTAAGTAAGAAAATCACAGATATAACAGAAAGTGAAAAATATGAAGTAATCCTTGCAAATCCGCCCTTTGGAGGTAAGGAAAAAGAGCAGATTCAAAATAATTTTTTAGTGGCTTCAAATGCCACGGAGCTTCTATTTTTACAACATATTTTAAAATCACTAAAGAATAATGGTAGATGTGCGATTATTGTGCCTGAAGGCGTGCTGTTTCAAAATTCCAATGCTTTTGTGAGTGTGAAGCAAGATTTAGTAGAGAATTATAATTTAGAATGCGTGCTAAGTCTGCCTAGTGGAGTGTTTTTGCCCTATAGTGCGGTAAAGACTAATGTGCTATTTTTCTCCAAAGGGCTTAGGTGTATTTGTGATGGGGAGGATTCTAGCGTGTATTATTATGAACTTATCCCACCTTATAAACTCACCAAAAATAAGCCTTTAGAATATACGCATTTTAAGGAATTTTTAGAATGCTATAAGGAGAGAAAAATCACTCCTTGCTCTTATCTAGTGAGCCTTGAAAGCTTAAGAGCTAGAAACTATGATCTAAGTGCTAAAAATCCCAATGTAAAGGAAGAGAAAACTTTGCGTGAAGTGGGCGAGATTCTAAAATCACTAAGAGATAATCAAAAAGAAGCCGATAAGATTTTAAGCGCATTAGAAAAAGAAATTTTATAAATGGAGAGAATATGGAAATTGCTATTGTTGTATGTATAGGTGCATTTTTTGTGTATAAAATGGTGCGTTTTGCAAAAAAGATGAAAGAGGAAAAAGAAAGGCATAAAGCACAAAAACACTTAGCAGAGCAAGAAGCACAAGCACAAGCTAAAAGGCAAATGCAAGAAAAAATTTTGCGTGAGCGACTAGAGCATACAAAAAAGATGATGCAAGAAAAGAAAAAGCTATAAAAGTTTCAAAGGCTTAAAAATGGAAAAAGAAATTGTGGGAATCGTTATTTTATGTGTGTGTTGTTTTGTGGTTTATAAGGTGGCACGCCTTTTAGAAAGACACTCATATGAACAAAAAAGGCAAAGGAGCAGGGAATATTGGGAGCAAAAAGAACAAAAAGAGCAACAGCAACGAGCAAAGCCAGAATATAAGTTTAGTGAGCGATTAGAGTATATAAGTAGTGACACAATAAAACCAAAAAAATTAATGAATAAAGATGAGTATATTATTTATTATGAGCTATGCAATGTATTTAAAGAGGAATATATGGTTAGTCCTCAAGTTTCTTATAAGGCATTTTTAAGTGCAAAAAGTGAGGCTTGGAAAGGTTTTGGGGATTTTTATTGTGATTTTCTCATTACACACAAAAAAGGTTTGGCAAGGGGAAAGCCTGTATGTGTGATAGAATATCATGGAGGTGGGCATTATGGATTTAGTAATGAGACAAAGCAAAGAGTGCAGTATAATGATGATTTAAAGCAAATTTTATTTGGCAAGATTACTTCTATGGTATTGTTTGTCATTAAGGAAGAAGATATAAAAAGCAAGAATTTTGAGAGGATTGATGAGGGCAAACTAAAAGCTTGCATTGCAAATATCCAAAAAATGTTAATATAAAATTTTGTTTAGCTTCTCATTAAAGCTAGAGATTTCTAGCATTTCTTTAATGCTTGCATGGTGGTTTGGTTTGCTAAGCATTAGATTATTATCAGCAAAATTACATGCATTCCAAGAATGTCCGATGAGTGCCATAATATTTTGCCTACAAAGATAATGGGTTTTGTTTGTAATGTAGATATTTTCCCATAGTTTTATGGAATTTGGTCTAAGATTTGGGGTTTTATAGCCAACAGGATCAAGTGTAATAAGAAGTTCTAAAGCGTTGTTATTTAAAGCTTGTTTATCATTTAGAGCTTTTAGGGCGTGGTAGAAATTGTTAGCTCCCCATGAATGAGAAATTACAAATATAGGTAGATTTAAAGTAGTTAGTTGTGGTAGCCATGAGGTAAAAAGCTCTAAAGAATTAAAACTTGCATAGAGTTTAATGCAGTCTGGATTATTGAATTCTAAAAAGCTATCAAAAACGGCTCGCATAATCGTATCGCAAAATCCTCCTACAAAAATTACAATGGCTTTTGGGGTAACATTTGTTTGTAAATCAAGCTTGGGAATGCGTATGCCATAAGGTTTAAAGCTACAAGGAGGTTTTGGCAAAAGGGGGCTTGGATAGATGAGTGTAGGCGGGTAAATCATAATAATTTCCAAAGGTAAAATTAAAATCTAATTATAGAGTGTTATGGATTAAAAATAAAATAAAAATTTATATAAGAAGAATTTTTAAATATAGAATATTGCAATATTGTTTTAGCGGTGCAGAACTTGATGATTTTAAAGAGTATCAAATAAGATAGTAGTAAAAAGAATTTATAGGATTTTGTGGGTATAAAAAGATTTTTTAAAGATTGGCTTTAGAGTTTTTAAAGTATTGATGTTTTCTTGCAAAGATTTTATAAATTTTGCTATATGATAGCCATTGCAAATAGCATGATTAATATTAATGTCTAACAAAAATTTATCTTGTATTTTAAATAGAGTAAAGATTGGCACACAAACCACTTCTATTGATTTGTAAAATAAAATCCTTAAAACCAATAGATGATACAAAATACATTTAGCATATTTATTGCTTTTGGGCGATAGTTTAGATTCTCTTCAAACTCCATCTTATCTTTTTGTATATTTTCATTAAATTTATAAAATTTTATGATACTCACTCCAAAGAGAACTAAAAATTTTGCTACTTTTATGAAAAAACGTATAACTTGTGTAATACTAGCCTTTATAATCTAATCTAAATTTTAGCTTACTATTTACACTCTTAGGAATGGTATAAAGAATAAGATTTAAAAGCTATATCCCTTTTGATTTTAAATTGATAGATTTTGCATTTCAAGTTCTATACTTAGATAAAATATGCAAGGATTTTTATTGAAAGATCTAAAATGTTCTTTTCTTTTATAAGTTTTAAATCAATAGGGATAAAATTGCAATTTTTCATTAATTGAGCTTTTATAGTATGATAAATTACAATACAACAAGATAGCAAAAAATCAAGATAAATTTGGCAATAATTTATACAATATAAGGCTGATATATCTTACACAAAAGCCTATAATCTAAATCTTTCATAAGTGTAAATTAAAGTATCTATTTTCTAAAAGTGTTAAAAATATTCTTAATTTTGTTAGGGTGATAGCTAAAGAATCTCTCTTAGTCATTGCAAATCCCTTTAGCTTGGAGCAGTCCATAATTAACACAAACCACTTTTATATAATAAAATTTACTTCAAGGAGAGTGGGAATCCTAGCCTTGATAAACAAGGCTGTCCCAATCTTCCCAATAAATTTTATTGTATGAAGTTTAACATTAAAGCCTTTTAATGTAAATTATTTGATATTGTGGGTAATTTAACGCACCATTGTAATGGCAAACGCAATCCAGCCCAACGCGTCAGAACCGAGCGTAGCGGAGTGTGGCAATCCAAAAGAGTAACCAAATACCATAAAAAGTAAAACTGCATATGTATAAAGTGGGATTTATTTCTAAATATTAAAGCAGATAAAATGGTAGCAAATCTAGAAATTTTGCAAAATATTTTAATAAAGAATTTGCAAAATTAATGCCTAATATGACTTAAAAAGTATTTTAATCTCTCACTTTTTGGATTTTCAAAAAAAGCTTTAGGTTCTTCATCTTCTAGGATATTTCCACCCTCCATAAAAAGCACTCTAGTAGCTACTTCTTTAGCAAATCCCATTTCATGCGTTACGCAAATCATACTCATTCCCTCCATTGCTAAGCTTTTCATTAGCTCTAAAACTCCCCCCACCATTTCAGGATCTAATGCACTTGTGGGCTCATCATATAGCATAACTTCAGGCTTCATTGCTAAAGCCCTTGCAATGGCAATTCTTTGTTTTTGTCCGCCACTTAGGCGTGAGGGGTATTCGTTTTTTTTATCATAAAGTCCTATTTTATCTAAAAGTGCTTCAGCGATTTCTAGGGCTTCTTTGGGAGTAGCTTTTTTAAGTTTGATAGGAGCTAGGGTGATGTTTTCTAAAACATTTAGATTGTTAAAAAGATTGAAATGTTGGAATACCATTCCCATTCTACTTCTAGCTTCATTAATATCTATAAGATCTCTTTTATCTAGTTTTTGGATTTCTTTTTTTAAGGCACTACCATTTAAGCCTTGAAGGCTTGGGTAGAGTTCTAAGCTTAGATTTGAAATGCGTTTGCCATCTAGCCAAATTTCTCCACCATCAGGCTTTTCTAGGAGGTTAAGACATCTTAGAAATGTGCTTTTTCCACTGCCACTAGGTCCTATGATGACAACTTTTTCTCCCTTTTTAAATTCCGCATTAATAGAGTTTAAAACGACTTTTCCATTAAATTTTTTAACTAGATTTTTAATGTTTATCACTTTTACGCAGTTTCCCTTCTAAAATTTTTACAAAATAACTAGCTATAAGCACAAGAATTAAATAGCAAAGTGCTAAGAAGAAATAGGGCACCATATATTCATAACTAGCACTTCCTATAGTTCTAAACGCATAGGTTAAATCATGCACGGTTACATAGTTTGCAACTGAAGTTTCTTTTAAAAGTGTGATAAATTCATTGCCTAAGTTTGGAAGCGCGTTTTTAAGTGCTTGTGGAAACACAACAAAACGCATACTTTGCTTAGAATTTAGCCCTAAAGCTCTTGCTGCTTCATTTTGTCCATTATCTACACTTAAGATCCCGCTTCTCATAATCTCGCTAACATACGCACCGCTATTAAGCCCAAAAATACAAACCGCTACAATTAAGGCACTTGAACCTGCAAGTCCTAAAAGTGGTAAAATCACAAAATATAAAAATAAAAGTTGCACCACAATGGGGGTGCCTCTAAAAAAGCCTACATAAAGTTTGCAGATAAAAACCAAGGCTTTTTCAAATGTATTTTTTTCTTCTTTAGCATTTAAAATTGCTACTAAAGTTCCAATCACAACTCCTATAAGCAATCCTAAAATTGCTAAAAGAAGTGTAACTAATATGCCCTCTAAGACTAGATTATAACCGCCTTTGGTAATGAGTTGGTTATAAAAAATCTCTAACTTTTCTCCCAAAATCTTTTCCTAAAAATACTTTTTAATAATTGTATCTAGTGTGCCATCTTGCTTCATAGAATCTAGAGCTTTATTGATATCTTCTAAAAGAGCAGTATTGTTTTTATTTACACCTATTCCATATTTTTCTTCAGTGAGAAAAGCTTCTAAAACTTGTGTTCCTGCATTTGCTTTGGATAAAATATTAGCAGGTGCTTCATCTAAGATTACAATTTCTACTTGATTATTCATTAAAGCACTTACAGCCAAAGATCCATTTACAAAGTTTTTGACTTCTGCATTTTTAAATCCTATAAAGCCCCAATCTTTATCGCCGTTTGCATAAAAAGAACCTGTTGTCCCAGTTGCAACGCCTATTTTAATGCCTTTTTGCGCATCAATTGCTTCAAAAAGTGCTTTAGCATCTTTTCCTACTGCTTTTAGTTTTTCATTATCTTCTTTAATAATTACTACTTGAGCAGCATTATAATAAGAGTTAGAAAAATTAATCACTTTAGATCTATTTTCATTAATGGTTAGTCCGCTTGCTCCAAAGTCTGCATTTCCACTGCTTATAGCACTAACTACAGAATCAAATTCCATATCTTTAATTTCAAGAGTTTTTCCAAGTCTTTTAGCGATTTCTTGAGCAATCTCAATATCTATCCCCTTAAAAGCCTCTCCTTCTTTGTATTCAAAAGGTGGAAACTCTGCTGCTGTTGCCATTGTAAGTTTGTTGTCATTATTACAAGCACTTAATCCAAATATAGCAAGAAATGCCAAAAAGCAAGATGCGATGATTTTATACATAGTTTTCCTTTTATTAATAAAAATTGTGAAAAAATTTTTTAATTATATGAAAATTCTACTTAAAGGATTGTGTAAAAAATGAATTATTTTCTTTTTGGCTAAGAATTTTGTAGAAAAAGCGATAAAGTTTTTGCAAAAATTTTATTTTAAAGCTTTGTTTTACTAACCTTTCTATATACTTAAGAGTTATTTCAAAATTTTAAGGAGAAACTATGTCTGTTAAAATTACTGATATTTGTATTGCATGTGGTGCTTGCATTGATGAATGTCCTGTAGAGGCGATTGTTGATGATGATGATAGCCCAAACAACGATGGTGCATATTTTGTATATAATGATAAATGTGTAGAATGTGTAGGACATAATGATGCTCCAGCCTGTGCGGATGCTTGTCCAACAGAGGGCTGTATTGTATGGGATGCTGTTGTAGATGGTCAAGCCTTTAGAGATGATATTGGTGAAGACAAAAGAAGCTCACATACTCCAGTAGTAGAATAGTTTTCTATTCTACTAATCTAGCTATAAAACTTCCCAAAAATACTGCAGATAATCCTAAAATATTTGTCAAAAGAACATAAAGAATTGCAAATGTAGCTTTTTGATTAAGAATTAAAATAAAAAATTCCATTCCAAAAGAAGAAAAAGTAGTAAAACCTCCTAAAACTCCTATAACTAAAAATAGCTTTAAATTTTCTCCATCTTTAAGATAAAAAAACAAAAAACCCATACATAAGCAACCTAAGATATTAATAAGCATTGTGGGTGTGAATAATATATGTAGAGGATTGAATTTAATAAGAAAAGAGTGTAATAAAAGGGCACTTATAAGGAAGCGCAAACTTGCACCGATTGCACCCCCTAATGCTACTAAAAGGATTTTATCCATTTTAGCAACTATAAGTTGTTAAAAACTCAAATGGATGTGGGCGTGCTTCCCAAGGCCAAATTTCTGTTTCAAATTTATAAGCTTTATATGTTTGGATAAATTCTTCTGAAAATACATTCCCTTCTTTTAAATAAGTTCTATCAAGAAGCATTTCTTCTACTGCGTGACGCAAAGTATGTGGAAGTTGTTTTATACCTTTTTCCCTTATTTCATCTAAGTGTAACTCAAAAAGATTCATTTCCATAGGCTCACCTGGATTTGTTTTGTTTTTAATCCCATCAAGTCCTGCCATAAGTAGTGCTGAGAATGCTAGATAAGGATTTGCTGAACTATCTGGAAATCTAAATTCCATTCTTTTTGCTTTTTCGCCACTGTTGTATGGGATTCTGATACTTGCACTTCTATTTTGTGCAGAATATGTAAGAATGCTTGGTGCTTCAAAACCTGGAATTAGTCTTTTATAAGAGTTTGTAGAAGCGTTTGTAAAAGCGGCTAATCCTCTAGCGTGTTTTAATACACCGCCTAAGAAATGTAAAGATAGCTCACTCATTCCTTCATAAGAATCACCTGCAAAAAGATTTTTGCCCTCTTTCCAAATGCTAATATGTGTATGCATTCCGCTTCCATTATCATTATAGAGGGGTTTTGGCATAAAGGTAGCAGTTTTGCCATTTAGGTGAGCTACCATTTTTACTACATATTTTAGTTTTTGGACATTATCAGCAGCTTCAAGCATATCGCCAAATTTAATACCAATTTCGCCTTGACCTTGTGCTACTTCATGATGGACTACAAAAGTTTCTAATCCAACTTGGTTTAGCACTTTTACCATTTCTGCTCTAATATCAACCATGCTATCAACGGGTGCTACTGGGAAATATCCACCCTTAAGCCCTGGTCTATGTCCAAGATTGACTCCCTCATACTCTTTTGTCCTATTCCATTCGCCTTCTTCTGTGTCAATCTCATAATATTGACAGTTTACAGAATCTTTCATTTTAATAGAATCAAAAACAAAAAACTCATTCTCAGGACCAAAATAAGCTACATCTCCAATCCCAGTGTCTTTTAGATGTTGCATAGCCTTTTTAACTATGCTTCTAGGGCATTTTTCATAAGGTTCATTTTTATAAATATCCCAAACATCACAGAATACTACCATTGTAGTATCTGCTGTGAAGGGATCTATGAAATATCTTACTGGATCTGGGATTAAAATCATATCAGATTTATTTACTGGTTGCCATGCGTGAATGGAACTTCCATCAAAAGGAATCCCTTCAAAACTACTTTCATCTATACTGCTTGCACTAAAGGAGAGATGATGCCAAACCCCTTTAATATCTGTAAATCTAAAGTCTATAAATTCTACTTCATTTGCCTTGCATTCTTCAAAAAACTTTGCTACTGCTTGTTTGTTAATTGCTGGTCGCTCCATTTGCATTCCTTAATTTTTGCATGAAAATTGATAATTTGCTGTATTCTAGCATTAATTTGTTTTATTCTAAATAAAATAATTTTTGCATTTTTGTTAAGCAAAAATAGAAGAAAATAAAGTTCTTTTTATGCTAGCTTCACAAATTTATATTATAATGGTATTAGTTAAATGGAATTAAGGATTGTCTTGGTTATAAGATGGATAGTTTTTATTTTATTTTTTTTGGTAGGTTGTGCGAAAATTCCACAAAATAAGGAATTGGTGCAAAATTTACCCATAGACTTTAATAATCAAAAGTTAATACCTATTGCAGATTTTAGCACTCTTGCTACACCTAAAGAACAGTTAGAAATTATTTTGCAAGATGAAAATTTAAGCAATCTTTATGCAATAGGAATTGCCAATAATTTAGATTTGGCAATTATGCAAAGTAGGATTTTACAGGCACAAAGCTCTTTAAAAATGGCTTTTAGTGAGCTTTTTCCAAAAGTAGATGGAACAATATCAGGTTCTAAAAATAATACAAATTATAATTTTACTTCGCAAGTGGGGGCAAATCTCTCATGGGAGCTAGATATTTTTGGTAAAAACAGGGCAGCAAGTAATTCTAAAGAATCTCTTTATCAAAAAAGCATAGAAGACTTTAAAGCTACACAAATTACTTTGCTTAGTGATATTACAAGCATGTATTTTAATCTACAAGAATATGCATTAAATATTAAACTTACACAAGAAAATATTATGCATTATATGCAAGTTTTAGAACTAACACGCCTTAAAGTAGAAAATGGTTTGTTAGATAGCACGGAAGTTTTTACTAAGCAGGATTTATTAACCAATGAGCAAAATACACTAGAAGCTTTAAAAATGCAGTTTGAAGAAACCAAAAATGCTCTTTTGGTGCTTTTAAATTTAAAAACTCTACCACTTAGCTTTGAAAAAGAATTTAACTTTAAGGAAGAATTTGCATTTTCTTATGAAAAAATACCTTCTAATGCAATATTGTCTCGCCCTGATATCCGTGCTAATATTTTTCTTTTGCATTCGCAAATTTATACCAAGCAATCTGCTTTTAGCTCCCTTTTTCCCATACTTTCTTTAAGTGGAAATGTGAGTGAAATTTTACAAGGAAGCCAAAATGTTGCTTGGAATCTTGCAAGTTCGCTTAGTGCACCTTTATTAAATAGAACACAGCTAACACAAAATTATTTTTTGCAAGATGCGATTTTAAAAGAAACTTATCTTAATTTACAAAAGACTTTAGATACAGCTTTTTTTGAAATTGAAAATGCACTTTTTAATTTAAAAAATATGCAACTTCAAATGCAAAATAATAAAATCCGTCTTAATAATGCAAAAGAATATTTTACCTTTTCGCTTAATCGTAGAAGTATTGGACTTATTGATGAGTTAGAATTCCAAGAAAATTATGCTTCTTATAATAATTCTAAAAAAAGCCTCAATACTTCACAGAATTCACAAATTCAAGCACTTATTGGCTTGTTTAAAGCAATGGGTGGAAATCTTTATATTGCTAAGGAGTAAAAATGATAAGCACACAAGAAATTCTAAAAAATCTTAACCCTAAGAAAAATTATAAAAAAATTTTTGCAATTTGGGGGATTGTTTTATTTATTTTTTTAGTAATTTTTGGTGTGATTTATTATTTTAAAACTAAAGAACCTCCCATTATCTATCAAACACAGTCAGTAACAAGGGGCAATATTACAAGCACTATTTCTGCTAATGGAACTCTTTCACCTACTAATGAAATTGCTATTGGTTCGGTAATTTCAGGGATAGTTTTAGAAGTTTTTGTAGATGTGAATGATAGGGTAAAAAAAGGGCAAGTTTTAGCACAAATTGATAGTGAGAGCATTGAGCAAAATTTATATAAATTCCAAGCACAGCTAGGGAGTGCAAAAGCCCAGTTAAAAAGCTCACAAGTAACTTTAAATGAAAAAAAATGGAAATATGAGCAATACAAAAATCTTTATGAAAAAACAGGAGGCAAAACTCCATCTATTTTAGAGCTTGAGAGCACAAAAAGTGAATATAATGCTGCTTTAAGCGATGTGGAGCTAAAAAAAGCCTCTATTAAAGAGATTGAAACTTCCATAGCTTCTACAGAAGTGGATTTGCGAAATTCTAAAATCACAACCCCTATTGATGGTGTGATTTTAAAGCGTTCTATTGATGTTGGGCAAAGTGTGGCTGCTTCTTTTCAAGCTCCAGAGTTTTTTATTGTTGCAGAGAGTTTAGAAGAAATGGAGCTTAATGCTAGCATTAGTGAAGCAGATATTGGAAAAGTAAAAGAAGGGCAAAAGGTAAGCTTTAGCGTAGATTCTTATCCTAATAAAACTTTTAGTGCAGTGGTGGATAGAGTTAATTTTGGATCAAATTCTTCTAGTAGCACCACTTCTAGCACAAGCACAAGTTCTAGCACAAGTTCTATTGTAAGTTATGAAACAAGAATATATGTAGATAATAAAGATCTTCTTTTGCGTCCAGGTATGAGTGCAACAGCAGATATTGAAGTAGCAAGTGCTAAAGATGTGCTTTTAGTGCCTACAAGCGCACTTTATTATACGCCAAAAACCACACAAACAGAAAAAAAAGGTGCAAGTTTTAGCTTTTTTAAGCGTCCAAGAACAAAGCAACCTAATTTGCAAAAAAATGTTAATTCGTCCGTGTGGGTTTTAGAAAAAGATAATATACGCCAAATTAGCGTAGAGGTAGGAATTAGTAACGGAGAATTTACGCAAGTTAGCAGTGAGGAGTTAAAAGAGCAAATGCTTGTAGTTACTGGACAGAGTTTATGAGTTTTATCCAGCTTATTAATATCCATAAAATCTATGGTAAAGCTCCTAATGCTTTTGAAGCATTAAAAGGGGTGAATTTGCAAATAGATGAGGGTGAGTTTGTCGCACTTATGGGGCCTAGTGGGAGCGGTAAATCTACAATGGCAAATATTTTGGGTTGTCTTGATAGTCCTAGTAGTGGTATTTATGATTTTTGTGGAGTGAATGTAAGTTTGCTTAATCTTAAACAAAAGGCATTGCTTAGACGCCATTATATTGGCTTTATTTTTCAAGGATTTAATTTATTGCCTAGAACAACAGCATTGGAAAATGTAGAGCTTCCTTTGCTTTACCGTCAAGTTCCCAAAAAAGAAAGAATGCGATTATCTATGGAGGCTTTAGAAATGGTAGGTTTGGAGAAATGGTATAACCATAGCTCCAATGAGCTTAGTGGAGGACAGCAACAAAGGGTAGCTATTGCTAGAGCGATTGCCTCTAAGCCACTTTTTTTATTAGCAGATGAGCCAACAGGAAACTTAGATACTAAAAGAAGTATAGAGATTATGGAGATTTTAAGCAATTTAAATAAAGAGAGTAAAATTACTATTTTAATGGTAACCCATGAAAGTGAGATGGCAAAATATGCTAAAAGGGAAATAGTATTTTTAGATGGTAATGTGAAATCAGATACTAAGGAAAAGTTATGATTTTGAATGCTTTTTTCTTGGCTTTTAGGCAAATTAGAAGGAATTTTATTAGGGCGATTTTAACAATGCTTGGTGTGATTATTGGTGTAGGGGCTGTGATTATTATGATTACTTTAGGGAATGGCACTACACAAGTAATTACTAAGCAAATGAGTAGTTTGGGGAGTAATATTTTGCTAATTTTTCCAGCACGCGATCAAAGTGCAGGGGGAGGAGCAAGAAAGCAATTTATGTTGCAAGATGCAAGTTCTTTGAAGCTCCAAATGGGAAATTTAGTAAAAGCAGTAGCTCCCATTAGCACAAGTGCAGTTTTGGCACAATTCCGTCAAAATAACACCCAAACACAAATTCAAGGCATAGATGCAGATTATTTTATAGCAACAGATTGGAAATTAGCTTTAGGTAGGGCTTTTAATAAAGAGGAGTATAGGGCAGGGAGCAATGTTTGCATTATAGGAAAAAGTGTTTCTAAGAATCTTTTTGGCTTGAATTCTTCTCCTTTGGGCTCTAGGATTAGACTAAGTTCCATAGTATGTGATGTGATAGGTGTGTTAGAAACAAAAGGGCAGGGTGCTATGGGAAATGATCAAGATGATGTGATTTTAATGCCTTTAAAAGCTTACCAAAGAAGTATTTCAAAAAGCGATTCGCTTTATAATATTGGTCGTCTTATGGTTTCTTTAAAAGATGGTGTGGATTCCACTTATGCTACACAGGTTGCTACACAATCTTTGCAAAATATTAGGAAAATTAGAGAGGGACAAAAAAATGATTTTGAGATTATGGATACTAAACAAATTATAGAGATTATGAAAAGCACAACAGCAAATTTAACGCTATTTTTAGGGGCGATTGCAGGAGTGAGTTTGATTGTTGGAGGGATTGGGATTATGAATGTGATGCTTGTATCCATTACAGAAAGAACAAGAGAAATAGGGACAAGACTGGCAATAGGGGCTATGCAGAGTGAGGTATTATTACAATTTTTAATAGAAGCTTTAACTCTTAGTTCATTAGGGGGGGTTATTGGGATTATTTTAGCATTTTTTGGTTCTCTAGGTATTACATATTTACTCAATATTCCTTTTTTGTTTGATTATACAATTGCCTTAATTGCTTTCTTTTTCTCGGCATTTATCGGTATTTTATTTGGTTATTTACCTGCTAGGAAGGCATCTTGCCTTAATCCAATAGAGGCTTTAAGGCATGAATGAGTAAAACATTTTTATTTTATGTTTTTTTTAAATTTTTATTGTTAAAATAAGCTTATACATAAATTTAACACAAGAGAGGAATTTTTAATGTTTGGTTCTAAAAGTGCTACAAAGCAAGGTAATCAGGTTCCGGTGCATTTCATAGATAGTGAGCGTAAGGTGATTGCTATTAATAAATCAATGGCAGTTATTGAATTTACTCCAGATGGCACTATTTTAGATGCAAATGAAAATTTTCTAAAGACAGTTGGCTATACTCTGAATGAGATTAAGGGAAAACACCATGAGATTTTTTGTCAAAAAGAGCTTGTAGAGTCTAAAGCTTATGCAGATTTTTGGAGGACTTTACAGAGTGGGCAGTTTGTCTCGCATCTTTTTAAGCGTGTCAAGAAAAATGGGGATATTGTTTGGCTTGAAGCAAATTATAATCCTATATTTGATGATAATCATCAAGTAATTAAAGTAATTAAGTTTGCTTCAGATATTACAGATAGAATTAATGAGCAAATGGATTTAAAAAATATTTTATCTGCTGCTAATAAGTCTATGGCTATTATTTCTTTTACTCCAGATGGGACAATTTTGGAGGCTAATGAAAATTTTCTAAAAACAGTTAAGTATTCATTAGATGAGATTAAAGGGAAACACCATAGAATTTTTTGCCAAAGCGAATTTACAAATTCTAGCGAGTATGGAGAGTTTTGGAAAAAGCTTCAAAACGGGGAATTTGTGTCAGGAACTTTTATACGCGTAGATAGAGATGGAAAGATTATTTGGCTAACAGCTAGTTATAATCCCGTATTTGATGGTGAGGGTAAGGTTTATAAGGTTATTAAATTTGCTACAGATATTACAGCTCAAAAAGCAAAAGAAGAGCAAAGCTTGCAAATTGTAACAGAGGGTGTTAATGAGAATAGTGCTCTTACAAATCAAGGGCGCGATATTATTGAAAAAACTGTAGAAAATATTCAAGAAATTGCTTCTATTATGCAAGAGAGTTCAGAAAAAGTAGAGCAGTTAAATCGCCAAAGCGAAGAGATTACTTCAGTGGTTCAAACCATTAAAGATATTGCAGATCAAACAAATTTACTAGCATTAAATGCAGCTATTGAAGCAGCAAGAGCAGGAGAGCATGGAAGAGGGTTTGCAGTAGTAGCAGATGAGGTTAGGAAACTAGCAGAACGCACAGCAAAATCAATCACAGAAATTACAATGACAATTAATACTATTAAAGATGAAACAAGTCAAGTGGTGGATAAAACGCAATATAGCATTCAAAAAGTTAATAGTAGTGTAGAATTAGCTGATGAAGCTAAAATCTTTATGGAAAAAATCCAAGAAAGTGCAAACAGTCTTGTAGCTAAAATTTCACAACAAGATTGATTTAAATAAGCAAGTTTTTCTTGCTTGTTGTTGTGGGGGTGGGAAATATTTTAGTATAAGGAAATTTGGGTGAGTAGTATAAAAATTAAAGCTTCATTAATTGCTAATTTCATAGCTATTGTTTGTTTATTGCTTTTGGGTGTGATTACATTTGTTTTTGTTAAAGAAAGCCTTTTTGAAGCTTCTAGGGAAGCAGAAACTAATTATGTGAAAATGGCACAAAATGCAATCATAGATTTTGAAAAAGAGAATATTGCAAGTCTGCAAAAATTAAAAGAATATATATCGCAACTGCCTTATGACAAAATCAATACTTTAGAAGGTATGCAAGAAAACTTAGGAGCTTTTTTAAAGGCTTATAGGGACTCAAAAGATTATTTAGGTGTTTATATCGCGCATCCTAGCGGAGAGATTGTGGTGAATGATATGGAGGCGGATAAAGCAGGTGTGAATACTGTTGTTTTTGGTGCTAAAGATGATTATGATGCAAGAACTAGAGATTGGTTTATTGAGGCAAAGAAAAAAGAGGGAATTTATGTAAGTGATTCTTATATAGACATCACTTCTAAACAGCCTACTTTTACCTATTCTAGTGCGATTTACAAGGATGGAAAATTTGTAGGCGTTTTGGCTATTGATGTGCTTGTAAGTTCTTTGCAAGAACGCTTTAAGCAAACCCCAGGTCGCGTCTTTGCCTTTGATGCTAACACTCAAGTTTTTGCTTCTAATGATCCTACTCTTATTGGAGGTAAAGAAGGAGAAATTAATCCCGCTATTAAAACTGTTTCAGAACT
>NZ_NBIU01000080.1 GCF_003245365.1 Helicobacter valdiviensis
AGAAAATATTTTGATTCATTTAAGCAGTGGCATGCAAATCTTCAAGAGAACTTTTATTTGGAATTTCCATTGAAGAAAAGATATTTTGAGGTTCCTGAGGAAATGGAAATAAAGATTAAAGGATGGAAATGAAAAAAATAATTGCTATGAATACTGATGGTTTTGGGGCGAGGTTTGCTGCAATAATTAATGCTATTAGAATATCAAGATCTATGAATTTAGATTTTTGTTTTACTTGGAGTTCAAGAGGTGGAAACAATGATTTGTTTCATACAGTGGAAGATAAGGAAGAAATTTTTAACCAATCTTTTATAGAAAAGTATTGTTTGGACAATATTAATGGTAATCAAGTTGGTAAATTTAGAGATTACTTTACTAATAAAGAAAAATTTGATTATTTTCGCTCTCACTCTACGATGCCATTTTTTAATTCAGCTTTAACAGAGTTTAATTTTGATTTTAATAAAGAGTTGTTTTATAAAAGTGATATACTTGACTTTATAGGCTTTACTCCAAAATATAGACAAATTATTGAAGATGTAGAAAAAGCTCGAAAAAAAATAGAAGGATATGCAGTAGCAGTTCATATGAGAGGTGGTGATGTTATATTGAAGGAGAAATATAATTCCAGAGTAGGCTTGGTAATAAAAATATTACCCATCAATGTTGCAATATTTTTATATATACAGAAAAATGCTAAATATTTATTTTTTATTCAGGATGAGTGTGTTCAAAGTTTTTTAAAAGAAAAATATGATATTAGTAGCTCTTCAGATTTTTATCCAAAAAATAAAATATATGACCGTTATGAGCAAGCTTTTTTTGATATGATTTTAATGTCTAAATGTGATAAAATTATTGCTCCTTATAGTGGATTTTCAATATCAGCTTCTTATTTGTCAGGAAAAGATATCATATCATATAGGAATATATTGACGAATAATCAGATAGTGGATATTATTAGAAACGGCTTTAATAAAGAATGTTTATGTAATAATATGCCAAGTGAATATGTCTCTTATGAGATATTAACATTGTTATTTTATGGCAAGAATATTTTATCTCGAGAAGAGTATTTGTATTGGTGTGATGAGGGTTATCGAAATAATTCAAAAAATTCTATTTTTGTTTTATTGAAGATTTTTTGTTTGCTTTACTATGGCATGTTTGAAGAAGCTAAAGATGTAGTAATTAGGGAGTGTTTTTTAGATGAGCATAAATTTAAACAAATTTTAATGGCCATAGAAACTAATGCTTGCAGTAAGGTGTATTTTGAGAGAAATACATTTTTTTTAGAAGTTAAACAAAAGAGTATTTTTAAAAATTCCGATGAACTAGAGACTTTATTTTTTCTAATATTTTTAAAGTATGAAAATGGAACATTGACTTCTTTTGTTGAGCAATATGGTGGATTTCTATTTTTAGAGAAAGTAAGTAGGGCTAAAATATCTAAAAAAATTAAAGAGTATATTGATAGGCAATATTGTGAAAATTTTAAGAGAATTTTGGAAAAATATGCTGTTGTAAATGATAATGAGAAGCTTGTATTTTATTTAGAATACGGAACTGCCAAAGCAAGAATCCAAAACCAATTATCCTATAAAATAGGACAAGCTTTAATAGCAAATTCTAAA
>NZ_NBIU01000081.1 GCF_003245365.1 Helicobacter valdiviensis
CCAAGCCTTGAGATTTCATCTTTGTTTGTATGTGCCCTTAGTGTTTCTGCTAGAGTGCAATCAATGGTAATTTGTGGATAATCATTAATTCTTATAAGATAAGAGGCGTTATAATTTGGTATTTCTTTGTAAGCAAAGACTAATAATGCTTTTTGTTCTTGTGTATCTTTAAGGTTTGGTAGTTGCAAACTAAGATGTTTTCCACAATAAGCTTTGTTGTTTTTTGATTGTCTATAAATGATAGAGGAAGATAATAGGGCTTTATTTTGCATAGTTTAAATCTTTATTTTAACACTATATGCGTTATTCCTTGTGCTGTTTGAAATGCAGGTGCGTTAAAATAGGCAAATAAAATTAATTGATATTTTTCATTTGCAAGATTAAGCTTTTCTCTATCACTTGCTAAAAGCATAGAGGTATTAAAGGCTATATCATTTCCTTGAAGATTTTCTAAAATATTAATTGTAGGTTGATTGTCTTCTAAATCCCCTTCTTTTTTTATACAATATGCCCATTTAATTGTCTCATCAAAGAAAAATTTTTCCTCATTATTTAAGTAGGCTCTAATAAAAATAGTTTCATTATAAGGGATTTTATCAGTGGTATTTTGCTGTTCTTTTTCTTTATAAGCTTGCAAATTTGTGATATATAAATCCTTTTTTGAATTTTTGATTTGTTTTTCATACCCATTTGCCTCGGCATCTAAATAAAGATATTCTCCAAAATCTTGCATACTTACTTTATTTGTAAAAGTATAATAACCTCCTTGCTTATCTGCAGAGCTTAAAGAGACTATTGCTACATTTCCAATTTGGTGCATTTGACTTGTGCTAAAGCCTTCTAAGGTTTTTGTAGCTATAATACATTTTGTAGCCCTTTTAAAAAAAGAAGAGTTTTTATCTAAAATTAAATCAATCTTAAAACTACTCTTATAAATACCTTCTTGATGTTCTAGATTTAAACTTTCATAAATCCTTCTGTTCTCACAATTATGAAGAAATACTTTAGTGATGGTTTCATAATTGTTTCCATTTTCATCTAAAATCTTAAGATTATTCAGTGTTAATTCAAAATTCCCTCCTCTATAAGATAAAATTTCCTCACTATATCCTTCTAGTTTTAAATAGATTTTTAGCATCTTTGAGGCTTTATCTTGTAAAATTTTAAATTGATTTTCTTTAGCAAAACTATACAATTCTATAGCATTTTCTTCATTACCAGTAAGAGCAACTTTTAAAATCCCATCATTTTTATTAATAAAATATGATATATTGTTTTTTACTGCTTTAAAGTATATTTCATCTTCTTTTTTTAAAGTAAGTTCTTCTTGAGTGCCACAAGAAAAAGCTTGTGGATTGCTTGTTTGTTGCTCTTCTTGCGTTGAATCATATTTTAAATACATAAGTTCACATTGATCTTCTATTAATTTAGTGCAATCTATTTTCGCTTTTGCTCCTATAAGTAAAGTAATAAAAGTATTTTTAGGTTGTTTTATTTGTATAATAGATGGAGTAGGATTTGGATAGAAGATAAGAATATTATGGAGTGTATTTGCCTCTAATGTTTCAAATTTTTTACTTAAAGTTTTATTAAGCAAGGCAACATTATCCAATTTATTAGCACCTAAATTCT
>NZ_NBIU01000082.1 GCF_003245365.1 Helicobacter valdiviensis
ACTCTTTTGTAAATCAATAATGATTTTTTCATTATAGAAATCTTTGAGAATTAAATCTAGGATTTCTTTGCTAAAGTCATTACCACTTAAAGTTACATCATTTAAGCCATCTTTATTTTTATCAATGAAGTTAGAATCTTCATTGTTTCCACCATTGCCATTATTTTTTAATTCAAAAGTATTGGTTTTATCATTAAAAATGATATTTGAGTTTTCATCTCCTATTGTTCCATCTGCATTTTTAGCATACATTATAGATTTACCATCATCTGTATCTTTATAGACAAGTTCTTTACCACTTTCAATGGAGTAGAAAATATTATTTTTAGAATCGTATTTGATATTGCCAATTATTAAATCAGATTTATTAAAGCTATCATTTACTTCAATGATAGCAACTTCATCATTTGCAGTAGCTTGTGTTCCTTTGCTATAGAATTTTATTGAGTCTATTTCTATGGATTTATATTTGCTACCATAAAAAGAATATAAGGTTAGACCCTCAGATTTTACATTTTCAAAATACATATTGATGTTTGAGAACATTCCGTCATTAATACGCCCAGCAAAACCACCAATCTCATTACCCCACATAATTGTATCTTTAAAGTCTAAAACAATATTTGAGAAAGTTCCATTTTCTTGTATAGTCCCAACAAAGCCTCCTGCATCATAGCTACCAATAATTCCTATATTATTAAGTGTAATGTTTGAGAAAATTCCATCAATATGAAGTTGTCCGACAAAGCCCCCTGCAGTAGCTCCCATAGCACCTGTAATACTTCCTATATTATTAAGTGTGATGTTTGAGAAAGTTCCATTATAAGTTTGCCCAACAAAACCACCTACAGAATTATAACCTCTAATACTTCCTATATTATTAAGCGTGATGTTTGAGAAAGTTCCATTATAAATACGCCCAGCAAAACCACCTATATCAAGATAATCACCAATACTTCCTATGTTATTTAGGGTGATATTTGAGAAATCTCCTTGGTTAATACTTCCAACAAAACCTCCTGTAAAAACAATGCTTTTAGCATTGTTGCTAATGTCTCCTATATTGCTTAAGGTAATGTTTGAAAAAGTTCCATTAGCATTCCCAGCAAATCCACCTACATTACTATTGTCACTATTTTTTATCCCTCCCCCCATATAATCTATATTAATATTTTTAAATTCTGCACCATTTATTAAACCAAATATTCCAACATTATTAGGATTATAATCCCCAGTAATTGTAGTATCAATATTAATATTCTTTAGCGTATATCCTTGCCCATCAAAGTTGGCTGTGAAAGAATTTCTATCCCCCACAATCATACTTGTATATTCATCAGTATCTATGGTTCCATTTCCATCTAAGTCAATGCCATACTTAGCATAGTTTTGTTTAATCTCTCCCTCTTTTACTACTACACCCTTAAAATCTATATCACTTGTTAATCTATATTCTTTTGCGATATTTCTAAAATCCTTATTAGTATTTGTCCCCTTAGCAAAATGCCACCAATCTACATCACTACCAATAGAAATGTATTGGTTATGTGTGTCTTTAATATTTGTAAAAGAGCT
>NZ_NBIU01000083.1 GCF_003245365.1 Helicobacter valdiviensis
CTCTAATGTTTCAAATTTTTTACTTAAAGTTTTATTAAGCAAGGCAACATTATCCAATTTATTAGCACCTAAATTCTCATAGTAATTAGCAATACAATAAATATTATCTAAGCTAAAATTTTTTTGAGTGAGGGTGTTTAGGTAATTAAGATAGGGGGAGAGAAAGTTATCTTTATTTGGAGTGATTCCTTGTATATTTCTAAACTTTTCAGGAAGATTATATGCCCTTGCATCACCATTATAAAATTCTTGATAAGTTTGATTTTTATTGTTTTTAGCATAAAGCAACTCATCTTCATATTTTATAATCCAATCTAAATATGTTTTATTGGGTTTTTCTTTTTCAAGATCCATGATATAATATTTGCTAATTTCTTTGCCTGTTTTTTTACTTTTCCTATGAGTATATCCAAAATTTAGTATTTTAAATATACCTATTGCCATTTTAAAAGCTCTGTTTTCTTTGTATTCAAATCCAAAAAATAGAGACTCCCAAAACCGCCTTTTGGCTATACCATAAACATTACTATTTTCAAAAATCTTCTGATATGAATTTTTATTTTTATCTTTATCATCATGTTTATAATCTAAAAGAAAATTAACCCCATATCGTAAAGTAAAGAATGCTAAGAAACGATTATCTTTATCTTTATTGCATATATCAAAGAAATATTTCCTAGAATCATCTCCAACATTAAAAGCATAAGATAAAATTCCTGCATATTCATTAGTTTCTTCATCCATTTTTAAAGTTTGGTTATTAATTTTAGAAGTATCTTGAAATATACCATTAAGAATTACTTTTTTGATTTTTATAGCCTGTTCTTTGGTTAGTTTAAAACTACTTTGTGTGGTATATTGTTGTAACAAATCATCAAGTTGCATGCGTATGGTGCTTATACTATTATTTGTTACAATTTGTTTTGTAATGTTATGAAATTCATTAATCTTGACTTTATTATCTATATTATCTAAAGCCTCTGCATCTTCTTTAGTTTTTAAATCTTTTACACTCCCAAATAATCCTAATTCATTTAATACAACAATTAACCAATTTCTTTCTCGTAAATTAGCACCATAGCCTATGGTTAAATTTCCACTTTTATCTTCATTTGCTTCATCATTATAGGGTAATGCGCCAAAACCCTCAATAGCTTTAATAAATTTAAAAACATCTTCTAAATATTCTGTATTTTTTGTTGTTTCAAACATCAATTATTCCTTTTTTAGTAAGTGCATTTTAGCTCTCTTTTATTACCTTTTAAAAGATAAATGCGTGTTTTTGGATAAGTAGAATTCTCAAAATTAAATTTAAAGTCATAAATGGGCTTACTTTCTCCTGTTGTTTGATAAGTAGATTTCTCATCACGACTAAATCTGTAATTATAAAGGGTAATATAATTTTTACCTTGAAACTCCATAACTCCATAGGATAAATAGCTTAGTATAGGATGATCATAATCAAATTCTAGCCGTTGTGAAATCTTATTGCTTGGCATAGCATATGCGCCAAATGCCAT
>NZ_NBIU01000084.1 GCF_003245365.1 Helicobacter valdiviensis
TTCAAAATCTGGTATGATTATATTCATTGTTGTTATTCCTGCATAAATTTACAAGCACAAATTCTCGCATCTCTTTCACTTGGTTGTAAATAATACAAAGGGGTTTCTTGATTACTTTTGCATTCTAAAGCACTCTCATCAAAAAACATACATTTTTTTTTAAAAGCTCCAAAAAACACAAAATTCTTATCATAAAAAAAACCTGCATTATAGTAAATGAACTGTAATAACTCATTAGTATTTCCATTATCTATTTGATAATAGACATAAAAATGTCTTAATTCATGAATGATAGTATCTAAAAGATTATCCAATATCTCTTCATTGCAGTCAGAATCTATTCTAATTTTCATAGTATTATTAAAACGATTATAACTTCCTAAATATCTTAAATTATTATTAATAACAACTTTAGGCATACATAAAACTTTAGTATCCATAAAACTCGTATTATCTGTTTTTTTACAAGGTGCAATTCTTAGCTTTTTGCCAACATCATTAATAAAATTCTTAATATAAAATTCTTTATTGCTATGTGTAGTAAAACAATTTTTTAGTTTTTGTTTGTAATCATTAATAAAAATTTTTTGAACTGCATTTATAAAATCTTTTCTCGTTTTTAAATACTCATTTCCATTGCTTGCATTTTTAATGAATTCTTCATTAGCTAAATCAAATCTATAATATATATAAGCAATCTTTCCTGCTAGTTGTTGATAAATTCCAAAATAATCAAAAGCAACATTATATTTAGGATTACCATCTTCATTTATTAGGTTATATGCTGGATTTTCATGATAAAATTTCTTTAATTGATTTTTATTCTCCTTTAAAAAACCCACTGCCTCCTTTATGTTGCAAATTTGTCTTAAACTATTCCAAGAATCCAAATCACCTTCTAAAGCTTTTTGGTAAAGTGTTACTTGCTCTATTCTAGTAAATTCTTCTATATTGCCTTTTCCTACTCTAAAACTCATATCTATGGTAATTCTCGGATCATTTTCATTGGGTTTTCTTCCCATTGAATTTCTAAAAGCATAAACAATAATTTTATATTCGTTAAATTCTTCTTCTTGTTCTCTTTGTAAAGGTAAAAAGAAGCCTATCTGATGCGAAAAGCCCAAATTTGCATCTTTAGGATTTCTCCAAAAAATAAAATTTGTTTCTTGGATATCCAATGCTGTATATTCTACAATCTTTTCTTTGGTATCGGCTGTGCTATATTTTATACTATATCCCCATTCAATATTATCTATTCCTTCAAATAAAGGTGCTACAAGCTCTATATATGTCCCTGGTGCAAATGGTTTTGTAGCATCTACCACACTCTCTTTCTCTAAGAGATAATTGCTTAAAAAAGTTGCTCTTTTTTGATTAAAAACAATTTCTCCATCCCTTGCTTCAGGGTAAGCTACTTTAAGTGAGACTATATTTTCCTCTTCATTTTGTGCAAACTTAGCTTGTTTACTTAAATTCTCCAATAATTCAGCTTGTGCCATA
>NZ_NBIU01000085.1 GCF_003245365.1 Helicobacter valdiviensis
ATACAGGAACAAATAAAGATAAAAACCAATCTATTTATTTAGTAGGAGATAAAATCTATATAGATGCAGATGCTACAAATCTAAGTGGAAATACTATCTATGCTACTGCTTTTAGCAAAGGATATATCCAAAGACAAATGAATAAGTTTGCTAAAGATAATTATCAATTTGGAAACTATGATAAGCTAATCACAAATCAAGGTTATACAGATTCTAATAATACTACCACACAAGGAAAAGACTTTAAAAAAGCAATTACTATTGGTAATATGGGAAGTGCAATAGAAAACGCAAAAGAATGGTGGTATTTTGCTAAAAGTTGGAATGAGGCTCAATATTTTGATGATATAAAAACAATAGATGAGTTTAGATTAGTAGGGGATATTGATTTTGGGGCTGATTGCTATACTGGAACTTGTAATAAAGATAAAAACTATGCAAACTATTGGATTGATTTTAATGGAGATGGTGAAAAACAAGAAAATGAATATACAAATATGATGGTGGGAGACAATTATCCCAATTCTTTCGGCGCCAACTTTGATGGACAGGGATATACACTAAAAAATATTAATATTGAAGTCAGTAAAGAGCTAAATTATGGTTTTGCAGGTATATTTGGATCAGCATTTAATGGAAATGAATTTAAAAATATCAATGTAGATTATATGGGGGGAGGAATAAAAATAGAAAGTGATTATATTGCAGCAGTAGGTGGTTTTTTGGGTGGGACAGTACAAAGTCATACAACTTTTAATAATATCACTGTTAGCAATATAGCTTTTATAGAAGCAATAGCTAATGGAGAAGAAGGAGCTATAGCAGGTATAGGAGGATTCTTGGGAGGTGCTTTCAATAATAGAGTAACAGCAAACAATATCACTTTGAATAATATAGGAAATATCAAAGCAGAATCAATAAGCAATGAAAGTTCTTTTTTATACATGGGAGGATTTGCATCTATAGTAAGCTTCGACAGTTTGTTTTCAAATATTATTATAAATGGTTTAGGTAGTATTGAGGCTATAACAACAAACAAATCCCCTTATATAGGTGGTTTCTTAGGTACTTCTGCTAAAGGCATTTATGAAAATATTTATATTTATTTTAAGCCTGATTCCACTATTAAAGTTACAAGCAAAAATGAATCAAAAAAATATGCAGGTAAATTTATAGCAGATTTATTTCAAAGTTCATCTTTTTCCAATATTCATCTTTATCATACAAATAATCAATTTGGAGATTTAAATAATATAGATTTTATTGATGAGAATGTCACTATTAATGGCAAAATTAATTCTCACTCTCCAAGCCAATTCCAAACTGATGTAGAAAATTTCTTTAAAGAAGAAAATGACAAACCACAAATCCATTACAATAAAGAGGGAGGCTATTATACTTTCCTAGATGAAACAAATAATGGCAATGGCGGAGATAATGGAAGCAATGGAGATAATGGC
>NZ_NBIU01000086.1 GCF_003245365.1 Helicobacter valdiviensis
TAATTTTAAATTTGCTTTTTCTAGCATTTTATTATCCCAACCTTTTGGTAAATCTTTTGTGCTTGGATATTTTCTTTGAAAATACTCTATAAAAACATTAGTATCTTTACTTAAAGCAAAATAGTAATTACCCATTGGGGAAGCCTTGATTTTGATAGTTATCGGATTTTTAAAATCTATTAAAACATTGGGAGAGTAAATAGAATCAATAAAAAAATTATGCTCATATATACCAAAAATACTCTTGTAAAATTCTATACCACTTATTAAAGAATTTCTAGCATCTATATGAAAAAATCCATTTTGCCTACCAAAATCAAGCATTATATTTTTAATAAAAATCATTTCTTTATGGAACTCATCATCTTTTAAATGCTTTTTATAAAACTTTTCAAATAGTTTTATTTGCAAATCATACTCACTTAGTTTCTCTTGATTATCTATATATGCTCTAGGATTGAAAATTAAATTGTTTTTCTCTTGAATAATGCCCTCATAAAGTAGAATAGTATAATTTTGCAAACTCCATACCAAATAATCATAAAAAAACTCATTGTAAAAATTAATTTTGACTTCAAAATTTTGTGTAACTTTTAGATAATCCAATACAACTAAATCAGCTTCCTTATTGATTTTATAGCTTCCGTTTTTATACTTTTCTAATAGATTAAGGGGAATAATACCATTTTGAGACATTTCCTTATAATACTCATAAGGATTTCCATAGGCTTTTATTCCTTTATTATCTAACAAAATATCTATATAGCTTTGGATAAAATTTGTATTGATTTTATGGAGTTCTTTAAAGTAGGTAATAATTTGATTTTTGTTCAAAACAATATTATTTTTTGCTCTTTGACATAAAACTTTTATATTGTTTTTATTGTAGTATTTTTCTTCTGTATCCATTAAAATTGATGTAGCATAGATTTTACCAAGATTATCAGAAAATAAAAAATCATCAAATTGCGAAGATATATAATCAGGATTTACTTCATTTAGCCATAAAGGATTGATTTTATCAATCTGACTTTCTAACATTTCTAGTGATGAAGGTAAATATTCTGGCACTAACATATTACCTTTATACTTAAAAATAATTTTTCCAAGATACAACCCTATCTTATGAAAATTAACATCGCTTTTAATATCATAAGAACTCAATTCAATTGGACACCAATTATCTATGCAATTAATATTTGTATTAATTGCTAAATAGATTTCTTTGTTTTTCCTATTGTCTAAAAATTTTTTATGTTCTTCAAAATCTGGTATGATTATATTCATTGTTGTTATTCCTGCATAAATTTACAAGCACAAATTCTCGCATCTCTTTC
>NZ_NBIU01000087.1 GCF_003245365.1 Helicobacter valdiviensis
TTCTTCAATGGAAATTCCAAATAAAAGTTCTCTTGAAGATTTGCATGCCACTGCTTAAATGAATCAAAATATTTTCTTCTGACAGCAGACATACCAGTAACTTTTGAAATACCAAATTCTGGATGATTAGTTAAGCTTGTTGCACTCTCTAAACAAAACATAGTAAATATATTTTCCTCAACATACACACTTTCATCTAAAGACTTGATTCTATTCATAATCTCAGAATCAGCCCCAAACTTAACACTGTCCCAATACCCAATCTTTTTTCTCATAAAATCTCTCTCTATCATACAAGATATAAAAGCTAATGACAAAACACCATCATCTTTTAAATTCTTAGAGATATAAAAATTGACAAATTCCCCATCTTCTGTCATACGAATTTTTTTTGCCACTAAGGCTTTAATGTTTCTGTTTTTTAACATAAAATTTATTTGCTTTTCAATCCTTTGAGGATGTGCCCAATCATCCGCATCATGACCTGTTATATACTCTCCATTAGAAATATCTAAAGCCTTATTTTTTGAAACATAAGGCCCTAGGTTCTGTTGATTACATATAATCTTAATTCTATTATCTTCTTTTGCTTTTCTTTTTATAATCTCTCCCGTATTATCTGTACTACAATCATCGATAATAATCAGTTCAAAATTCTGATAAGTTTGCTTTAAAATAGAATCTATAGCAAACTCTACCGTATTTTGTGCATTATAGGCTGGCATAATTATAGTAACCAATACTTCTTGATTTATCTTATAGTCTATTTTACATTGTATTCTCAAAAATCTCTCTTTTTGCCTCTCGTCACTTAGACTAATAGGTGCAGCATCCAGTTTTGATAAATAAGAATTAATATTCTTTAACCACCTATTTTCATCCTCTATATATACATTGGCCTCCAATAAATAATAGGCCTTTCTATATTTGCCATATAAATATTTCTTTGCAAATAACAAACCTCTTTTGCTTTCACCTAGCTTTATCAAAAGATCAGAATACCAAGCAACATAAGCTACTCTAAAAAGACAACTTTTATTCTTCTTGCTCAATTTAAACAATTCATAAGGTATTCTAAACATCTTTTTAAAAGACAAATTATCAGCAAAAACTCTATATATTCTATAAGGAAGAAAGTTTTCTACTTTACTTCTCTCTTCAAAGTTTTTACCTAACTCAATTTCCAAAAACTGACTTGCAATTTTAAGTGCTTTGTTTTCTTCTAAAATTTCCATATTAAATGTTTCCCTTCATCTGAAAAAACATCTTAACATATCCACCCTTATACCAAGTTTTATGAGCT
>NZ_NBIU01000088.1 GCF_003245365.1 Helicobacter valdiviensis
TTATTACCTTTTTTATCAAATATAATTTTACCTAGATATATGCCAAATTTTGGGTTATACCATTGATCAAGTTTATTTATATCATTAAGTATCCACATATCTTTTTTACTAGGACAAATATTATTAAAGCTTTTGATATTAGTATTGATACCCAAATAAATAGCATAAGGTTCTTTTCTGGTTTGCAGGAATTGTTTATGTTTAAATATATTCTTTATGATTATTTCTGACATATTAACCCCTGTATTTTTCAAAATAAAATGTGCTTATTCTAGCATCTCTTTCACTTGGAGAAAACCAATAAATTGCAGGAACATTTGCTGCAAAATTACCATAGCGATAAGGTTTAACCCCAACACAATCTGTATAATTATCACTAATTATACATTTTTTATCATACGATCGAAACATAACAACATTTTCAAAATCAAAATATCTATTAGAATATATAAGATTAAAAATGCTTTCTGTATGGTAATTTTTTATTTCTTTAATATCATTTTTATAAATATAAAAATGCCTAAATTCATGAAAAAAAGTTGATAATATTTGTTCTTCTTTATTTTTTAGCTCCAAATATAATGCTCCTTTTCCCTTGTTATTATAAGATCCATTATTGTCTTGATTATACTCTTGATAAATAGTTGGAATTGGTGTTTCTATGTCAAAAGCTTTTGCTAAATCTTCAAGAAATTCTTAAAAAAATGCGATTTTTTCCTCATTGCTTTTGTTTGAAAATTCGCTAAATTTTTCTTTATAGCTTGGCATTATAAAAAATTTCTTATCAGAATAAACATCTATAAATTTTTTAACAAATTTCTCCCTTTCTTCTAAATACTTATCTCCATCACTCACACTTTTAATAAAATTTTCATTAGCTAAATCAAATCTATAATAAATATAAGCAATTTTTCCTGCAAGTTGGGGATAGTTTTTAAAAAATTCATTATTATTAGTTTCATTTTTTTCTTCTTTAAATATTTGACAAGCTCTTAAAAACTCTACAGCCTCAAAAACACTAAAAATGCAATTTGTTTGAATGATATTCTTATTGTTGCTATTAAAATTATTCTCTAGCTTGCTTTCTTCCACACTCTCATCTTTTCCAACTCCTACTCTAAAGCTCATATCTATAACTATAATTTTAAATTTGCTTTTTCTAGCATTTTATTATCCCAACCTTTTGGTAAATCTTTTGTGCTTGGATATTTTCTTT
>NZ_NBIU01000089.1 GCF_003245365.1 Helicobacter valdiviensis
GGAGTTCCACTCACTAGCAAAAATTCTTTTTTGTAATGATAGGTTTTTCCATTAGAAGCTAAATGCCCCCCCCCCCCGCTACCTAATAACATTGCATTCATTATTAATCCTTTTTATTAATTTTAGATATTTTAAGTTAAAAGGTGGAGATTTTAAAGGGTTAAATCCTCCAAGTTGTTGCACCACCTCTTAAAAAGACGCTTCTTTGCTCTTGTTGTATTCTAGGAGGGGCTTTAACCTCACTATGATTAATGCATGAGGCAATCGCATCAATGCAATCATCTTTCCTAAAAGGCTTTAGAGGGTTAAATCCTAAAAGCTCTTTTTTAACCTGTTCTAGCCCATTTGCACCTTTTAAAAAGCACAAATATCCCGTATTATAATAGCTTCTTAGTGATTTAATTTTATCTACTTTGCTTATTTTCCTACTTGCAGAATAGGCAAAAACACTATTTTTAATAAGCTCTTTAGAACTTTTTTTAAGTGCTTCATTTACTCTTACTATCTCTTTTAATAAAAGCCTATAAAGGATTTCTCCTCCGCCTTCTTTTTCAATATAACATGTAGCCTTAGGATATTTTAAAAAACATTCTATAAGTTGGCTTATGTTTTCTTCCTCGCTCCATATTCCAAAAAAGCAATCTTTTAGACAATAAGATTCTAGCTCTCCTTTTCTCTCCACTCCCATAACCACAATAGCTCTATTATCGCTTTTTGCATTTAAGCTTATAGCACTATCTACAAAAATATATTCATTATGCACTCCAAGTTCAAAACTAGGAATGATTTTAAAATATTCCTTTTCAAAATATCCTGCCTCCCTAGCTTGTGGCTCTTGTTGGTATTGTGTGCTAAACTCATCTTCTCCCATTTGAAGCTTTAAAAGCTCTAATTGTTCTAAGTTATGTCTTGCACTAAGCAAAGGTTCTCTTTTAGCTCTTGTGTAGCTAAAATCAGCGATTTTATAGGTGGTTTCTTCTTCATTTAATGCTTGAAGTTTTAGGATTTTCCACTCTTTGATAACATCCTCGCTAAAATTAAGCGGATTTAGCAAATATCCGCATAAATCCTCTTCCCCTAAGCGTTGCATTAGAATAATAATGCTTGAGTTTATGTCTTTTAATCTTGAGAGAACCGAGCCTGTAAAGTTGTTATTTACTGCATCTCTTGCACTCTTTGAGTTCATCTCACTTACTTTAATAGGATCATCTAT
>NZ_NBIU01000009.1 GCF_003245365.1 Helicobacter valdiviensis
TATTTTTTAAGATTTTATGAATTATAAAATTATTATTTTTATATTCTAAATTTTATTTAATAATATTTATATTTGCTTTTATATCTGTATCTATTATTAGTATCTATATCTATATCTATTTTTATATTTATATTGGTGTTTATATCTACATCTATATCTATATTGGCTATTGGTGTTTATATTTATATTTATTGTTAGTATTTATATTTATATCTATATCTATATTGGTGTTTATATTTATTTTTAGTATCTATATTTATTTTATATTGATATTGATATTTTATATCTATTTTTATATTTATATTGCATATAGTTTATTAATAAAGAATGTTTGTTTTAAGGTAAGTTAGATATTTTTTATATAGATTAAATACCAAAACTACATCTTTCAAATCTTATTTGTTGTTTTTATTAAAAGAATTCTCGTTTAAGTTTTAGAATGAAAATTTTAAATTAATCTTTGAAAACTTTTTAAAATTACACTAAATTTATTTTTTTTTGGCTAGAATAAAGCTTTTATTTATGGATTTGCACTTTGCAAAGATTGTGGATAGCAATTCTTGCAATGATGGCACAAAATAGGAGAATAAATGGCACTAGATGAAAACAAGCAAAAAGCAATTGAGCTTGCTATCAAACAAATTGATAAAGCCTTTGGCAAAGGTGCTCTTATTAGGCTTGGAGATAAACCTGTTGAGAAAATTGATGCAATTAGCACCGGCTCTTTAGGCTTAGATATTGCACTAGGAATTGGCGGTATTCCAAAAGGAAGAATTATAGAAGTGTATGGACCTGAAAGCTCTGGAAAAACCACTCTAGCACTACAAATTGTCGCAGAGTGCCAAAAAAATGGCGGTATTTGTGCATTTATTGATGCAGAACACGCTCTTGATGTAACCTATGCCAAAAGATTGGGGGTAGATGTAGAAAATTTACTTGTTTCTCAACCTGATTTTGGAGAACAAGCCTTAGAGATTCTAGAAACTCTTACAAGAAGTGGCGGTGTGGATTTAATTGTTATTGATTCAGTTGCCGCGCTCACTCCAAAAAGCGAAATTGAAGGCGATATGGGAGATCAGCATGTAGGACTTCAAGCAAGGCTTATGAGTCAAGCTCTGCGTAAAGTTACAGGTATTATCCACAAAATGAATACTACTGTAATCTTCATCAATCAAATCCGTATGAAAATTGGAGTAATGGGATATGGAAGTCCTGAAACCACTACTGGAGGAAATGCTTTAAAATTCTATGCGAGTGTTAGAGTAGATGTAAGACGCGTAGCCACCCTAAAACAAGGAGAACAAAATATCGGCAACCGCGTTAAAGCAAAAGTTGTTAAAAACAAAGTTGCACCCCCCTTTAGAGGAGCAGAATTTGATATTATGTTTGGTGAAGGAATTAGCAAAGAGGGAGAACTCATTGACTATGGCGTCAAACTTGATATTGTAGATAAAAGCGGTGCATGGCTTAGCTATGGTGATAAAAAACTAGGGCAAGGCAAAGAAAATGCAAAAGCCTTCCTAAAAGAAAACAAAGAAATTGCACAAGAAATTGAAGATAAAATCAAAGCTTCTATCTCTATTACCGATGATTTGTCAAATGGTGGAGATGAAGACGAACAAGAAGCATAATTTTAAGGAGAAAAGATGAATTATATTGATGAAATACAAGCCCAAGAAGTTCTTGATAGTAGAGGTAATCCAACAGTTAAAACAACCATTTTACTAAGTGATGGAAGCTCTGCAAGTGCTATTGTCCCCAGTGGTGCAAGCACTGGAAAAAGAGAAGCACTAGAATTGCGTGATGGTGACACTCGTTATCTTGGTAAAGGCGTTTTAAAAGCAGTAGAAAATGTAAATACTACCATTGCTGAAGAGCTTATTGGATTAAGTCCTTATGATCAAAGTGCTATTGATAATCTTTTAATAGAGCTTGATGGCACGGATAATTTCTCAAAACTTGGTGCAAATGCAACTTTGGGCGTCTCTATGGCTTTAGCTAGAGTGGCGGCTAAAAGCTTGAATATCCCTCTTTATCGCTATCTAGGTGGAGCTAATGCACTTACTTTACCTACTCCTATGCTAAATATTATTAATGGTGGAAGCCATGCAGATAATACAGTAGATTTTCAAGAATATATGATTATGCCTATTGGATTTGATTGCTTTAGTGAAGCTATGAGAGCAAGTGCAGAAATCTACCAGCACCTTAAAAAGCTTCTTAATGAGAAAAAGCATATTACAAGCATTGGCGATGAAGGCGGATTTGCTCCTAATTTAAAAACCAATGAAGAGCCTATCCAAGTAATTTTGGAAGCGGTTAAAAAAGCAGGTTATAAAGAAGGCGATCAAATTGCAATTGCTTTAGATGTTGCAAGCAGTGAGTTTGTAGATGAAAATGGTATCTATCATCTAAAAGGTGAAAACAGAAAGTTAAGCAATGAAGAGCTTATAGAATATTATGAAAATCTTATCAACAAATATCCTATTGTATCCATTGAAGATGGACTTAGTGAAGATGACTGGAATGGTTGGGAGAAACTTACCCAAAAACTTGGAAAAAAGATTCAACTAGTAGGCGATGATCTTTTTGTAACTAATGCAAAAATTTTAGAAGAAGGGATTAATAAAAATATTGCCAATGCAGTTTTGATTAAACCTAACCAAATTGGAACAATTTCTCAAACTATGCAAACTATCCGCCTAGCACAAAGAAATAACTATAAATGTATTATGAGCCATAGAAGCGGAGAAAGCGAAGATGCCTTTATTGCTGATTTTGCCGTTGCACTCAATACTGGAGAAATTAAAACCGGCTCCACAGCAAGAAGTGAAAGAATGGCAAAATACAACAGACTTCTAGCTATTGAAAAAGAGCTAGCATATCCTATCTATTTAGGAAAGAAACTTTTTGGATAAGACATTTCAAGTTAAGGGGGGATTTTATAGAATACTCCCCTTTTTAACATTGATTATATTAGTATGTATTCTTGCACTTTATTTTGGCAATCTTCTTTTTGGAGAAAATTCTTTAAGTGTGCTACACAAACTAAAAAATAAAGAAGAATCTATAAGAATAGAAGTAGATCGTCTCATGAATGAAAATGCAAGATTACAAAAAGAACTTTTTGAACTCAAAGGATTGGAGCCAAAATGAAAAAAATTATTCTTTTAGCCAGTTTAGTTACTTTAGCATTTGCACAAGAACCCAAAGAGTTACCAGAAATTCCACCCATTTCTGAAGAATTACCAAAAACTCCTGCTAATACGCCCAAAACTCAAGAAATTCCAAAAATGGAAAACAACACTACACAAACCAATAAGCAAGAATTAAATAAATCTATTGAATCTAAAGTGGCTAAAATTAATACAGCTTCAAATAATGAAAATGAAGGAAATGGAACAAGAAATCCTTTCACCCCCTTAATCACCCCAAAAGAAAGCGGGTTAATCTCTAACCAACCTGAACTTAGTCTTTTTACTAAAACGCAAATACAGCTTCCAAGCACTGCAAGGAAAATTACAAAAATCACTCTAACCTACCAAAATCTTGATGGTTCTATCTCTAATATTGAACAAGAGCTAAGTGGTGATATAGATTGGCATTTTCCTCTTATCCTCTCTCAAGAGTTGCAACCCAAAATCCAAATGCCTCCAAAAGTGGATTTTGAATTAGGAAAAGATTTTTTAGTGCATATCAACAAAAATACCTTAAAAATTAAAACCAAACATAAACTACTTAGAGATTTTACTCTAGCATCTCCTATGCGTTTAATTCTTGATTTTGAAAACAAAAAAGGTGTGCCACAAAAAAGTAAATTTACCACAAAATTACCTATTGTTACTGAAGGAACTTTACAAAACCATTTAGATTTTTATCGTGTTAGTCTTGTGTTAGATGGACAATACAACTACACGCTAAAAAACACACAAGAAGGGCTTGAAATTGAATTTAACTAATATTGTCCTTATAGGCTTTATGGGAAGTGGCAAAAGCACGCTTTCTAAAACTCTCTACCAACAAAGCAAACGCTTGATTTTAGACAGTGACAATATTATCCAAAATAATGAAAATCTAAGCATTAATGAGATTTTTGCTACAAAGGGTGAGCAATATTTTAGAAATTTAGAAAAAGAATTTTGTCAATTCTGCTCTTTAAATATTCAAAATTGCATTATCGCAACTGGTGGAGGAATGCCAAGTGTATGCGATGTAAAAACAATGGGAAAAGTTTTTTATCTTGAATTAGAATTTGAAGAATTGCTAAAAAGATTAAATCCGCAAGAACTAGCAAAACGCCCCCTCTTTAGCGATACTAACAAAGCCTATAAACTCTATTTAGAACGCAAAGATATTTACACAAAAAGTGCGCACATCACGCTAGATGCTACAAAATCTCTTGCAAATCTAAGCAAGACTATTTTAAGCTCCCTATGAATATTCTAATCCGTCTTCCAAACTGGCTAGGAGATGCTATTATGGCAAGCTATGCTTTAGAACTCCTCTACCAAAGCTATCCTAATGCCAAATTTTATCTAGTGGGATCGCAAGTGGCTTGCGAGCTATATAAAAACCTCAAAAACACTACAGTCTTACAAGATAGAAGCAAACAAGCAAAATGCAGAATTTATTCACTTTTTAAACTTGCTAGATCCATTCCGCCTTGTGATTTATCATTTAGCTTTCAAAATAATTTTCTCTCGGCACTTTTTTTGCGTTTTAACAATGCCAAAGTGCGTGTAGGCTATAAAAATGAAATGCGTTCTTTCTTGCTTACCCATAGTTTTAAAAAAGAAAAGTCTTTGCATGAAGTTTTAGTTTTTGCCACTCTCATAAAGCCCTTTGCAACAATCCAATTAACCCCTAAGCTTTATTTAAAAAAACCTAAAATTTCCTTACCCCTTTTGCAAGATGCAAATAAAATTGCAGGGATAAATCCAGGGGCAGCTTTTGGCAGTGCTAAGCGTTGGAGTGAAGAGAATTTTGCTAAAGTTGCAATCTATCTACACCAACAGGGCTATAAAATTTTACTTTTTGGCGGAATTAATGAGATAGAAATCACAAAACGCATTCTTGCGCTTTTAGATTTCAAAGAAGAGGTTTTAAATCTTTGTGGCAAAACAGATATACAAACCCTTCTTGCTTATTTTGCAAAACTAGATCTTTTGGTTACAAATGATAGTGGTCCTATGCATATTGGTGCTGCTTTTAATATCCCTATGGTAGCTATTTTTGGTCCTACAAATGATAGTGAAACTTCTCCTTTTGGCTCCAAAAATGCACATATTATCTCACTAAAAACCTTAGGCAATCCTCTTTCTTGTATGCCTTGCAAAAAACGCACTTGCCCTATTCCCAAACATGATAAATCCCACCATCAATGTATGCAAGCCTTAAAGCCAGAATTTGTTATTAGCAAAATTCAATCCCTTATAAGCGACTTTTAACTAAAATCTTCTAGAAAAATACTACAAAGAGAAAATTATGAAAAAAATAATTAACTTAGGACATTCACCTGATGCAGATGATATTTTTATGTATTATGCAATTGCATTTGGCTGGGTAGGAGGAGATATTAACTTCCACAATCAAGCACTAGACATTCAAACTCTCAATAAAATGGCTTTAGAAAATCTTTTAGATATTTCTGCAATTTCTTTTGCTACTTATCCATTACTTTTTAAAGAACAAGCCCTCCTTAGAACGGGAGTAAGCTTTGGTAATGGATATGGCCCAAAACTTGTAAAAAAACGCACCAAAACACTCAAAAAAAATTTTAAAGTAGCTTTAAGTGGAGAGCACACAACCAACGCCTTGCTTTTTAAAATTGCCTATCCAGAAGCTAGGATTATCTACAAAAATTTTCTAGAAATAGAAAAAGCAATTTTAGAAGATGAAGTAGATGCAGGAGTTTTAATCCATGAATCCATTTTAAATTTTGATGAAAGCTTAGAAGTAGAAAGAGAAATTTGGGATATTTGGTGCGAACTCAATAAAGAAGAACTACCTCTGCCACTTGGTGGAATGTGTATTTTACGCTCAATTCCCCTAAGTTTAGCCATTAGATTAGAAGATATTTTAACCAAAGCTGTAGAAGTCGCACTCAAAAACAAGCCCTTGCTTTCAAAAATGCTTTTAGAGAGAAATCTTATCCGCGTGGATGCTAAAATACTCAATCATTATTTAAATCTCTATGCTAATGAAGATTCTAAAACACTTAGTTCCATACAAATTAAGGCTTTAGATAGTCTTTTTAAAATTGGTTATGAAAAAGGGATTTACCCTCAAATCATTCATACTCAAGACTGCTTTATCCCCAAAGAATATGCTTCTTTAAGAACTATTTAATAAATACGATACATTACCTTTATTCTAATTTTTGTCTTTACACTAGGATAAGGGTAGTCTTTATAAGCAATTTCTATAGTTTTAACACTATTATCATCTAAAAGCCTATAACCACTAGGAGTTAAAAGTCTCAAATCTGAAATATCCCCATTAGGATACAAATAAAACTCCACAATATTGTCCCCATGTTGCCCTATTTTACCTGCTATTGCTGGATATTTTAAATACTTTTGCGTAATTCTTCCTATACCACTTAAATTGTCTTCAATAAATTTTCTCTCTTCTTTAGAAAGAGAATACAAATCTTCTCCATAAAGCTCTTCAATCTCTTGAGAAGCCATATCATTAGAGTATTGATACAAAGAAGGACTAGAGTTTTTAGGCTTAATATCATAAGCACTTGGAGAATTAGATTTTTTAGATTGCTGTGGAATTTGTGTGGTTGTAGATTGATTAAGTTTTTGTATAAGCTCTTGATTATCATTGCTATTTTGAGTTGGTTTTTTAGGCTCTTTTTTGATAGCTTTTTGATTAGTTGGTTTTGTAGCAGTTGTTTTGGTTGGCTCTTTAGGCTTATTTTGCTGTTTTATGTCTTCTTTTATAGGTGTTGGCTGCTTTTGTGGAGCAGGAGTTTGAGGATTATTATTAGAGGAATTTGCATTTTGTGGTTGCACGCCTTTAGAAAATTTAAAATCCTTAATATTAATGCGTTTGCCCTCATTATTTCCATGCTTTAGTTGATTGAGTTCCTTATTTGGAAACTCAACAAAAATTAAAACAATAATCAAAATATGCAATAAAAGAGAGATAAAAAGTGCAAAAAGCTCTCTTCTTTGCATCAATTCTTATCTTTCACTCTCTTGTTTTAAGCATTCTTCAAAATCTTGATATTTATCAAGCAAAACAACATTATTAGAACTTATGGCTAGAACATAGCAAGTTTTTTGTATTTTCACAACAACAATTTTAGTATTTAAATTCAAATTTGCCTCATAAAGTATTTTAATATTTGCCCCCTTTTTTAAAACAAAACCTACTTTTTGAGATCTTTTTTTAAAATACCAAAGAAAAACAAGAAGTGAAGCAAGAACAAAAATCACACCTAAATATTGAATTTTATTAACCGATTCCAAAGGGGATTGTGCCATAGCAAAAGGAAAAGTAATATTGCCCTCTTTTTGCATTTTTTCTTGGTATTCCAAATGCGTTTGTGATTGCAACTGTTTGATAGCCATTTCTTCTTTTGTAAGATTTCCCTCCGCATACAAAAAGAGGCAAAAACCAATAAAAGCTAATAAAACCCTCATACAGAACCAATACTCTCACGCGTAAGATAATAAATAATGGCATTAGAATCTAAAATTTCATTCACACGAATAGCAAGATTTTTTTCATATACCATAACTTCACCTTTTCCAACAATTCTACCATTAATAAAAATCTCCACACTCTCACCTGCTGGTTTTTGTAAATCAATAATAGAACCTTTCTCAAAGCGTAAAATATCCATCAATGGAACTTTAGTAACGCCAAGTTCCGCACAGAATACCACACCCATATCCAAAAGTCCGCCATAATTATTAATAATCCCCTCTAAATAGCGTGCCAAATCTTCTTGTTTGGGAGCTTGAATTTTAGCTAGTGTAAATTCATCTGCTGGCATTTTTACTCCTTTAAAAATTATGCAAATAAAGTGAACAGCTAGTATTAGCAACTCTAAAATTTAAACTTTTACATTCTTTGGTGCTAAACTCTCCCATTCCAAAAATATTAGGGGTGCTAATATTAAAACTAATTCCTTCTTTAATTGCCAATACTTTACTTAAGCCTACTGTAAGATTAGCAATCTCTTGCGAAAGATCTCTTAAGGTTAAATCATCTGGATCATCATCACCCAGCATTTGAAGTGCCATTAAAGCAAGAAATTCTTTTGAACATACAAAAGTTACCTTTAAGCGACTTTGATTTTCATAAATCATTTCAATATTAGACAAATATCCTAAATTTAATTCTGCTTCTCCACACTCCAATTCCATCTGCATTGTATCATTGATTACTTGCCCAAAAGCCTCTTGTAGTATTTCTAGCAACTCTTACACCTTATTTGTTTTAAGAAGATTATAGCAAATTATAGTAATAAATGAAAGTTTTAATAAGAAAGTATTAGAAAACTAGCCTTAAAGGCTAGTTAAATTTTAGTGAGCATCTTTCCAAATTTTTCTTTTCCAAAGATATGCAACAACACCCATAATAACCATGAAAATTACAAGTTTATAGCCTAATGATTCGCGTTCAGCTTTCTTACTATCACCTACACTCTCCATATAAGCAATCACTTGTTTTTCGCTCTGTTCAGTTAAACCAACTCTTGGCATTGCAGTTCCTGCAAGTCTTTTTTGCGGATCATTAATGAAAGTATGTAAATAATCTAAACTTCTACTTCTAATCATCATAGAAAGATCTGGAACTTTTGTCCCCATATAAGTAGTTAATCCACCCTCTGCACTCAATTTATCATATTTCATACCATGGCATCTGCTACAAGCATCTATAAACACTTCTTTATTGCTAAGCTCTTTTGGAGCAATAGACTCTAAATAAGCAACCATATCTAAAATTTCTCTATCACTCATCCAATTATAAGCTGGCATAGGGTGTGGCATTTCTTTAAATTTATGTGTTTGCTTTGTGGCAACTGCTGCATCTTTTAAAAGATTTGCTAAGAAATGCTTATCATAAATCAAACCCGCTGTGCTTAAATCTGGTGGATTTACACCATAAGCTGCTATTGCATCATTAGGAGAGAAAGGAGAAGCAACACTTTCTTTTTTAATAGAGTGGCATGCCACACAATTTTCCATAACAAGTTTTTTACCATTTTCAATATTTGCTTCACCTTCTGCATTTAAAGCAGGCAAATCTGAAAACTTATAATCTGCTGGGGCTACTTCTGGATTCATTTGAGAATGTGCAAAAGGCTCTACTCCCCAATAAATAACACCTGTAATTACAACCACAATAATTAATGCTAAAAATTCTTTCATCGCTTACTCCTTATGCATTCTTATTGTTTTCTAATTTTGTAATAATTGGCAAAATCACAAAGAATAAAGCCAAGAAAAGAATTGTAGCTGCAAAACCAATATAAGCATTTACTCCTGTTGGAGGTAATTTACCATAAATGGTTAAAACAATCATATCTGCAATCAAAACCCAAAACCAAACAGCAAATGCAGGACGCTTATGTGCAGGAGCTACCACATTACTTCTATCAAGCCATGGTAAAAGCATAAAAATCACATTTGCAATTCCAAAAGCAATCAGTCCTAAATCCGCACTAAAGAAGAAACCTCTTAAAATCTCATAACTCCATAAGAAATACCATTCTGGATAAATATGTGGCGGTGTTTTTAAATGATCTGCTGGATCAAAATTAATAGGATCAAGCGCAAAACTATAATGGTAACATACCAAATAGAATAAAATTGCTAAGAAGAAACTTGCCACAAAGAAATCTTTAGACAAGAACATTGGCCAAAAAGGAATAACTTTAGAATCTTTTTTATTTCCTGCTTTAAACTTCTCTGCCTCTGCTTCAAAATCAATTTCTTCCCCATAAAGATTATTAACATGTGGCACACGCAAAGTATAAAAATGCACTGCAATCACAGCAATAATCACTACTGGCAATAACACAACATGAAGCATAAAAAATCTTGTAAGTGTGGAATCAGCAACAATAAAATTACCTCTAATCCATTCTGTTAAATCTGGTCCCACTAAAGGAATACCGCTAAAAAGGTTTGTAATAACAGCTGCAGCCCAATAGCTCATTTGTCCCCAAGGTAACATATATCCACTAAATGCTTCAGCAGAAAACAAACCAAATAAAATCATACCTGTAAGCCAAATCATCTCTCTTCCACGCTTATAAGAACCATAATAAATAGCTACAAACATATGGATATAGATGATCAAAAAGCAAACAGAAGCACTTACTGCATGCAAATGTCTCCACAACCAACCATATTTCACTTCTTGCATAATTGTGTAATTCACACTATCAAATGCCAATTTTGCATCTGGCTTATAATACATAAGTAAGAACAATCCTGATACAACCAAAAGTGTAAATAACACCACCAAAACTATACCCATAGCCCAAAGAAAACTAATATTTTTAGGTATCCAATATTCTGTCATCAAAACCTTCATAAGTGGTTTTAATGCTATTCTTTGATCTAGCCAATCAACAATACCATTTGCCTTTTGTATCTGTGCCATTAAAACTCCTTATGCATTTCCTACTAACTTTTTATATTCTGGACCTTCTTCTCCAAGAACTAACTTCTCACCATCAATCTTAAAGGGAGGTATCTTCATAGGAATAGGAGGCGGACCAAAAATGTTTCTACCACAGGCATCAAACCTTCCACCATGGCAAGCACAGTGAAATTCACTCTTTCCAGTATCATATGATGGAATACAACCAAGATGTGTGCATACCTGAATACCTAAACTATAATCTGCATTACCTACTACCACATCTCTTTCTTCGCATTTTTTCATTTCTGCAGTTTTCTTAATGATATATACAGGCGTTCCTCTATACTCTACTTGTCTATACTCGCCCTCTTTCATTGAGCTAAGATCTACAGTAACAAAACCTGAAGCAACAACGCTTGGTAAAGGATCCCAAGTGGCTTTCATAGCAACCAATGATGCACCAACACCAACAGCTGCAATACCACCCAAAGTCATTCCAAGGAAGTCTCTACGATTGACATTATCTGCCATTTATTCCCTCCTAATAAGAAATAAAATTTTGTGTATTAAACATATAATTCTATCATAGAAACCTTATAAAAGCGGAAATTTTACATAAAATAGGGAAATAAAATAAGAAGATTGTTCCTTTTTAGTCAGAACTTTAAAAAGAAGTTAAAAATTATAAAAGCAGGAAAACCTGCTTATTAAACAAGCTCGATGAAAGCCATTTCTGCTGCATCACCTCTTCTTGTTCTTGTTTTAATAATTCTTGTATAGCCACCCTTACGATCTACATATCTTGGTGCTATTTCTTTTACTAATTTTTTTACACTTTCTTTGTGTTGCAAATGAGAAAAAACAACTTGATGTGCCATATTATCATTATTTCTAGCACGCGTAATTAACTTTTCAATATAGCTTTGCAATTCTTTAGCTTTTTGAAGAGTAGTTTCAATTTTCTCACTTTTAATCAATGCAATTGTTAGATTCTTAAGAAGAGCTTTTCTGTGAGCAGATGTTCTTCCAAGCTTTCTATATCCATGTCCATGTCTCATGATTATTCCTTATTTATTTTCCAAATTTTTTCTTCAGCATTGCTGCTAATTCTTCTGGCACTTCTTTGCTTACTGGATAGCCTAACTCTTCCAATTTAGCTGTAACTTCGTCCAAAGACTTCTTGCCTAAATTTTTAATCTCTTTAATTTGATCCTCGCTAAGCAATACTAGTTCTCCTAGATACTTAATGCCTGATCTATCAAGACAATTAAAACTTCTAGCACTTAAATTTAAGCTATCAATTGTTTGGAGTAATTTTTTAAATTCTGGATTTTCATCACTACTTTCAGTTTCAGGAACTTCAATATCTAATTCAGAATTAAAAATCGCCATTTGCTTATGCATTACACTCAATGCATTTTTAAAAGCTGCTAAAGGTTCGATTTGCCCATCTGTTTGAATATCAAAAACCACTTTTTCAAAGTTTGGATCATCTTCTAAAAGCATATTTTCAATTGAATAAGTTACATTGCTAACAGGAGTAAAATAAGCATCTAATGGCATATAGCCTTCTGGTGCTTCTCTTCTTGTTTCCTCACTTGGCACATAACCGATACCTTTTTTAACAATAATAGTAAAATTCAATACTGCATCTTCATTAATAGTAGCTAAGTGAATATCAGGAGTTACAATATCTACAAGATCATTTGCTAAATCTTCTCCCTTAATTACTTTAGGACCATTAAATTTATAATCAATACTTACTACTTCGCTCTCATCTTTAATCCTAAAACGGATGGTTTTAAGATTAACAATAAAATGCGATACATCTTCTACCACACCACGCACAGAATCAAATTCATGTGTAGCACCTGCAATATGAAGTGCTGTTGGAGCATAACCAACAGAACTTCCTAGCAATAAACGACGCAAAGGGTGTGCTAGTGTAATTGCATATCCAAATTCAAAAGGATAAGCCGTGATTTGTATTCTATTTTTACCAACCTCACGCACCTCAATTTTATTGGGAACATGAGGAGAAGTTTTAATACTTTTCATAGAGACTCTCCTTTAAATTTTACTTAGAATACAACTCAACAATGAGCCTTTCTTCAATAGGAATAACAACCTCTTCTCTTTCTGGCATTCTTGTAAAAATACCAAAAACTTTCTCTTGATCCACATCAACCCATGGAACAATACCTGTTTGCTTTGTTAATTCAATAGCTCTTTGGATTTGAGGATTGTTTTTTGTTTTTTCACAAATTTCAATTTTTTGCCCTACGCTTACTAGAGCAGAAGGAATGTCTAGCTTTTTTCCATCTACAAGAATATGTCCATGTGTTACAAGCTGTCTAGCAAATCTTCTTGTTGTAGCAAATCCCATTCTATAAACTACATTATCCAATCTTCTTTCAATCAATTTTACTAGATTTTCCCCTGTATTTCCTTCAAGCCTATTTGCTTCCACAAACATTGCTCTAAATTGTTTTTCAGAAACACCATACATCATTCTAGCTTTTTGTTTTTCTCTTAATTGGATACCATATTCTGAAATTTTACCGCGTCTTTGTCCATGTTGTCCGGGAGCATATGGACGCTTATCTAGTGCACTCTTACCTGCTAATCTTCTTTCACCTTTTAAAGCAAGAGAAACACCAAATCTTCTTTCAATTTTTTCTACAGGACCTCTGTATCTTGCCATATTCTAACTCCTTACACTCTTCTTCTTTTTGGTGGGCGACAACCATTGTGTGGCAATGGTGTTACATCTTTAAACCATAATACTTTAATTCCCTCAATACTACCTAGGCTTTTTACAGCAGTTTCTCTACCGCTACCTGGACCTTGTATCTTAACTCCTAATTCCTTAATACCATGCTCTTTAGCTTTTGCTACTGCATCTTCAACAGCTTGTTGTGCTGCATAAGGAGTAGATTTTTTACTTCCTTTAAAACCTAATGCACCTGCTGTGCTCCAGCAAATTACATTTCCCATCTCATCAGTAATTGTTACGCTTGTATTATTAAAAGCAGCAGAAATATGGATAATACCTCTTGCTATATTTTTTCTTACAATTCTTTTTTTAGTTACATTTCTTTTAGCCATTTTTACCCCTTATTTAGATGCACTACCAACAGTTTTTCTCTTACCTTTTCGTGTTCTTGCATTGTTTTTAGTAGTTTGACCACGAACAGGAAGACCTTTTCTATGTCTTAAACCTCGATAGTTACCTAAATCCATAAGAGATTTAATATCCATTGTAACTTTTTTGCGTAAATCACCCTCTACGATGTGGTGAGCTTGAATTTCTTTTGCAATAGAAGAAACTTCATCTTCACCAAGGTCTTGCACCCTTTTATCATAAGAAATATTCACTGCTTTTAAAATATCTCTTGAAGTCTTTAAACCGATACCATAAATATAGGTTAAAGCATATTCAATTCTCTTTTTCTTGGGTAAATCAACACCAGCAATTCTCGCCATTCTTTTTCCTTTTAACCTTGTCTTTGTTTATGTTTTGGATTCTCGCAAATTACTCGAATCACGCCTTTTCTCTTGATAACTTTACATTTATCACACATCTTTTTAACAGAAGGTCTAACTTTCATAAGTTCTCCTAACTTTTAATTCTTAAAGTTTTATATTTTAAAACCCCAAGCTTTTTTGGTAACAACCAAAAAACATTACTGAATTGCTCTAAATTTCAAAAATTTATTGCTTCTTAAAATGAATTTTAAGCATTGAGTTTATAGTCCTCCAAAGGCTTATTCATCACCTAAACGACTATGAAAAGTGGTAATTATACTTAAAAGCTTATTAAAAACTACTTATACCTAAAAGTAATTCTGCCTTTATCCAAACTATAAGGAGTTAATTCAATTTTAACTTTATCCCCTTGGAGTATTTTAATATAATGCATTCTCATTCTTCCTGCAATATGACATAAAATAATATGTCCATTCTCCAACTCTACACGAAAAGTCGCATTTGGTAATGCCTCTTTAACAATCCCATCTACTTCTATAACATCATCTTTTGCCAAGTTTTATTCCTTTGATAAAATTTCAGCTTTGCCATTAATAATAGCAACCGTATGTTCATAATGACTACCTCTTAAGCCATCTGTTGAAACAACACTCCATTCATCTTCTAAAATTTTGGGATTCCCTTCTTTTTGACAAATCATAGGCTCAATACAAAAAACCATTCCCTCTTTGATTTTGTCTCCCTGTTTTGCTTTTTTACCTTCAAGATAATTAGGTATCTCAGGTGCTTCATGAGGTTTTCTGCCAATCCCATGTCCGCAAAATCCAAGTAAAGGCACATATCCATAATCTAAGATGAATTGCTCGATCAAAGCACTAAGCTCCTTAAAATGCATACCTACTTTAATCTGACTAATTGCATAATAAAGTGCATCTTTTGAGCAAGCAATTAATCTTGTATCTTCTTTAGAAATATTTCCTACACCACAAGTAATTGCAGCATCTCCATACCAACCATTTAAATTTGTTCCAATATCAAGCCCTATAATATCTCCCTCTTTAAGAACATAAGAGTTTGGAATACCATGGATGATTACTTCATTTACAGAAGTGCAAACAGAACCGCTAAAACCATATAACCCCTTAAATGAAGGCGTAGCACCACAAGAGAGGATAAACTCCTCCCCCATTTTGTCAATTTCTTTCAAAGACATTCCTGGTTTAATATGTGCTTTTAAATGGTTAAGCGTCTTAGCTACAATCCTGCTTGCTTTACGCAATTGTTCTATTTCATTAGGTTTTCTAATAGAAATTGCCATTATAAACCTACCGCACTAAGCGTTTTATATTTATTCATATAAATTTGCGCTTCTATTTTTCTCATTGTATCTACAGCAACTTGCACTACGATTAATACTGCTGTTCCTCCAAAATAAAAAGGAACTCCTGAAGCTTTTACCAAAACCCAAGGAAGCGTAGAAATAAGTGCTAAATACAAAGAACCCCAAAATGTCAAATTGCTTGCAACATTATTTAAAAATCCTGCTGTGCCCTCACCTGGTCTAATTCCTGGTATAAAGCCACCTTGTCTTTTAAGATTTTCTGAAATATCTTTTGCATTAAATACAATAGAAGAATAAAAATAAGCAAAAAAGATCACTAATAAGAACATCAATACATTATAAATGTATCCATTAGGATTTAAATAATCTGCTATTTTCATAATAACTTCATTAGAAGAAGCCTGCAAAAGTGTGCTAGGAAACATCAATAAAGCAGAAGCAAAAATAGGAGGAATTACACCGCTAAGATTTAATTTAATAGGAATATAATTCATAATTCTCTTATCTTGATTTTGCATTACCACTTTCCTTGAATAAGAAACTGGAACTCTTCTTTCTCCAAGCTCTACAAAAATGATACAAACTACTGTTATGATGATAATAGCCAGAATAAATAAAAGTGCTAACCAACTTAACTGCTTAGTATTTACAAGCTCAAAAGTTCCTGCAATTGCACTTGGAATTCCTGAAACAATACCTGCAAAAATAATTAAGCTAATACCATTTCCAATACCTCTTTGGGTAATCTGCTCTCCAATCCACATAAGCATCATAGTTCCACATAACATAGAAAAAGCAGAAATAGCTATAAATACATTCATATCAATCATAATGGCACCATTAGGCCCTGTCCCTAAACTCTTTAAACCAATAGAAACACCCACAGCTTGCATAAGTGTAATTACCACAGTAACATAACGCACAATTTGCATATATTTTTGCATACCATCGCGTTCTTTTTTCATTTTAGCTAAATTAGGAAAAGTAGCCGCTAATAATTCCATAATAATAGAAGCTGTAATGTAGGGCATAATGCCTAAAGAAATGATACTTAGTCGCTCAACTGCATTACCACTAAACATATTGAACAAACCAAGTGCATTGGAAGAATTGCTATCAAAAAAAGCTTTAATAGCAGCAGTATCAACACCCGGTACTGGCACATAAGCCAAAACTCTATAGGCTAAAAGAAAGCCTAGAGTAATGAGTATCTTAGTAACAATTGTTTTACTCATTATTTGTGTCCACTTACTTTGATTCTTTCATCTTTAATTTTAGCTACTAAATCTTTAGCGTTAGAACCAATCAGCTTGATACTTGTAGTATAAGATGGGAAGCTATGGACTTCTTTAATAGTTTCAAAAGTAATTTCAGAAAGTGTAGCTACTTTTTCAATTTTTTGCACATTAATCACATAAGGCTTTACAACTCTACTTGTAAAACCTACCTTTGGCAATCTTCTTTGTAAAGGTTGCTGACCACCTTCAAAACCTCTTTTTTGCTTAGAGCCTGTTCTAGCAGTTTGTCCTTTTCCACCTCTTGTAGAAGTTTTACCCATACCGCTACCTTGACCGCGTCCTACTCTTTTGATTTTTTTTACGCTACCTTTAGCAGGTGCCAAGTTTTCTAATGCCATAAACTCTCCTTAAGCTTTAACTTTAGTAAGTGCTTCAATAGTAGCACGCACTACATTATAAGGGTTATTTGAGCCTAAAGATTTTGTCAAAATATCCTTAATTCCAGCCATTTCCAGCACAGGGCGCACAGAACCACCAGCAATCACACCTGTTCCCTCACTTGCAGGCTTTAGCAAAATGATGCTTGAATTGTATTTTTCTTGAACATCATGAGCGATTGTAGTTCCTTTAATATTTACCTTAACAATGTTTTTAAAAGCATCATCAATTGCTTTTTTGATAGCATCTGGAACCTCTTTAGCTTTTCCTAAGCCAAAGCCCACTAATCCTTCTTTATTACCAACTACTACTAATGCATTAAAGCGGAATCTTCTACCACCTTTAACAACTTTAGTTACACGGCCGACATTTACCACAACTTCTTTAAAGTCTTCTCTATTAATTTCCATATTATCCCCTACAGAGTTATTCCATTCTCACGAAGAGAATCTGCAAAACTAGCAACAACACCATGATATAGATAACCATTTCTATCAAAGATTACTTCATTGATGTTTTTTGCTTTTAAAGCATCTGCTAAAGCCTTAGCAATTTTCTTAACATCTTCTTTGTTGCATTTTAAGCCCATCTTTTTACCATCAACACTTGCTAAAGTTACTGCTTTTACATCATCAATAGCTTGTGCATAGAAATATCTATTAGATCTAAAAATGCTTAATCTTGGGGCTGTTGCATGTCCAAAGATTTTTGAACGAATTCTTAACTTTCTTTTAACTCTTAGAGTTCTTTTTCTTCTAATAATCTTACTTGTCATGACTTACCCTTATTTTTTAGAAGTTTTACCAGCTTTGCGGATAATGCGCTCATCGCTGTATTTAATTCCCTTGCCTTTGTAAGGCTCTGGCGGTCTAAACTCTCTAATTTCTGCTGCAATTTGCCCTATTTGTTGCTTATCAGCACCTTTAATTACAATAATATTCTTATCTACGCTAATTTCAACACCTTCTGGAATATCATAATTAATAGGATGTGAAAATCCTAGAGCAAGCTCTAAAACTTTACCCTTTACGGCTGCTTTATAACCTACTCCATTAATCTCTAATTGCTTCGTAAAACCTTCGCTTAAGCCTATTACAATATTATTTGCTAAAGCTCTATAAGTTCCCCAATAAGCTCTTGATTGAGCATCTTCACCCACTAGAGAAAAAACAAGCTCATTATCTTTACAAGCAATCCCAACGCGTCCGTAAGTTTCTAATTCTTTAGTAAGCTTACCACCTTTAAAAACTATTTTGCTTCCTTCTACACTAACTGAAATAGCACTTGGAATGCTAATAGGTTTTTTACCAACTCTTGACATTCAATTCTCCTACCAAATACTGCAAAGGGCTTCACCGCCAACATTTGCCTTATAAGCTTCATCATTAGCAATTACACCCTTAGATGTGCTAACTACAATTGTCCCATAACCATTTTTAAAATGTTTCAATTCACTTCTAGCTTTATACACTCTTCTACCTGGTTTTGAAATTCTAGTAATTTCATTAATAACAGAGCGTCCTTTTTCATCATATTTTAGCACTACATTAATAGATTGTTTTTTATCTTTTTCTACAACCTTATAGCCTTCAATAAAACCTTTAGCTTGGAAAACCTCCAAGATTGAAACTACAATTTTTGCATAATACAAAGTTGTAGTATCTAATCTTCTCATACTTGCATTTCTAATTCTTGTTAATGAATCTGCAATAATATCATTTACCATATTTTCCCCTTACCAACTTGCTTTTCTAAGTCCAGGTATTAACCCTTCATTACCCATTTTACGAAGGCAAACGCGGCAAATACCAAAATCTCTATATACTGAATGCGGTCTTCCACAAATAGAGCATCTTGTATATGCTCTTACTTTAAATTTAGGTTTTCTAGCAGCTTTTGCTATCATAGATTTTTTAGCCATTTGTTCTTCCTTTTGCAAAAGGTAAGCCAAAAAGCTCTAGCAATTTAAAGGCATCTTTATCATTTGTAGCAGATGTTACAAAAGTGATATTCATACCATGACTTACCATAATATCATCATACACTACCTCTGGGAAAATAAGTTGCTCGGTAACACCAAAGTTATAATTTCCTCTTCCATCAAATCCATTACGAGGAATACCCCTAAAGTCTTTAACTCTTGGAAGAGCAATCACAATCAACTTCTCTAAGAAGTTATACATTTGATTACCTCTTAATGTAACTTTTACACCCATAGGCATACCCTCACGCATTTTAAAACCTGCAACAGATTTTTTTGCAATAGTAATCACTGCTTTTTGTCCTGCAATAAGGGAAATAGTATCAGCAATATTTTGCATAATCTTAGTGTCTTTTGCATACTCACCTGCACCCACACTAATTACAATTTTTTCTAATTTAGGTAAAAGCATAGGATTTTTAATTCCTAGCTCTTCTGCTAATTTTGCTCTAATTTCATTTTTATATGCGGTTTTTAATTGAAACATTTACTTAGTCCTCCGCTTTCTTAACATTTGAAATATGAATAGGCATTTCTTTATCAATAAAACCACCTTTTGGATTTTTATCGCTTGGCTTTACTGCTTTTTTAGCAATTTTGCATCCCTCTACAATCACTTGAGAATTCTTAGGAATTACACGCAAAATCTTAGCTTTTTTGCCTTTATCATCTCCCGCGATAATTTCTACCATATCACCTTTTTTAATTTTAAATTTCGCCATTATAATACCTCCGGTGCTAATGATACGATTTTCATAAAATTAGCATAACGAATTTCTCTTCCCACAGGTCCAAAGATACGAGTTCCAATCGGTTCTCTCTTGCTATCTAAAATAACAGCTGCGTTATCATCAAATCTAATTAAAGCTCCATCTTCTCTATGAAGCTCTTTTTTTGTTCTTACAACAACTGCTTTTACAACCTGTCCTTTTTTAACTTTACCACTTGGTAGAGCTTTTTTTACAGAAGCAACAATTACATCACCAACTGTTGCATATCTTCTTTTGCTTCCACCAAGAACCTTAATACACATTACTTCTTTTGCACCGCTGTTATCAGCTACATTTAATCTCGTAAAACTTTGTATCATAGCTCAACCCCTACTGAAACAACTTTATGAAGTGTAAAAGATTTTCTTTTTGAAATAGGCTTGCACTCAATTGCTTCAATTACATCGCCCACTTTTACGCTATTGTTCTCATCATGCACAATATAGCGTTTAAATCTTTTAACAATTTTTCTATATTTTGGATGTGTTACTCTTCTTTCTACTAAAATTGTAACACTCTTGTCGCCTGTTTTAGTTACAACTTTACCTTGCACTACTCTTTTATGCGGTTGTGTTGCACTCATTAAGCCCTCCTTTGTAGTGCATTAAGAGCCGTTTTAATTCTTGCGATATCTTTTTTAGTTGCTCTTACTTCACTAGAATTTGTTAATTGCATTGTTTTAAGCTTTAATCTCAATTCAAACAATGAAGTTTCTTTTTCTTTTAATAGCGTCTTTAATTCTTCAAGACTTTTTGTATTAATCTCAGTAAATTTCATTTTCACCCTCTCTAGTTACAATTTTTGTTTTAAAAGGGAGCTTACTTTGTGCCAATGATAATGCATGTCTTGCTAAAGCCTCATCAACACTACCCATTTCATAAATAATTCTACCTGGCTTAATATTCATAACCCACTTATCTACCGCACCTTTACCTTTACCCATACGAGTTTCAAGAGGTTTTGCAGTAAGTGGCTTATCTGGGAATACTCTAATCCAAACCATTCCTGTTCTTTTTGTAGCACGCGTCATAGCAATACGAGCTGCTTCAATTTGGCGAGAATCAATTCTACCATGCTCTAAAGCTTTAATTCCAAACTCACCAAAAGCTAGTGAAGTTCCACGAAATGCTTTACCGCGATTTCTACCTTTCATTTGCTTTCTATATTTTGTTCTTTTTGGCATTAACATGATTATTGCCCCTTTCTTTTTCTAGCTGGACGAGTATTTTTCTCTTCGCCACTCTCTTGTTGTTTTTCAGCTTGAATCCCTTTTTGAAGAACTTCTCCCTTAAAGATCCATACTTTAACACCAATATTCCCATAAGTTGTTAAAGCTTCTGCAAAACCATAATCAATCTTAGCTCTTAAAGTATGAAGTGGAATTCTTCCTTCCATATACCATTCTGTTCTTGCCATCTCTGCACCTGCTAGACGACCTGAAACTCTTACCTTAATACCTTTAGCACCTGATTTCATAGCACCTTGCATTACTTTTTTCATAGCTCTTCTAAAAGCTACCCTTCTTTCAAGTTGTGTTGCTACACTCTCTGCTGCAAGTTGTGCATTACTTTGTGGCTTTTTAACTTCTTTAATGTTGATAAACACATCTTTATTAACAATTTTCTTTAAAGATTCTTTTAGTTTTTCAACATCTGCACCTTTTTTACCGATAATAATTCCTGGGCGTGCTGCCACAACAGTTACACGGATTTTTCTTGCAGTTCTCTCAACAATAATATCACTAACGCCTGCATAATATAGCTCTTTTTTAAGAAACTTTCTAATTTTGTGATCTTCAGCAATATTTTGTGGCGCACTCGCAAATGCAGGAAACCATCTTGATTCCCAATTTCTATTAATACCAAGTCTCAAACCAATAGGATTAACTTTCTGACCCATTATTTATCCTTACTTTTTTGTGCTACTTCAACTAAAATATGTGAAGTGGGTTTTCTAATTGGAGTTGCTCTACCTCTAGCGCGTGGAGTAAATCTTCTTAAAACCGGACCTGCATCCACTCTGCAAGAAGAAACAATCACATTTTCAGCCTCATAACCACCATTTGCTACTGCTGAAGCAATCACCTTAGAAATCACTCTTGCAGCCTTATTTGGCATAAACTCTAAAGAAGCAATCGCAAGTTCTGCATTCATTCCTTGCACTTCTCTTGCTATCAAACGAGCCTTAGTAGGTGATAAACGAATATATCTTAATAATGCTTTACTCATCTTCTCCCCTTACTTACCAATTTTCTTTTGGACACTACCTTTGTGTCCCTTAAAAGTTCTAGTAGGTGCAAATTCACCCAACTTATAACCCACATGATTTTCTGTAACATACACAGGAACAAATGCTCTCCCATTATGAACATTGAAGGTTAAGCCAATCATTTCTGGAATAATTGTGCTTCTTCGTGACCAAGTTTTGATTGGTTTATTGTCTTTTGCCTCTTTTGCTTTTGTTACTTTTTTCATTAAGTGTTCATCAACAAAAGGACCTTTTTTTATTGATCTAGCCATTTGTTTTCCTTATTTTTTTCTTCTTGAAATAATAAGCTTATCACTTGCTTTTTTCTTTCTAGTCTTATAACCTTTAGCTGGCATTCCCCAAGGTGAAACTGGATGTCCGCTAGAACCTGTTTTACCTTCACCACCACCATGCGGGTGATCTACTGGGTTCATTGCTGAACCTCTTGTTTGAGGTCTAATTCCCAAATGTCTATTTCTACCTGCTTTACCAATAGAAATATTTGCAAAATCTTCATTTCCAACTACACCAATTGTAGCGATACATTCACCTAAAATATATCTCATCTCTCCACTTGGCATTCTAAGAATAGAATATTTTCCCTCTCTACCCATAAGCTGTGCACTAGCTCCTGCACTTCTTGCAAGCTGACCGCCACGACCTGGATACATTTCAATATTATGCACAACAGTTCCAATAGGAATGTTTTTTAATTTCATAGCATAACCTAGACGAATATCTAATCCACCTTCTGCTGAAAGCACAGTATCTCCCACTTTCAAACCACTTGGTTGGATAATATATCTTTTATCACCATCTTTGTAAGTAACTAAGGCGATTCTACAGTTTCTATAGGGATCATATTCAATCGCACTTACTTTACCTTCAATATTGAATTTATTTCTTTTAAAATCAATAATACGATAAAGTTTTTTAGCTCCACCCTCTTTGTGGCGACTTGTAATTCTACCATTATTGTTTCTTCCTGCATGAACGGGAAGCTTCACTAATAATTTTCTTACACTTGGCTTAGCAGTAATATTTTCTGAGCTTAGGTTGCTCATAAATCTTCTACTAGGAGTGTATGGTTTATATGTTTTAATTGCCATGTCTTACCCCTTTATACCGCTAATGATTCAATTTTTGCACCCTCAGGAAGCTTCACATAAAACTTCTTGAAGTTATTTCTTTTACCGATAACACCGCGGAATCTTTTTACTTTTCCCTCTTGTCTTAAAGAATTAATAGACAAAGGAGTTATTCCAAAATACTCTTTAAACACTTCTTTAAGCTGTGTTTTACTCAAACTTGGTGAAGTTTGCACCACTAAAACATCTTGCTCTTGAAGCTTAAGAGACTTCTCTGTATACATAATGGATTTAATATCTGTAATACCTGCCATTTTAACCCTCTTTAGTGATAGTTTCAAAAAGCGATTTTTCAATCACTACCGATCTGAATGTGGCTACTAAATAAGCATTTAACTCTGCTCCATCAATCAAATAGCATTGCTTTAGATTTCTAAAAGCAAGGTAAGTTTTCTCATTATATGCTTCACAAACAAACAAAGTGCTTCTTTGATTTAATGCTTGGAACAAATTTACAGCATCTTTTGTCTTGCCACTTTCTATATTAATTTTATCTACAATAAATAAACTACCATTGTTTGCTTTTTCTTGTAAGGCATATTGTAAAGCTAATCTTTTTTGCTTTTTATTTACTTTTAAATTATAGTTTCTATTATTGCTAGGACCATGAGCAACACCACCTCCTACAAATACAGGAGAAGTAATACTACCCGCTCTTGCTCTACCGCCACCTTTTTGACTCCATGGTTTTTTACCACCACCGCTTACTTTTCCGCGAGTTTTAGCCATTGCATTATTTGCACGCAAAGAAGCCAAAAATGACTTAACATACAAATAAAGATTGTGCGAATTGATGCTTTGATAGCTTTCTGGCAACGCAGCTTCACCGCTCTTTTTTAATTGCGAATCTAAAATAATTGCTTTACTCATTTTACAACCTTTATCTTTCCAAACGCTCCATTAAAGCCTGGAACTGAACCTTTTAAAACCAAAACATTATGCTCTTTATCAAAAGAAACAATTTCATTTTGAACAGTTACTTTTTCATTTCCATAATGTCCTGCCATTTTTTTACCTGGCTGAACACGACCTGGCCATTCACGATTTCCAATTGAACCTGGAGCTCTGTGAAATCTACTACCATGAGCTGCTGGACCACCTTGGAAATTCCATCTTTTCATAACACCGCTAAAGCCTCTACCTTTTGTATTAAAAGATACTTTAACTCTCTTTGCACTCTCTAAAAGAGATAAATCCAAATCACCTGCTTCTGTATTGCTTACTGCTAAAGTTGCAAAACGATTAAATTCTTTATCAAGATTATATTTTTTTTGCACTCCAGCAATTGCTTTATTCAATGTTTTTCCTTGATGATAAGCAACAAGCGCTTTACCACCTTCAAACATTTCACAAACTTTAGCATCTTTCACTTTTAGCAAAGTTACAGGAATACTTGGCTTACCAATTGTCCTACTCATTCCAATCTTTTCTACTAAAAATTCCATTTATGCCCCTTATTTACCCATTGAGCGGACTTCTACATCCACTTCAGGTGCCATATCTAATTTTGTCAAGCTATCCACAGTATCGGGTGTAGCTGATACAATATCAATAATGCGAGTATGCACACGAATTTCAAACTGCTCTCTTGAATCTTTGTTAATGTGAGGAGATTTTAAAACTGTGTAGCGTCTCTTTTTAGTTGGGAGTGGAATAGGACCACGAATCTCTGCACCGGTTCTTTTCACAGCATCTACAATAGATACTACTGATCTGTCAAGAACACGATGATCATAGGCTTTCAACTTAAGTCTAATTTTTTCCATTTTTTTTCCTTCAAAGAACTCATCAAAATTTGATGTAAATATTTTTTGGAAGTTGCAATTATACTGATTTTATGCTCTTTTATCAATAGTTTTTAACTTTTTTATTGTGTTAATTATTAAATTTATTTCCTTTTAAAAAGGAAAATAATAATATTTCTACAACACAAATATTTTGCATTTTATTTTATTTTTTGAGAGAAAAAATTATGCTTTTAGAACAGATTTTTGAAAATTACCCTAAAAATTCCAACAAATTCCATAGAAAAATTTCCTTAAATCTTTCCAAAAAAACTCTAGTTTTTGGCGCACCCTTTTTAGGTAAAAGCGATTATGTATTAAATTTTTTTGAACATAAAGATAAACTTGCACTTAAAAAACTCTATATAGATTTAGTAGATATTCGCTTGAATAACTTAGAATTCCTAAAAGATTTGAGTGATTTTTGTTCTAAAACCAAAATAGATTTATTAATCATTAACCACTACTCGCCTACTTTACTTCCTATATCTTTTTTGCCCGCAATAGAAAATATCATTTTAATCTCTAATATTCATTATTCTATTCCATCATTTACTGCTTTAGAATTTCCTCCTATTCTCTTTAATGAATTTAAACAATTTTTCAAAGGACAAGAGCAAGAAATTTTCCACCAATATCTTAAAAAAGGCACCCTATTTATAGAAGATTTTAATGAAGAAAAAAAAGTAAATCTTTTAAAACTTCTAAGTAAAGATACTCAAGAATTATGGATATTTAAAAGCCTTATTCTTTCTTCTGGACTTAAAGTTTCTCCCCATCAAATCTATACCAAATTAAAAAAAGAAGGAAAAATTTCAAAAGATAGATTTTATGGCTTTATTAACACCTTAGAAGAACAAAATATACTTTTTTGGGTAAGGAAGTTTGAACACGCACTTGCTCCAAAAAAGCTTTATTTTTGGGATTTTAGTCTTAAAAATTCTCTAAGTTTTCAAAAAGATTTCTCTACGCTTTTTGAAAATATGGTGTTTTTAGAACTTTATGCACGCTTTAAAGATGAGATTTTTTATACAGATAAAATTGATTTTTATATCCCCTCATTATCCTTAGGGATTCTTTGTATGCCCTTTATCCAAAATCTAGAAACAAAACTAAGTAAAATTACAAAAGAAAGAGAATTTTGTGAAAGCTTTTTAATCTTAAGTCTTAGCCAAAAAGAAAAAGGAGAAAATCTCGGAACCCCTTATAAAATACTGCCCTTTAGCGAGTTTGCAATAAAAAGTTTTATATAACTTTTGTTAAAATATAAAAATTATATAAAAAGGAGAGATGATGACAAAAGTTAGATTATTATCAGCCCTGCTCTTAGTAATATTATTTAGTGGTTGTTTTAAAGCTAAAGAGCTAGATACCCTAAAAAAGCAATGTAGTTTTAAAGAAGGACAAAGCTGTGAAAAGCTAGAGCAAATTTATAAACAATCTTGTGATAAAAACGATGCAGATTCTTGTCTAGAACTTGGAAGGCTTTATCAAAATTTACCAAAAAGAGATTTTGTCAGTGCTAAAGCCTATTACAAAAAAGCAAAAGATTTAGGACTTAACAAAGCAAAAATATATCTCACTTCTTTAGAGCATGGCTTTATACCTGCTACATCTGCAAGCCCCTTCCAATATGCACTGATTGATATAGAGGGAAATTCTATCACTGAAGCAAAATATAGTGATTTTGATTTTTTAAATAATGGTTTTATAGAAGTTACCATAAATAAATCCAAAACAATTTTTAAAAATGATCCATTAAATAATCTTTATGGAATCTTAAATCAAGAAGGAAAAGAGATTTTAGAGCCTAAATTTAAGGAAATTAGAGATTATTCTGAAGGGCTTATCGCAGTTAAAAAAGATGATAAATGGGGATTTGTAGATGAATGGGGGGATATTGTTATAGATTTTAGGTTTGAAAGTGTTGGTGATTTTAATGATGGACTTGCTCCTGTAAAACAAGATGGACTTTTTGGCTTTATCAATAAAAAAGGAGAATTTATAATAAAGCCACAATTTAAAGGGGCATCTATTTTTCACAATTCCTATGCTCTAGCTAGTAAAAATAAAAAATGGGGAATTATAGATAAAAAGGGCAATTTTATAATACAACCCATTTATAATGATATAAATTTTTTTGGTGATTTTTTCAAAGTTACTTTAAATGAAAAGATTAGCTTTATAGACGCTTCTGGCAAGATTCTTATGGAAAATATTGATAAAGTTAATGAATATTATGATAGTGTTATTAAGTATAGTGATAATATATTTTCAATAAAAGTCAATAAAAAATGGGGCTTAATCAATCAAAATTTAGAAGTTCTTTTAGAGCCTAAATTTGATGAATTTGATAGAATTGCTAATGGAAATTTAATTAAACTCCAAATAGATGATAAATTTGGTGTTGCAAATGCTGATTTTCAAATCTTAACAGAAATTAATTTTGATGCAATTGATTATAGGATTAATGATGGGCTTATAGCGGTTCAAAAAGAAGGTAAATGGGGCTTTATGGATATAAATGGAAAAATAGTAATACCCACTATTTATGAAGATGTAGATATTTTTCAAAACGGGCTTGGAGCAATTAAACTAAATGGTAAATATGGTAAATGGGGATTTATAGATAAAAGTGGGAAAATGGTTATACCAGCTATTTATGAGAGAGTAAAAAGTTTTAGTGAAAATCTTGCCGCAGTTCAGCTAGATGGCAAATGGGGATTTATTAATAAAAAGGGCGAAATGGTTATAAAACCACAATTTACAGAAGTAGAAGACTTTTATGGAGAAGTGGCAGGAATCTTAGTCAGCCACGATTGGGGGCTTATCAATAAAAAAGGGGAGATAATCATTGAGCCACAATTTAAATATTTAGAATACAGCAGTGCAAAAGATGGCTTAATATGGGCTAAAGCACGCTATGATGACCAAATAGTTTTTATGGACAAAAACGGCAAGATTATTGAAATCCCATCAGTCTATTATGCAGAAGAAGTAGTAGATGGAAAATACATAACAATTTCTGTTGGCAATGATTTTTTTACAAAAAAGGGCTTAATAGACTTAAAAGGGAATATTATCCTAGAGCCAATTTATAGAGACATCGCCATTACAGATAATATAGCTTTACTAAAAATAGAAAATTATGGCAGTGAGCGTGAAACAAAATATGGCTTTAAAAATTTAGAAAATAATGCTTTTGTAAAAGCAGAATATGATTTTTTGTATCGGTTAAATCTTAGACAAGATGAGTTTATAAGATTTCAAAAAGGCTCTAAAGTTGGCTTAATGGATCAAAATGGCAAAATTCTCATTGAGCCAAAATTTTTTAATTTAAAAGCTCTAATGAAATTAAGCGATTAATTTAGGAGTAAAAATGAAAATAAGAATCTATTATGAAGATACAGATTGTGGCGGGATTGTCTATCATGCAAATTATCTAAAATATTGCGAAAGGGCAAGAAGTGAGTGGTTTTTCACACTTGGCTTAAGCCCACAGGATAAAGAAGTAGGATTTGTCGTAAAATCTATGCAAATTGAGTTTTTACACCCTGCAAAACTTGGCGATTTACTAGAGGTAAAAACCAAAATTTTAGAGCTTAAAAGTGCTTCTATTTTATTAGAGCAAGAAATATTTTTACAAGAAAAAAAGATATTTTCTGCTACAATTTTGCTAGTTTGTATCAAGCTTGGAGAAAACAAAATACCAAAAATAACCAAAATCCCAGCCTTTGCAAATGAAATTTTTAAAAATTTACAAAAAGATTAAATATGGAAAAACCACAAATCACCTATCCATGCCTTTGGCAGTATAAAATTATTGGAAATGATAAAGATGAGCTTGTAGAAATTGCTTTTACCCTTATAGATAAGGAATTTAAGCACACTCTAGGCAAAGCAAGCAAAGGTGGCAAATACCACAGCATCAATATTGAAGTGCAAGTAGATAATGAGGAAGAACGCAATTTAATTTTTTCTAAATTTTCAAAACATGAAAAAATCCATATTGTTATTTAACCTTATCTTTCTGTTTTTACCACTTTGTCTTAGTGCAAATAAAATCCGCACTTGCCTAATGCAAAGCTATCCTATTTTAAAAATCACAAACAATCAAGTCATTTTAAAAAATTCCCACTCCATTCCTTTTGCAACGCACAAAGAAAATGCAAGCTATGAAGAAAGATTGCAAAATCCTGATATTGCAAGTATATTTCTCTATCCCTATCCAAAAAATGCTCCTAAAAATCCTTATGAAGATTCCTCACGCATAAGAAATTTAGAACTTTTGGGGCAAGTTTATGGAGACACTAAAGAAGCGATTGAGAAAAATCTAAAAAAGCTAACTTGGCTAGATGGGGAAGTCTTTTTATTCAATACTCAAAATGGAGCTTATGAGGCACTAATACGCGTTAAAAACAAACTAAAATTACTGGATAAAAAATTTCTCCCCTATCTTAGCAAAATCGGCGGAACATATAAATATAGAAAAATAGCAAAAACAAATCGCCTAAGTGCACATAGCTATGGGATTGCAATAGATATTAGCGTGGCGCATTCTAGCTATTGGCTTTGGGATAAAAAAAGAAGAAATCCACCCAAAATTCCACAAGAAATTATAGAAATTTTTGAAAGTGAAGGATTTATTTGGGGAGGAAAATGGTGGCATTATGATACGATGCATTTTGAATACCGCCCTGAAATCTTATGCTATGGGCGTTCATAATATACAAGCTCTTTTGTATCTCCTCTATCTTCTTGATAGATAATGTAAAATTTATTTTGATAAAGACTATGCACTCTAACTTCTTCTCCATTTTTTAACACGACTTCTTGGCTACTTAGCAATATCCCCCCTACTGCTTTACCTAAAGATGGCACAAATAAAGCTAAACTACAAGCTAATAAAACACCATATATAACCCTTAAAATCTTAGCTAAACCACTCAATAGAGAACCTAGCCCAAAAATCACAACAAGCAAAGCAAAAATCACTCCATTAAATACATTTCCAAAAAAAGGATTGAAAAACTCTTTAATCCCATAAAACTGAATATAATTTACAAAAATTGCCACCCAAAACACACACATTAAAATAAAAACAAAAAATATACCCACAAAAATAGATTGGATAAAATCTGCCACTTTCATCTTAGCCCCTTATTTTTCTTATTTTTTTATGATGGATTAAAAAGATTTTTGATGCTTCTTTTTCTTCTATCCCTCGCTTATCTAGCACAACTACATCGCTTTTTGCTAACGCATAGTCTAGTATAAATTTTTGCTTATGAAAGTTTGCTGAACTTGAATAAAGCGCATCAAAAAAAGACAAAAATTCTTGATGTAAGCCACTCATTACCACACGCACTGCAATATTTTTGGGTTCTTTATAAATAAAAGTTGTTTTTTTGCTTTTTCTTACCCTATTTTTATGGAGATTTGGCACTCTAGTTATTTTTTTTAAATTTTGCAAACTAGAAGTTGTTATAAGCACATTTTTGGAAATTTCGCGCCCTTTGATTGTATTTAGTTGATGGAAATCTAAAGAAAGAAAGCCCGCAGTAGTATCACTTTGGGCAAGATAAATCAGTGGTTTTTGCATTATTTTAGAAAATCTTGGATAGACTTTGCAAGATTTGGATTTTTCTCCCTAATTTCCCCGATAGCTAAAATTGCCACTCTAGCTGCTTCAATCGTTGTAAAATAAGGCACATTGTTGCGTAAAACTTGTGTTCTTATTTTATCTGTATCATCCTTACTGGAAGCCTCATCACTTGTATTAATTGCTAAGGCAATTTCTCCATTTGCGAGCATATCGCCAATATTTGGACGCCCCTCGCTAATTTTTAATGCCTCTTTACATGTAATCCCTGCTTCTTCTATAATCTTAGCCGTTCCCCTTGTAGCACACAAGCTAAATCCAAGCTCTTTTAGTTTTCTTGCAAACTCCACTGCATAGGGCTTATCCAATGCTTTTAAAGATAAAAAGACTTCACCACTTAATGGAATATTATTCTTACAAGCCAACTGACTTTTAGCAAAGCTAATTCCAAAACTATCGCTAATCCCCATAACCTCACCTGTAGAACGCATCTCTGGCCCTAAAACCATCACTGCACCGTTTAATTTGTTAAATGGGAAAACAGATTCTTTTACTGCAATATGATTGGATAACTTTGGTTTATACAATCCATCTTTAAATTCCACTTTTTTGAAGGTATCATAACGCATAAGTGCCGATTTTAAATCCCTATTTACCATTACATCTGTTGCAACTTTAGCTAGAGGTATGCCTGTAGCTTTAGACACAAAAGGCACAGTGCGTGAAGCCCTAGGATTTACTTCAATCAAATACAAAGTATCTTCAAAAATAGCATATTGTGTATTCATAAGTCCCACTACTCCAAGATTTCTTGCAATCTTAGCAGTAGTCTCTTCAATTTCTTTAATCTTGTCTTCTTTTATACTAATTGTAGGGAGCGAACAAGCAGAATCCCCACTATGGATTCCTGCCTCTTCAATGTGTTGCATAATCCCTGCAATATACACATCTACTCCATCGCAGATAATATCCACATCAAGTTCTACTGCATTATTTAAAAACTTATCAATTAAAACTGGAGAATCCTCACTAACACTTACAGCCTCACTCATATAATCTTGTAATTCTGCAATATTATAAACAATCCGCATAGCACGCCCACCAAGCACATAGCTAGGACGCACAAGCACTGGGAAACCTATACTTTGTGCGATACTAATAGCCTCTTCTTTCGTAAAAGCAGTGCCATTTTTTGGTTGCAACAATCCATTTTCTTCAACAAATTTAGAAAACTTTTCTCTATCTTCTGCTACATCTATGGTTTTGGCACTTGTGCCTATAATATTTGCTCCTATGGTTGTAAGCTTTTTGGCAAGCTTAAGTGGAGTTTGTCCTCCAAAATGCACGATGATTCCATCTGGCTTTTCTCTTTCAATCACAGATCTTACATGCTCAAATGTAATAGGTTCAAAATAAAGCACATCACTTGTATCATAATCGGTGCTAACAGTTTCTGGATTACAATTATACATAATGCTTTTAATCCCCATATCTTTAAGGGCAAAGGCTGCATGCACACACGCATAATCAAATTCAATCCCTTGTCCTATGCGGTTTGGTCCTCCACCAATAATCATTACTTTTTTACATTCTTGCTTTTGCTTGTCTTGTTCTTGATTAATAAAAGGAATGTGAGAATACAAATAAGCAGTTTTTGTAGCAAATTCTGCCGCACAAGTATCTACTTCACTATAAGCTTGGATAATGCCTAAATTTTTACGCAAAGAGTAAATATCTTCTTCTCTTATCTCTAAAGATTCCTTTTGATTAATCAAAAAGGCAAGCATCTTGTCGCTAAAACCATAAATTTTGGCTTCTCTTAAAAATTCTTCCTTTTGCAATTTTTCAAAACTAATATTGTTTTCAAATTGTATAATCTCTTCAATTTGATATAAGAAATAAGGATCTATCTTGCTCCACTCATGCACCTCTTCTACACTTATTCCTTGTCTAAAAGCATCGGCTACATAAAGGATTCTATTTGCATTAGGACGCCTTACTTCTCTTTGTATTTCTACTAAATCACTACTTTGTGGATTAAATCCAAAAATCCCTGTTTCTAAACTATTAAGTGCTTTTTGTAAAGACTCTTTAAAAGTAGCACCGATTGCCATAACCTCGCCAATACTTTTCATAGAAGTAGTAAGAGTAGAGTCTGCTTGTGGAAACTTTTCAAAAGTAAAACGCGGAATTTTAGTAACAATATAATCTATGCTAGGCTCAAAACTTGCAGGGGTTCCTGTAATATCGTTTTTAATTTCATCTAAAGTATAGCCCACTGCTAAAAGTGTTGCAACTTTAGCAATAGGATAACCTGTAGCCTTACTTGCAAGTGCTGAACTTCTTGAAACGCGTGGATTCATCTCAATAACCGTCATTCTACCTGTTTTAGGATTAAGTGCAAACTGCACATTGCTCCCACCCGTATCCACACCAATCTCGCGTAAAATTGCAAAAGAAGCATCACGCATTCTTTGATATTCTTTATCTGTAAGTGTAAGAGCAGGTGCAATAGTAATGGAATCCCCTGTATGCACACCCATAGGATCTAAGTTTTCAATAGAACATACAATAATACAATTATCCTCTTTATCGCGGATAACCTCCATCTCATATTCTTTCCAACCTAATAAAGACTCTTCAATCAAAATCTCGCCAATAGGGCTAATCTCCAATCCCGCTTCTACTAAAGATTTAAATTCATCAATATTATAAGCTACACCACTACCGCCACCTGCTAGAGTATAACTTGCTCTAATAATCAAAGGAAAACCAATCTCTTTTGCAGCTTCTAAGGCTTCATTAAGTGTATAGGCATAGCGGGATTTTGGTAAGTCCATACCAATTTTTAACATTGCCTCTTTAAAAGCTTGTCTATCTTCACCTTTTTTAATGGCTTCTGGCTTTGCACCTAAAAATTTAATGCCCTCAAGCATTCCTTTTTCAAACATACTCATTGCAATATTAAGTGCTGTTTGCCCTCCCATAGTAGGCAAAATAGCATCTACTTTTTCTTTTTGAATAATATCAGCGACAACTTCCTCTGTAATAGGCTCTATATAAGTTCTATCTGCAAATTCTGGATCTGTCATAATTGTTGCAGGATTTGAGTTAATAAGCACTACTTTATAGCCTAATTCTTTTAGAGTTTTTGCAGCTTGAGTTCCTGAATAATCAAATTCACAAGCTTGTCCAATCACAATAGGTCCTGAACCAATCAATAAAATTGTATTAATATCATTTCTTTTTGGCATTAGTTCTTCTTTATGTAGTTTTTAAAAAAATCTTGTTATTTTAGCGTGTTAAGACTTAAATTTTTGTAGAACTTTTATGATTTTAGACGATTTTATTCCCACAAAGACAAAATATCTTCAAAAACACCATAAAACCACATTATACATTTCTGTCCTCATAGGATTTTATATTGATCAAATCAGAAAATAACATATAACAAGATAAGTTATATTCCAAAAACTTAAAATCTTGCTTCATAAATGTGCCTACCAGGCAAAATCCTAAATTTCCAAGATAAGCACTAAAATAAAGGCTTATCCATTTCTTTTGGGATTTCTAGTCCCATAAGTTTCAAAATACTAGGAGCAATATTGCTAAGCCCTCCATCTTGCACTTTTTTTACCTCTGGAGCATCAATAAAACACCAAACCTCACCAATGGTATGATTAGTTAAAATTTCCCCTTGTGCATTTTTCATCTCTTCACAATTTCCATGATCACTTGTTAAAACAAAAGCATAATCTAGCTCTTTTGCCTTGCTCCAAATGCGTCCTAGTTGTGTATCTACTGCTTCTACAGCCTTAATTGCAGCCTCTAGCACTCCTGTATGTCCCACCATATCACCATTTGCAAAATTCACCACAATAAAATCATATCCTGCTTCCATTGCTGCTAAAACCTCATCGCATACCTCTTTAGCACTCATTTGTGGTGCTAAATCATAAGTCTTTACCTTAGGCGATGGGATTAAAGAACGGCTTTCATTAATATAAGGTTCTTCCTTTCCCCCATTAAAGAAAAAGGTTACATGGGCATATTTTTCTGTTTCTGCGGTATGGAATTGCCTAAGATGATTCTTAGAAATAACTTCTGAGAGAGTATTCTTTACAAGTTCTTTAGGAAAAAGAATGGGGAAATTAAAGGTTTTATCATATTCGCACATTGTAATTATAGGGATTTTTACATACCTTTGCCTTTTAAATTCCTTAAAATCGTCCATTCCTAAAGCTTTTATGATTTCTCTAGCCCTATCACTTCTAAAATTAGCAAAAATAAGTCCATCTCCTTCTTTAATCCCCTCATAGTTAAAAGAAGCAGGAACTAAAAACTCATCATAAATCTCGCTTTCATATTGCTTTTTTACATATTCAATACTATCTATTTCTGCACGATTTTGTCCTAATGCTATTGTATTATAAGCTTGTTCTATCCTATCCCAGCGATTATCCCTATCCATTGCATAAAATCTACCGCTAAGAGTTGCAATTTGAATATTTTTGCCTTTAATTTCTCCTAAAATCTGCTCCAAAAATCCTTTAAAACTATTAGGCAAAACATCTCTACCATCGCTAATTAAATGCAAAATAACTTCTTTCTCCTTTGCATACCCCTTAGCCAAAGCCAAAATATGATCCAAATGCGAATGCACGCCTCCATCACTTGCTAAACCCACAATATGAATTCTTTTACACTCTTTAAGACTATTTAATGCAGGATTATCCATAAGCTCATTTTTTTCTATAGCTTGATTGATTTTTACTAAATCTTGATAGAGGATTCTCCCACTCCCCAAACACATATGCCCCACTTCTGAATTTCCCATTTGTTCTTGTGGCAAGCCCACTGATAAACCATAAGTTTTAATCATTCCATAAGGAACTTGCTTGAATAACTTTTCATAAGTAGGTTTTTTGGCCTTTTTAAAAGCATTAAATTCCTCTTCCTTACTTTCTCCTATGCCATCTGTAATTATTAAAATGCTCTTCATTATTTTTTCCATCATTAAAGTTATTTTATGATAGAATCCTACCCAATTTTTTATAATTTTTTTCATGGGTTTTACAAAATGCTTTATTATTTGTATTCTTTTTTAGATATTAACATCTTCCAATATATCACAGTTAGGGCGGCTATCGCATTTTTTGGTGCGTTTTTACTCACTTGGTTTTTTATGCCAAAATATATTCTATGGGCTAAAAAACAAAATGCAAACCAACCTATCTCAAAATTTGCTCCCAAAAATCACCAACAAAAATCCAACACTCCCACAATGGGGGGAATTGTCTTTATCCTCTCTACTCTCATAGCCTCTTTAGTATGTGCTAAGCTTAATAATGCTTATGTAATTTTTGGTTTGCTTAGTATAATATTTTTCTGTCTTATTGGAATTCAAGATGATTTTTCTAAAGTTATGCGTAAAAAAAATGCTGGAATGAGTGCAAAAATGAAATTTTTCTTGCAAATTTTAAGTGCCTTTATTATCTCCTTGGGACTTTATCTAATAGACTTTGAAGGAACTTTTTATTTGCCCTTTATTAAAAACGAATTGTGGGATTTTGGAATTTTTAGTATTGCATTTTGGATTTTAGTCTTTGTGGCTACAAGTAATGCTGTTAATCTAACAGATGGCTTAGATGGGCTTGTGGCTATCCCTTCTATCTACGCTATTACAACTTTGGGGATTTTTGTATATATTGCAGGACATTCTGGACTAAGTAGTTATCTTTTATGGCCTAAAGTAATAGGAAGTGGAGAAGTAGCTATTCTTAGTGCCTCTTTAGTGGGTTCTTTAATAGGCTTTTTGTGGTATAACTGCCACCCTGCACAAGTTTTTATGGGAGATAGCGGAAGTCTAGCACTTGGAGGATTTATCGCCTATACTGCAATTATCTCTAAAAATGAAATTTTACTTTTTTTAATAGGTTTTATTTTTGTTTTAGAGGCTCTTTCTGTAATTTTACAAATAGGAAGCTACAAAACTAGAGGCAAAAAACTCTTTTTAATGGCTCCCCTCCACCACCATTTTGAAGAAAAAGGATTAAGTGAGTCTAAAATTATTGTGCGTTTTTGGATTGTAGCTTTAATGAGCAATCTCATTGCACTCTTAACACTCAAAATTCGCTAAGGAAGGCAATATGAATATTTTACTAGGCTATGGTATTACTAATCAAGAAATTGCAAAAAGATTTGCTCCATGCTTCATTTTTGATGATAGTTTTAAAGAACAAAGCAAAGATACTCTAGGCAATCTTCTCTATCCTGCAAGTTCTCTTTCTGAAATTTTAAAAGAACAAAAAGATGCTAAAATCATCACAAGTCCTGGTATCCCACCCCATAACCCTATGATAAAACAAAGCAATCCTATTAGCGAATATGATTTTTTTGCTTCTTGTATGCCTTATAGTATTTTTATTAGTGGAACAAATGGTAAAACCACCACTACACAAATTTTAGGACATCTTTTAGAAAAATTTGGTGCTGTGTGTGGAGGAAACATCGGCACACCTCTTGCAGCCTTACCACAAAATGCTAAAATTTGGATTTTAGAAACAAGCTCTTTTACACTCCATTACACAAAAATCGCCAAGCCAAATCTTTATCTCTTACTCCCTATCTCTGAAGATCATATTAGTTGGCATGGAAGCTTTGAGGCCTACAAAGAAGCAAAGCTAAAGCCTCTTTTATCTATGCAAGATAAAGAAGTAGCAGTTCTTCCTGCCTCTTTAAAAGACCATCCTTTTTGCACTAAAAGTCTAGCAACTCTTATTTTCTATGAAGATTCTAAAGATTTAGCAAATACTTTTAAAATTGATTTAGAAAAAATCAAATTCAAAGAACCCTTTTTACTAGATAGTCTCCTAGCTCTAAGTGCAACCAAAATCCTATTTAATACATTAGATTACACACTTCTTAATTCTTTTGAAATAGGCAAACACCGCTTAGAAGAATTTAAAGACAATGACAATAGACTTTATGTAGATGATAGCAAGGGCACAAATGTAGATGCTACACTAGAGGCACTAAAACGCTATCAAGATTTTAAAATCCTGCTAATTTTGGGTGGAGATGATAAGGGGGCTAATTTAGAACCTTTATTTAATTTAGCCAAAAACTTAAAAATCAAAATTTTTGCCATTGGTAAAAATACAGATAAAATTGCTTCTTTAGCTTCACAATTTCAAATACAATGTCTTTCTTGCTACACTTTAGAAAAAGCTATGCCTCTTTTAAAACAAGAACATAATTTGCAAAGTGTTGCTTTGCTCTCTCCTGCTGCTGCAAGTTTGGATCAATTTAGCTCTTACAAACAAAGAGGAGAATTGTTTGTAAAACTTGCTCTTGCTTCTTGCTAGTTTTTGGCAAATTCTTTTATATTTAATCAAAATTATAAAAGTTTTTCTTTAATCTTAAAAGTTTCCTAAAACTTCATAATAATTTACAAATTTAGGACTCTTATTTCAAAAATTCTCTATTGCAATTTTGATGATTTTATACAATGCTTCCTAACTAAAATCTAGCGGATCTACATCAATAGTGCAAGGATAATCTATAAATTCTTTTAATGCTTTATTTAACACACTCACACTCATTGAACGCACGAAAATCACATACCTCCATTTGTTAGAAATTTTTTCAATCGGCGATTTCCCATAACCTACAATCTCCACTTCTTTGCTTTCTAAAATCTGTAATGCCTTGTGCATATTATTATAAGCAGTTTTTTCATTAGCGCTAGAAAAGTGCAAAAGTGCCAAACGCATAAAGGGCGGATAAATCCCCATTTTATAAGAAATCTCATCTTCTAAAAACTTCTCATAATCCTCTAAAATTGGTATAAAAAAATCTTTATTTAAAGTCTGGATTAAAACCTCTCCATCTTCTTTTCTTCCGCTTCTCCCAGCAATTTGAAAAAGCAAAGAAGTTGCCCTCTCTCTAGCTCTAAAATCCACACCTTTTAAAAGATAATCAATCCCTAAAACTACGCTTAGGGCTACATTATGGTAATCATGCCCTTTAGAGAGCATTTGCGTTCCCACTAAAATATCAATTTCACCCTTATTAAAAGCTTCTAGCGTGCTTTTTAATTTTTTTTGTGTAGTGATAGTATCTCTATCAAATCCTTGTATTCTAGCCTCTTTTAAATGCTCTTGCAACTCTGCTATAAGCTCTTGCGTCCCCATTCTAAAGCTCCCCAACTCTCCACCACATTTTTGGCAAACCTCTAAAATCCTTGTTGCATAGTTGCAATAATGGCATTTTAGTGCATTGCTTTTTTTATGCAAACTTAGAGTAACACTGCAATTTGGACATTCTACACTACCGCCACAATTCTTACAAAGAAGATATTTAAAATTCGCCCTTGTGGGCAAAAATACAACCGCTTGTTTTTTGTTTTCTAAATTTTGCTTTAATTTTTCCAAAATATTAAAACTAAAATCCCTTGCACTCTCTTCAAAAATAAATCTTCTTTTTGCTTCATAAAAACCGCCCTTTAACCTAAAAAGCCTCCCTTCATTTTTAGCCTTATAATAACTGCTTAAACTAGGCGTAGCACTTCCTAAAATCACTCTAGCACCAAACTTACTCCCATAATAAAGTGCTACATCTCTTGCATGATAATGAGGGCTTTGAGAAGATTTATAAGCATCATCATGCTCTTCATCTACAACAATCAATCCCACCTCTTCCAAAGGCAAGAAAAGTGCTGATCTAGCTCCTGCTATTATTCTAATCTTGCCCTCTTTTAGTAAAGTTAAAATTTCTTTTTTCTTTTTAGCTGTAATCTTAGAATGCCAAAAAGCTAGAATATCCCCAAAAACGCTCCCTAATCTTTTTTCCATTTGTGGAGTTAAAGAAATTTCTGGCAATAAAAAAATAACATTCTTTCCATCTTTTAAAACCTCATACATCAAATGTATATAAATTTCTGTCTTACCACTCCCTGTATCCCCAAACAAAAGCGCACTTTTTTGATTTTTTAAAAATTCATAGGCTTCTTTTTGAACTGTATTAAGAGGTTTTAAAACAATGTCTTTGGGCGGTAATAAACTTGTTTTAGCTTCTAAAAAAGCGGGCATAAAAAGATTGTAAGCAAGATTTAAAGTTACACAATAATAACTTGCAATAAACTCTGCTAATTTCAATTGGTGAGGCAAAAAGCTCTCTTTACTTTCCTCTAAATCTTTACAATCATATGAAGGCTTTTCCACCTCTTTTAGAACAACGCCTTGATAATCTTTGTTTTTAACAAAGATTTTTACAATTCTTCCCTTTTGGAGCAAATTTTTAGCTTGATAGGTTAAAAGCGGGGAATTTAGCCCCAAAGGAGCAACCAAATAATAATGCAAGTTAAAAGCTTAGGTTAGTGGATTTTTGGTTTTATAATTTGCAATTTTATTGCTAGCTTCATTTAAGATTTCTTCTAGCTTTATATTTTCTTCGCTACATTCTAAAAACTCTTTTAATAAATCAAGCGGATTGATTGCATTATTTACATCCATAAGTTTTTGAATACGAAGAAGTGTATCGTTAGAAATCCTATCTTTTGGGATGTCAAAAAAGCGTCCCATAATAGAAATACGAAGTGTATCCATTAGCGTCCAAGAACATTTTGGATTTTACCTAAAACTCCCTCTAACTCTTTTTCTTTTGAGGAAATTTCATCATAAAGAGAGCTAATCTCTGTGTTTTTAGCTTCATTTTCAGCTTTTAAAAGAACAATTTGTTGGCGTAACTGTTGGTTTTCTTCACGCATTTTTTGCAATTCTGCTACAAGCTCATCAATACCTGCTAAAAGCCTATTTGAAATGTTTTGTGTTTCTTCCATCTTTGCAAATCCTTATTTTATTTTAGAATAATTTGCATAATTTTAGCATTATTTTTATAAATCTGTTAAAATTTCTTTTACGATTTTTGAAGTTTCAAGGATTTTTATGCAAAAACTAATTTTAAGCTCCCCTTATCAACCCGCAGGAGATCAGCCACAAGCCATCAAAACTCTAAGCAGTTTTATAAAAGAAGGTAACCAATACCAAACTTTAATAGGTGTAACAGGTAGCGGTAAAACCTACAGTATGGCTCATATTATCCAAGAATTACAAATGCCAACCCTTATTATGAGCCACAATAAAACTCTATGTGCCCAACTTTATAGCGAATTTAAAGGCTTTTTTCCAAAAAATCATGTAGAATATTTTATCTCCCACTTTGATTATTACCAGCCAGAAGCCTATATCCCAAGACAAGATTTATTTATAGAAAAAGATTCTAGCATTAATGATGAGCTAGAACGCCTTAGACTTTCTGCCACCACTTCACTTTTAGCCCATGATGATAGCATTGTGATTGCTTCTGTTTCTGCAAATTATGGTTTAGGAAATCCACAAGAATATTTAGAAATGATTGAAAAATTTGAAGTAGGTTCTTCTTATGTGCAAAAATCTCTACTTTTAAGACTTGTAAGTATGGGATATAAAAGAAATGATAATTTTTTTGATCGGGGAGATTTTAGAGTAAATGGAGAAGTGATTGATATTTATCCAGCTTACAGCGAAGAAGAAATTATCCGCTTAGAATTCTTTGGAGATGAGTTAGAGAGCATACAAATTTTAGATTCTATTGATAAAAAACCTCTTAGGAAACTAGATTCTTTTGTGCTTTATGCGGCAAATCCTTTTATTGTAGGTGAGGAGCGGTTAAAAGTTGCCATAAAAAGCATAGAACAAGAATTGCATGAAAGATTGGCATTTTTTAAGAGTGAAGGCAAGATGGTAGAATATGAACGCCTAAAAAGTCGCACCGAATTTGATTTAGAGATGATAAGTGCCACAGGAATTTGCAAAGGAATTGAAAACTATGCAAGACATTTAACTGGCAAAAAACCTGGTGAAACCCCCTATTCCTTGCTAGATTATTTTGAACAAAAAAACAAGCCTTATTTACTTATTGTAGATGAATCGCATGTGAGTTTGCCTCAATTTCGCGGAATGTATGCGGGTGATAGAAGCAGAAAAGAAGTGCTTGTAGAATATGGCTTTAGACTTCCTAGTGCCCTAGATAATCGCCCTTTGCAATTTGAAGAATTTATCAACAAAGCCCCCCATTTTCTTTTTGTATCTGCTACTCCTGCACCTTTAGAATTAGAGCTTAGTGCTAACCACACAGCAGAACAGCTAATCCGCCCAACAGGCTTACTAGACCCTATCTATGAAGTGCTAGATTGCGATAAACAAGTAGAAATCCTTTATGATAGAGCCAAAGAAGTAATAGCAAGAGGAGATAAAATCCTAGTAACTGCACTCACCAAGAAAATGGCCGAAGAGCTCACACGCTATTATAGTGATTTAGGTTTAAGAGTGCGTTATATGCACTCTGAAATTGATGCGATTGAACGCAATCAAATTATTCGTGCATTACGCGCAGGAGAATTTGATATTTTAGTGGGTATTAACCTTTTGCGTGAAGGGCTTGATTTGCCAGAAGTTTCACTTGTAGCAATCTTAGATGCTGATAAAGAAGGATTTTTAAGAAGTGAAACAAGCCTTATTCAAACCATGGGAAGAGCTGCTAGAAATGTAAATGGTAGGGTTTTACTCTTTGCTAAAAAAATCACTCCTTCTATGCAAAAAGCTATGGAAGTAACCGATTACAGACGCAAAAAACAAGAAGAATTCAACAAGCTTCATAACATCACCCCACAAGGAGTTAAACGAAAACTAGATGAAGATTTAAAAAATCAAGATTTGGGAATGCTTTATGAAAAGGCTAAGAAAAAAGAAAAAATGCCAAAAATTGAAAGAGAAAAACTCACAAAAGAACTTACTAAAAAAATGCATGAAGCAGCAAAAAGGCTTGATTTTGAAGAGGCTGCAAGACTAAGAGATGAGATTTTAAAATTTAAAAATATGTAAATTTTATTATTATGGGAAACTTTAGTAATATTCAAACGATACAAGTTTATAATTCATTTAGTAAAAGGCAAAAAGAAAAGATTCTAACCTGCTTTGCCTTTAGAAGAATTTTTTAAAATGCTTTAAGTCTAAGTTAAGCAGGTATTAACTAGAATCTTATTGAATTTTTTTAAATGTGATTTGTTCTAGTTTTTCTTTGAGACTAGAACAAGAACTATTAATGAAATGATAAATAAAATTATTAATTCCATACTAGCTCCTTTTTACATCTTCTAAAAGACAATAAAAACAAAGCTTAAAGCATTAAAATTATAGCATAAAAAGATTAATTTAAAAATTTTTATTACAAAATTTATTAAGTAAAGAGAAATAGCACCACAAGAGCATAGCTTGTGATAATCCAAAGAAACAAAAAATGTCACTACATGTAGTGAAACACTGCGGCAGTCTAAAAAATAACCTAAAGGTAAAACAATAGAATGTTTTAGCTTCTTAAAAAGCTTTACAATAAAAGAAGAATATTTTTTAATCTTTAAAAGAGATTGCCACGCAAATATTTCATATTTGCTCGCAATGACATTCTGTTCTTTCACCGCAAACAAATTAAAGCAAAGTGTGACAGTCTAAAAAAGAATAATCTATATAAAGGTAAATTCTTAGATTGCCACGGCAACTTTGTTGCCTCGCAATGACAGATAAATGCCTTTAAGGATAGATCTTAGTTTGCTATGAGTTCTATGAACTCTTGCAATGATGGTAGAAGATAATAAAATGCCATAACATTTACATAGCCACACAATATCAATGAAGAATAATATTACCTCACTACTCTTGCAATGTCAAGAAACACCTTAAAGATAAATCTAAGATTGCCACGCAATATTTCTAAACCACCTAAAAAATACTAAAAAATTTTATAATTTTTGCAAGTATTATTTATAAATTACAATATGTATTTTATAAAAAGTAACATTTTAAACAAAATTTGCTATTTTTTAACAATTACATATTGTATTATTTATTTTTTATGCTATTATTACTCCATATTTAAATTACAAGGATTAAAAATGGCAAATTTAACACATAATAATTTTTCACAAGATACTTTAGCAATCCATGCAGGATATCATTACGACACTCAAAGAACACTTAGTGTTCCTATCTATCAAAACACAGCATACAGCTTTGAAAGCTTAGAGCAAGCAGAAGCTAGATTTTCCCTAAAAGAACTAGGAAATATCTATTCTCGCCTAAGCAATCCAACCACTGATGTGTTAGGTGCGCGTCTTGCAAGTGTAGAAGGTGGTGCTTTTGGTGTGCCAACTTCTAGCGGAAGTGCGGCAATTTTCTATGCAATTTTAAATTGTGCCCAAAATGGCGATAATATCGCATTTTCTAATAAAATCTATGGAGGAACGCAAACCCTCTTTATCCATACGCTAAAACGCTTTGGGATTGAAGCTAGGGTTTTTGATATTGACAATCTAGCAAGTTTAGAACAAGTCATTGACGCAAATACAAAGGCTATCTTCTTTGAAAGCTTATCTAATCCACAAATTAGCATAGCAGATATAGAAAAAATCACACAAATTGCAAAAAAACATAAAATCATAAGCATTTGCGACAATACCGTAGCAACTGCATTTTTACATAAACCTTTTAAATATGGTGTAGATGTCGTCGTCTATAGCCTTAGTAAATACATTAATGGGCAAGGAAGTGCTTTAGGTGGAGCGATTATAGAAAGAAATCATTTAAATGAACTTCTAAAAGATAATCCACGCTATGAAGCTTTTAATACTCCAGATCCTAGCTACCATGGATTAGTTTATGCTACTCTTCCTTTGCCAATTTTTAGCATTAGAATTATCACAGAGTGGCTAAGGAACATAGGAGCTACACTCTCTCCTCAAAATGCTTGGATTATTCTACAAGGCTTAGAAACTCTAGAACTTAGGATTAAAAAACATAGCCAAAATGCGAAAATTGTTGCAGAATTTTTACAAAAACATCCAAATGTAAAATCCATAAATTACCCAGGATTAAAAGAAAGTCCTTACCATAATCTTTTAAATAAATACTTTAATGAAGGACATTCTAGTGGACTAATCAGCTTTGAAGCACTTAGTTTTGAAGAAGCAAAAAAAATTTGCAACTCTTTAGAAATCTTTTCTATTGTTGCAAATATTGGCGATTCAAAATCACTCATTATTCACCCAGCCTCTACGACTCATTCACAACTAAGCCCTAGTGAGCTAGAAAGTGCAGGTATCACTCCTAGCACACTAAGACTTAGCATAGGCTTGGAAAATCCTCTTGATTTAGTAGCAGATTTAAAACAAGCTTTAGAGAAATAAAGGAGATTTATGTTGAGTGGAATTATTATAGGCTTACTACTTGGCTTTGTTTTACAAAGAGGGCGGTTTTGTGTAGTAAGTGCATATAGAGATGTTTTTTTAAGCAGAAATTTTACAATCTTTATTGCTCTTTTTATAGTTGTTGCATTGCAAAGCATAGGTGTTTGGACTCTTAATTCTTTAGGTTACATATCCATTAAACCACAAGAGTTTTATTGGCTATCTACAATTACTGGAGGAATTATATTTGGATTTGGAATGGTAATTGCAGGAGGTTGTGCTACAGGAACTTGGTATAGAGCAGCCGAAGGTTTAATAGGCTCTATTATCGCTTTATTTTTCTATGCTCTTAGTGCAAGCATGGTAAAATACGGTGCTCTTTTACCTTTGCAAACTTATTTAAGTTCTTTTAAAATTTCTGATGGAACTTTTTATCAGGCTTTAGGAATTTCTCCTTGGTTTTTAGTAATTACTCTAAGCTTAATTGTTAGCTTTTTTGTCATCAAAGAGTTACGCAAACCACGCCTAGAAGTTACACGCATAAAGCCTAGAAAAAATGGAATTTTACATATATTGTTTGAAAAATCATGGCATCCTTTTATTACAGCTTTATTGGTTGCATTCATTGCAATTTTAGCATGGCCACTCTCTTATTTAAGCGGAAGAGATGGTGGCCTAGGTATCACTACCCCTTCAGCAAATTTAATTCAATACTTTACTACAGGTAACACTAAATTTATTGATTGGGGTGTCTTTTTGGTTCTTGGGATAGCATTAGGTTCTTTTTTAGCTGCTAAACTATCTGGAGAATTTAGATTTCGCCTTCCTAATCAAAAAGCCTTAGCCTATGCAGGCTTTGGAGGAATATTGATGGGAATTGGAGCAGCCCTTGCAGGAGGTTGCACGATAGGTAATGGACTAGTAGAAACTTCGCTATTTTCCTATAAAGGCTGGGTAGCTACTTTATTTTTCTTACTAGGTGCTTATATAGCTACTTTTTTCACAATCATATTGCCAATACGCAAAATAAAACAAAATTTTTAAGGAGAATATATGGCAACTTTAGACACTAGAGGAAAGGTTTGTCCCTTTCCACTTGTAGATGCACAAGTATTTATACAGACCCTAAAAAGTGGAGAAGAATTAGAAATTCTTTTTGACTGCACACAAGCAACAGAAACAATTCCTCAATGGGCTGCCAAAGAGGGACATAAAATTACCCATTTTGAAATACTAGGTAATGCAGAATGGATAATAAAACTCATTAAAAAATAAGGAGAAAAAATGCCTCTTATCATACCAGAAGAAATACCTGCCTATGAGCTTTTAAAAGAAGATGCCTTTATTATGGGGCAAAGGAGAGCCAAACATCAAGATATTCGTCCTTTAGAGATTTTAATCATCAATCTTATGCCAAAAAAGATTGAAGCAGAAAATCAAATCTTAAGCCTACTTGCAAACTCTCCTTTGCAAGTTAATATCACACTTCTAGCCACTACAAGCTACATAGGAAAAAACACACCTAAAAGCCATTTGGATAGATTTTATGTAGGATTTGATAGTATCAAAGGCAGGAGATTTGATGGTGCGATTGTTACTGGTGCCCCCATTGAACAAATAGAATTTGAAGAAGTATGCTATTGGCAAGAGTTGGTGGAAATTATGGAATATTTAAAACTCCATTGCACAAGCACGATGTATCTTTGCTGGGGAGCGATGGCTGGACTTTATTATTTTCATAAAATCCCAAAAATCTCCCTTAAAGAAAAGCTATTTGGGGTTTTTCCACATCAAATTATCCAACAAGATATTCTCTTAAGCGGACTAGATGAGATAATAAATCTTCCCCATTCTAGACATTCTACTATCCATCAAGAAATCTTGCAAAAAACACAAGGATTAAAAATTCTTCTAAGTGGCGAGGAAAGTGGAGCAACTTTAATCAAAGATTCTAAAGATATTTTTATGCTAGGACATCCAGAATATTCCAAAAATACGCTTAAAGAAGAATATTTACGCGATAAAGAAAAAGGGCTAGATATAAAAATTCCAAAGAATTATTTTAACAAAAAGGGAGAAGCAATCCTTTCTTGGAAATCTAGTGCGAGTATGCTTTTTATAAATTGGCTAAATTTTAGCGTTTATCAAGATACACCTTTTGTGCTTTAAATAATAATTAACCGCCAAAATTAATGCCAAAAACATAAATATATTTGGCGCTTCTTATGCCTTTTTTTCAATGGTTTATCGCCTGCTTTATTGGTTAGATTAGTATTTAAAGCAAGATAATTAACTCGCATACCCTATGTTCTAGCACTAAAAATAATTTTTAGTGTTGTTTTTGTGTAATTTCTTATCTAGGCTTTGTAACTTGCATTTTAACAGTTATAAATATTTTAAATCACACAAAATCCTTAGGTAAAAGTTTTAAATCTCATACTTTTATTAAAAATAGTCTTTTATTGTGATAAAAAGGTAGCTAAATTTACTTTTTCCAAATTTCCTATTGCATTATTTTGTTTTTTTATAGCAATCTTTTTATATTTAAATCCTTTATCTTTGATTTTATAGTTTGAAAGTTACTCTCTAGCTCCATTTTTCTTTTTATAGATATGTCTATAAACTCACTTTCTTTTTCAATACCTATAAACTTTCTTTTTAACAAATTTGCAGCAATTCCTGTGGTAGAACTCCCGCTAAATGGATCGCAAATGATAGAATCTTCATTGCTTGCCATTAAGATTAAACGCACAAGCAATGCAAGTGGCTTTTGTGTAGGGTGTTTGCCATTTATCTTCTCCCAAGGAGCGATAGCAGGGAATGTTCAAACATCTCGCATTTGCTTATCACCATTTAGATGTTTTAAAACCTCATAGTTAAAAATGTGCTTGTGTTTTACACTTTTTCTAGCCCAAATGATTTGCTCTGTAGAATGCGTGAGATACCTGCAACTAAAATTTGGTGGTGGATTAGTCTTTTGCCATTTGACTTTCTTTTTCAAACTGCTTTGCAATACTTTCATAATCTGCAAATTTCACAAACTCCCTAATAGGCTTATAAATAGATTCTGAAATAATACTTTCAAACTCGCAAAATCGCCTTTTATCTGCAACGATAAAAAATTTTGCTCTAAAATCTTGCAATTCATAAAAGCGATTAATAGAGTTTTTGATATTTGTAGAATGCTCCGCTTCATAAAAGGCATAAGGCATTTTGCGTTCATTAAACCAAATACAATCCCAATATTTTTATCTTTTACACGATAATCATAACTGAAAAAATAAAGAAACTAGACTTGCTATTGCACCTAAATGCGTATGCAAAATTGCTTTTTTTCTTATGAAAGCTCAAAAGTCTCAAAGCCCCTTAGATTCCCAATAGAAGCAATTAAACCTTGATAATAAGCGTGATTAAAAGTGTTCTTAGAATCTATGTGCAATTTTTGCTTAATTGCTTTTAAATCCTCTTTTATCCCCTCTCCCAAAAAGTCCAAAGGCAATTTTAAAAGCTTATAATATTCTTCTAATGGCTATAAAAGTGTTTTTGTCCCCCAAGTGTTTGTATCTACCTGTATATAAAGCAAAACCACCATTATTCTTTAATGCAAGTTTTACATATTCTTTTGGGTGCATTTTCTACCTTATGACTTGATAAAATACCATTTCCTGATAATCTCCATAATGTTTAGATTTGGCAATTTTCTTAGCCTCATTAAGATTTTTTGCATAAATAAAATCTAAAATCTGCAAATTCTCTTTTTGATTCTCTTTATTATCAAATGTAAAACCATCTAACGCAGAAACAATATATTCTTTTTCCACCCCAAAAACAAAATCATTTAAATCTTTTATATTTGCATTATAAAATATTTCAGCTAAACCACTCTCGCATAGGAATTCATAAATCTTTTGTGGGGTTTGGAGATAGCAATCCATACTGCATATTTGACCCATACTATCAAATAATTGCTCTTTTTTAGTATCTCTAATGGCAAGTAGTAAGGGTAAAACTTCAAATGCCTTAGAATATTCACAAAACAATATTGTAATTTTTTCTTGTAATTGTGGCTCTTGTGTGCCTAGCAAAAAATTAAGATGATTGAGTGATATTTTGATTTTATCTATATTGAACTTACACTTTGCCCAATCTACATAAAAGCCAAATGTGCGGTTTGTGGATTGTAAAGTTTCTAAAAAACTTTCAAATTCAAGTAAATTTTTCACAAAAACCCTAAATATTTTCTAAAATTCTCTTTGCGACTGCACTTGGATTTTCTGCTTTGTAAATAGGACGCCCCACGACGATAAAATCACTCATTGCTTCTTTTGCATCTTCTAGCGTAGCCACACGCTTTTGATCTCCACTATCTTCCCCAAAAGGACGGATTGCAGGGGTTAGAGTTAGAAAATCCTTGCCTAAATTTTCTTTTATCATTTTAGATTCAAAACAAGAACACACTACCCCATTTATACCCGCTTTATACGCTAGTTTTGCAAACTCAAGCACACTTTTATCTAAATCATTATGATAAATCTCACAAAACCCCTCTTGATTAAAACTAGTTAGAGCAGTAACCGCCATAACCAAAGGTGCTTTGCTAAGCGTTTTTGCATAATTAGCTACCACTTCCATAGCCTCATAACCACTACTTGCATGGATTGTAACCATATCAATACCTATTTTTGCAATCTCTTCTAGGCTATCTTTCATCGTATTTGGAATATCATAAAGCTTTAAATCCAAAAAAATCTTGAAATTTGGATTAATGCTTTTAATGTCTTCTATAAAAGTTCTTCCATCGCGGATAAAACTCCTCAAGCCCACTTTAACCCAAATATTCTCATTTTTTAAACCCTCTAAAAGCTTTAGGTTTTCATAAGAGCTTGGCAAATCAAGTGCAACACATAATTCCATGGCTACTACCTAATCCAACAAAAATAATTCAAGCGGATATTTTTTGCCCATACTCTTTAGCTCTAAATAAGCCCTTACTTTTAAAAATTCATTAGGCGTATGCATACTTAAACGCTCTTTTGCCTCATCAATCATCTCTAGCTCTAAAAGCACATAAAAATATGCCATTTCTGCTACTTCATCTTTATTAGCCAAATATTCAAAAAGATTTAGCCAAGATGTTGGCTCATAGCATTCTTTTGTCTTCTGTGCTAAAAGCAAATAATCTTGTTTTAAAAACCCTACTTCCGCACAAAGACTTGCAATATCCTCATTGCTAAATTCCAATCTTTTTGCATAACACATTCCTAATACTTGATTAGCAAGCTCTTTATCAAACTTCACAGAAGCTATAAAGCGTTTAATCTCACTTAAATCATCATTTGCTAGTAAAACTCTTAAAGCTTCTTGCTTATACTCATCACTAAAGCTAGATTTTTTCAATACCTCACTTGCAAATTTTGGATCAGATTTGATTTGATTTAGCGTATTTTGCTTAAAAAATGGAGAATTATTTCCTGGATTAAATTTCTTTAAATTCACATATTCTCCCCTTTTTAAATCTCCTAAAACCTCAATAAGCTCATCCAATCTTGCTTCACCACTTTTTTGTGTAATCCCCTCTTTAACATCAAAAATAAGATTATTTAATAAAATAGAAAGTGCTTTGTAGCGATTCATAGAAGGTTGTTTTAATGGAACCTCTCTTCCAAGAAGCTGGTTTTCAATTTGGTCTAAAATCATTTTATAATCGTTTTTGTATTTGTTTCTCTTATACCACATACGATACATTCCACCCACTTGTAAAAACAATACCACAATAAAAAACAGCACCACAGGCACAAGAAACCAAAGCGCAATCGGTAAAGTTACAAATCTCTGTGTAAAGGGAATATGGTAGGTATAATCCATACCGCTTAAGCTATAAATATATAAGCCCACTACTACAACAAAAACAAAAAAAGCACCAAAATAATATTTAAACTTCATTATTTTCCTTTATTTTTTTCAATAATTTCTCTGCAAACTATACAATATCTTGCATGTGGTTTTGCTTTTAAGCGTTGAAAATTAATCTCTTCTTCGCACATTTCACAAATTCCATAATTGCCCTCTTCTATTTTAGCCAAGGCAATATCAATAAATTCTAACTCTTTGGTATGCCTCTCAAAAATCGATTCATCAAGACGATTTTTGATACTCATTGTAGCAATATCCACTTCATCTCCCAAATGCTCTGATCTTACCACTTCCATACTTCTGCAATGCTCTTGATTATTGTTTAAAATTGCCTGCTTTTGCTCTAAAAGTAGCTTTCTAAATTTTTCTAAATCACTGCGTCTCACTTAGCTGTCCTTTGTCATTTATGATAGGGATGGTTGTTTAATAAACAAAAACTTCTATAAATCTGCTCACTTAAGACGACTTTTGCTAATTTATGACTAAAAGTAAGTTTAGAAAGCGAAAGTGTCGCATCACAACTTTTACAAAAATCATCCTCTAAACCATAAGCACCACCAATAAAAAAATTAATTTCTGATTTATCCTTCAAAAATGAAGCAAATTTAAACGAATCGACTTCCCTCCCACTTGGTGATAAGGCAATTTTATATAAATTTTCCTTAAAAACTCTACTAAAAATTTGCGTATAGCTCTTTTTGGCTTCACTAGCATCTGTTTTATGACTCTCTTTAATATTTTTATTAAAAAGATTTAACCACTCTACCTTTACGCCAAATCCCATACATAAACTTGCAAATTCTTTACACATCTCATCTTCTAAACCTTTTGTGGGTTTAGCTATATAATAAACATTGATTTTAATCAAACTAAGAAACTTTCAAATAAGTTAATAAACTAGCTAAAGTTGATTTCATATCTTTTCTTTGGACTATCATATCAATAAGCCCATGTTCTAATAAAAATTCTGCCGTTTGAAAGCCTTGAGGTAAATCTGCTCCAATAGTTTGCTTAATTACCCTAGCTCCTGCAAAACCTATCGTAGCACCTGGTTCTGCCATAATCACATCTCCCAAAAATGCAAAAGAAGCACTAACGCCACCTAATGTAGGATCGCTTAAAACAGAAATAAAAGGTAATTTGGCTTCACTTAAGCGATTGAGTGCTGCAGAAGTTTTTGCCATTTGCATAAGAGAATAGGTAGATTCTTGCATTCTAGCACCACCGCTTGCACTCACTATAATAAGTCCTTGCTTTTTATCAATACAACGCTCAATGGCTCTTACAATCTTTTCACCCTCCACAGAAGCTAAAGAACCTCCCATAAAATTAAAATCAAAAAGGATAAGTTGAGCACCTACACCCATAATTGTGCATTCTCCACTAATCACAGAACTAGGACGGCCACATTTTTTCTCATATTCTTCTACTCTTTTTTGATAGCTTTTTTTATCTACAAAGTTAAGGGGATCTGTTGGGGAAAGCTCTTTATCAAATTCCACAAAGCTTCCCTCATCACAAATTAAAAAAATGCGATCTTGCAAACCTATTCTCATATGAAAATTACACTTAGGACAGGTATAATGTTGTGTAATGATTTCCTTATAATACATCAAAGCATTGCAACTAGGGCATTTAACCCAATGACTTGGTGCTTCTTTTGGAGTGGCTCTTTCCACTTTTTTAAGGCTTTTAAAAAATTCTGCAAATCTCACTTAATTTCCTTAATTTACTCACATTTATATTTAAAGTAATTTCTAGGAATTTTATAAAAAAATGTGTTAATTTAGCCTAAAACCACATCTTCTTTACAAAAGCTAAAAAATAAAAAGTTAAAAAGCTCTCAAATTCTAATTTTATTCTCTATAAAAAGAACAATCTACTTTTTAAAAGCTTTTGGATTATTTTAAATTCCACTGCTTTAATAATAATTGCTTTTCTTCATCATCTTTATCGTCTGTGCGGATGCGAAACTCTACCCTATTGTTAATTGTGTCGCTTTTATTTCTTGTTAGAGGAGTATGATCCCCAAAGCTTATTATGACAAGCTGTTCTTGATTAACACCTTGCTTAATCAATAAATCTGCAATAGCCTCAGCCCTCTTACTTCCTAGAATAAAATTTTCACTTGGATTTTTATTGCTATTATCCGTATGACCTCTAAGCTCTACTTGCACCTGCGGAGGCATTTTTTTGATAATCTCTCCAGCACGCCTAATTAAAACTAGCATATCTGCTGATATGATTTCTGCACTACCCCTAATAAATTCAACCTTAGCAGGCAAATGCAAAATCATATTATTTTCTTTTTGATCTAGAGCTACTTTTTCCCTCTCTAGCTCTTCAACTTCGGAGTTTGCAGGAGCACTATCTTTATTATGTGTATCACTTTCTCTATCCAATGGACTTGAAGCAGTAAAATCAAAAATTTTAATAAACTCTGTTTTTAGAGCTTCTGTCTTGGCTGGATTGCTTTCAGAAATAGCCCAAAGTGCTATAAAAAGTGCCAAAAGCAAACTTAAAAAATCCGCATAAGGAACAGCCCATTTTTCACCTGCAGGACATTCTGCTTGTTTCTTTTTTCTAGCCATTTTTAAACCTTATTAAAATCTAGATTCTGCAGGTTCATTAGGGCTTAAATAATTAAATAATTTAGCTTCTAAATCTCTAGGATTAGCACCTTCAGCTATACCGATAATAGCCGTAGAGATTACTATTTTTTCTTTGATTAAATCGCGAGAATTTGCCTTAATTTTATTTCCCCATGGGCCAAAAAGTGCATAAGCACCAAAAATCCCTGTAACCGTAGCAGTAAATGCACCTGCAATTCCTAAAGCCATTGCCTTAGGATCATCAAGAAGTTGGAGTGCAAGCATAAGCCCCATAACAGCTCCAACAAGTCCCATTGTAGGACAAGTTTCACCCACACGCACCCAATATTCTGCACATTCTTTATAATACTCTTCTGCTTCTTCTATCTGTATTTCTGCACTTTCTTTTATTTCTTCAATACTTTTACCATCTACCATCATCATCATAATTTTTCTTAAAAAATCATTTTCAATTTCATTTGCTTTTTGCTCTAATGCTAAAACTCCATCTTGACGCGCAATCACTGAATAATCTATAAGTTCTGAAATCCTTTGATTAAGATTTACTCTAGCACCCATAAATGCAAGTTTTAGTTCTTTATAAGCTGCTTTTACAATATTTTTATGTGTTGCTGTTGTCGCACAAAAAATAGCAGTTGGCACTACTATAAGAAAAGATGAAAGATGAATAACATGCAAGGGATTTCCTCCCTCTAATATATCCCCTAATGAAATACTAGTAATTGCAAGCACCATTCCTAATATTGTTGTAAGATCCATAATATTTCCTTATTTTTATTCAAAAATATAAATTCTTGAAATTTTTTGTATTTAAGATTTTTAAGCATAAATTAACAGAGTTCTTATAAATTAAAGCTTAAATATGATTAATATTATAAAACTCTTTGAAAATGAGTAATTTTTATTTAAAAACTAAGCAATTAAATATTGTTTATAAAATTTTTGCATACCTTGCTTTTCTATTTAACAACCAAACAACTCTCCGCAAAAATTACTAATGGTTTTATTTTGTGTTTTACTAATAAAAATTAGTTTTAAAAACACTTTTTTAAAGTCTTATAAGGTTGTGCTAAACTTTACATTTTCTCTTTAAATCTTTATAAAAGCCATCTATATTTATTTTTTTAATACTAACACTTATCACAAAAATATCTAAAGGAATTTTTAGCCACTTACTTAGTTACTTATTAATTTTTATTTTACTTTTTAGTGAAATTTACTTGCAGTTGGTTTTTGAAAATTTCTAAACCCTTATAGCTTTAAAATCCCTTAAGGAGTTGAGCTTTTATTCTAAAAACATTACAAAAGTAATAAATTATAGGATTGGAAGATATTTTGAACTATTCATTTTTTATTGCAGTCTTAGATGCACTAGCCAAGAAGTGCATCTAGTCTATTTTGAAGATAATTTGTATTAAAAGAACTTGCATAAAGAGCTGCATTTTCTTTTAGCTTTGCAGTATTTAGCTCATTATAATTTTCTGCTAAATCATTTTTTTGCAAGTTACTTTCTGCAGCCTTTAGATTAACAACACTATTCATATCATTATTAATGCTAGATTGGATACGATTCATTACAGCACCAATATCGCCTCTTTTTGAACTTACATTATTGATAAAGTTTAAAATACTTTCTTGATTTGTTACTTGCAAACCTGATGTATTAGGAGATTGCAAATTAAAATCCACAGAACCACTACCTAGCATAAAACTCATTTGTCCGCCAAAAACATTTTTTCCATTAAAGGTAGCTTGAGAAACAGCATCATCCATAGATTGAGTAAGTGCATTTGCTTCGCTTTCAATCATTGCTCTTTGATCACTATTTAATGCAGGATTTCCTAAAGCAACCGAGAGCTCATTCATTCTAATTGCAGAATCACTAATCGTAGATAAAGCACCATCAGCAATTTGTAAAACTCCTAAAGCATCATTTGCATTTCTAATTCCTTGCGACATAGAATTAGCTTGTGCTAAAAGTGCATTAGCAATAGCTAAAGAAGCTCCATCTGTAGCTTCAATAGGGCGTGGCGAAGCAATTTTTTTAAGACTTTCTTTTTCTTCTTCTTTTGCTTTATTAAGATTAACCAAAGTCTCGTTAGTGTTTTGTGTATTTCCTATTTTCATCTTAATCTCCTTTTAGAATAAATTACATCCTTGTGATTTTAAGATTATCAAGCATTTTTCGTTCCACTTTGGGCTTTTTGCTCTAAATACTTGGTATGTATCACACCTCTTTTAAAATCGTCATTTTCCATCATTTCTTGATGGAAAGGAATTGTTGTTTTAATCCCTTCAATACAAAACTCACCTAAAGCACGCTTCATTCTAGCAATTGCCTCATCACGAGTTTTGCCCCACACAATGAGCTTACCTATCATAGAATCATAAAACATAGGCACAACATACCCACTATATGCATGGGTATCAAGCCTTATATGATTCCCTCCAGGAGCAATCCATTTAGTAATTTTTCCAGCAGATGGATAGAATTTTACAGGATCTTCTGCTGTAATTCTACATTCAATTGCACATCCGCTAAATTTTACTTCTTCTTGCTTTGGAAGCTCTTTTCCTTCTGCTATGTTTATCATAAGCTCTATAATATCAAGCCCACTCACAAGCTCACTTACTGGATGTTCTACTTGAAGTCTCGTATTCATCTCCATAAAATAAAAATTCTGATTAGAATCTAGCAAGAATTCATAAGTCCCTGCACCCACATACTTAATAGCTTTAGTAGCAGTAATTGCTGTTTGGAGCAATTTCTCTCTAGTTTCTGGCTCTAAAGTAGGTGCAGGCGATTCTTCAATAAGTTTTTGGTGGCGTCTTTGTAAAGAACAATCTCTCTCGCCCACATGCAAGACATTTCCATGCTTATCTGCTAGAATTTGCACTTCAATATGCTTGGGTTTGTCAATAAATTTTTCCATATAAATTGTGCCATCGCCAAATGCACTAATTGCTTCACTCTCGGCTGCTAAAAAAGCATTAAACATTTGCTCTTCACTCTCAACAATCCTCATTCCTCTACCACCACCGCCTGCAGCAGCTTTTAAAATCACAGGATAGCCGATTTCTTTTGCAAGTTTTAAGGCAACTTCCTTAGAAGCAACTGCCCCATCACTTCCTGGAATTACAGGAACTCCCGCATTTTTCATCACTTCTTTAGCTTTGCTCTTATCACTCATTAATGCCATTACTTCTGGGTTTGGCCCTATAAACTCTATCCCATGATAATTACAAATTTCAACAAAATTTTGATTTTCACTTAAAAATCCATATCCTGGAAAAATCGCATCCACATTAAAAAGTTCAGCCGCAGAAATAATCGCAGGAATATTAAGATAAGATTCACTGCTCTTATCTCCACCTATACACACTTTAGCATCTGCTAAATCCAAATAATGTGCATCTTTATCTGCAGTAGAATAAACTGCTACACTTTTTTTACCCATCTCCTTAATAGTGCGGATAGCTCTTAGTGCAATCTCACCACGGTTTGCAATTAAGATGGTATTAATTTCTTTAAAAGACATTAGATTTTCTCCACCACAAATAAAGGAGAGTTATATTCCACTGGCTGTCCATCACTTGGAACAATCTCTTTAATCACACAATCAAACTCCGCTTCAATTTCATTCATAATCTTCATAGCTTCAATAATTGCTAAAGTTTGTCCCTTTTTAACCTTATCTCCTACATTTACATAAGCAGGAGCATCTGGAGAAGGACAACGGTAGAAAGTTCCAACCATAGGAGAATTAACACTCTCCCCACTTACTGCTGGTGTAGTATTTTGCTGTGCTGTTTGTGGAGCTTGTGGAGCTTGCATAGGTGCTACTACTTGTGGTAATGCTGGAACACTTGGTGATTCCAATGCTACTTTTGTAGTCCCTACAAGTCCCTTTTCCAACTTAATTTTTGAATTTTCATTAACGATGCTAAGTGTATTTAGATTACTCGCATCAAAGATTTTGATTAACTCTTTTATCTCTTTAAAATCCATAATTTTAAACCCTTTAATTTTGTTTAGGAAGCCATAAAGCTTTTTTGTTATAATAACATATTTTCAATATAAAATTATTAAAAGGAATATAATGGGCTTAAAAGAAGATACCTGGATAAGAGAAATGGCACTAAAACACAACATGATTGAGCCTTTTTGTGAAAATCAAGTAGGCAAAGGAGTCGTAAGCTATGGACTTTCAAGCTATGGATATGATATAAGAGTAAGCAATGAGTTTAAAATTTTTACAAATATTAATGCAATGGTTGTAGATCCTAAGAATTTTGATTCTGCAAATGTAGTGGATTTTGTAGGAGATGTTTGCATCGTTCCACCCAATTCTTTTGCATTAGCAAGAACTATTGAATATTTTAAGATTCCTAGAAATATTTTAGCCATTTGCCTTGGTAAAAGCACTTATGCAAGATGTGGAATTATCGTAAATGTAACACCTTTTGAACCTGAATTTGAAGGACATATTACAATAGAAATTAGTAATACCACCCCACTTCCTGCCAAAATTTATGCAAACGAGGGAATTGCACAAGTCTTATTTTTACAAGGGGATAAAGATTGTGAGGTAAGCTATAAAGATAAAAAGGGCAAATACCAATCCCAAACTGGAATTACACTCCCTAGAATTTTAAAAAATTAATTAGTAAAACTTTTTGTTTTGCTAATCTACATCAAAAAATATTTTACATATTTACCATAAATAAATGTGGAGCTTCTGTGTAACAATCCGCTAATGCTTGTGATTATGTATTACTTATTAAACAACCTTATAAAACGCAACAACAAAAAGTTTTATAGTTTAAACTTTATTTGAAGATTTTTACAAGCTTTATAAATAAGCAGGTAAATCCATCTTAGCCCTCAATTTGAGGGGCAAGACTAATAAGCCTTGACTGTAAATATACAAAGTAGTATAATTACAACTAAGATGAATTTGAATGGTATCATCTTATATCTTTCAATGGGTATAAATTTTCAACCAAGCAGGTCTTCTTCACCTGCTTAAAGTGAAGACCCATTAAAATCATACCACACTTTCTTAAAAAACTTAAATATTTTTAATATTAATACTTTTTACCTTTCAACAAATACGATAACGCGTTATATTTTAGCATTATAAGCTTTATCCACTTACATACCCTAAAAAGAATTTTCAAAATTATCAAAACAAATCTTAGACACTTAATAGAATGTATTTAAGCAAAAAATAAGGGGGGGGGGGGGCAAAATAACAACTTTATTTAAATTTTAAGGAGTAAAAATGAAATTATCCCTGATTGCATCAAGGGCAATATTAGGTTTAGGAATTTTAGGGAGCGTGAGTGCATTTGGAGCAAATTACACCCTAAACAATGCTAATGACTTTAAAACTTATTTTGAAGAAAGTAGCGAGGGTAGTGGAAAATGGGTGCTAAAAGAAGAATATAAAGACGATAATCTAATTTTTAACTTTGATTCTGTATTCCTAACTGACCCAGTAGATCAAGGAGGTTTGGGATTAAATATCAAAGATATTACATACAATGGCACTAAATTCACAATCGGTGATGGAACGGGTGAAGATGACAGCTATTTTGGAGAATCGGATACTGAATTTAAAAACGCAAACCACTCTTATACAATTAATGCGGATGTAGAGATTAAATCAGATGGAAACCTAATCGCACAAAATCCTTCTTACATTAATGGAAATGTAAACATGGAAGGGGGCAGCATAGAAGCCTATAGAATTTGGGGCTTGAATGGTGCTTTAAGTATTAATGGAACTCTTACATCAAACAATGGCAGTTTTGTCTTTGCAGATTCTAATAGAAAAGGTGGGCTTTTATATGTAAGCGGTGATGTAAACCTTACTAATTCTACTTTTAGCGTGGTTACAGAAAGCTTTTCTAGTTTAGCATTTAGCGATTATGAGCTTATAAGAAGCGGTGGCAAAATCACTGATGGTGGAGGTAACCAAGTAAATCTTCAATATGCAGTAAAACTTTATGATCTTTTAGGCACACAAAAAATTGATGGAATTGCTTCATATGATATTAATAGAGAAGTGAGCGAGAATCTTTATAAAGCAAGTTTAGATTTAAGCGAAGATGGGAAAAGACTCTCTACGGATATTACTACCACAGATGATGCTAGAAACCTCAAAAAGATTCTAGAAGAAGAAGTGAAAACTAGAGAAGATATGATAACAGAACTAAGTATCAAAGAAGCAGATGAAGCAGAAAAAGAAAGAATAAAACAAGCTATTGCAATCCTCACCGCACAAAAAGATGCTATCCAAAATGCAATTACTAATGCAGGAGATAATGGTGAAAACCTTAGTGGTAAAGATTTTATTGATGCAGTAGGCACAGGCATAGCAGAAAGTGATAAAGCTCTAGCAGGAGAGCTGGTAGATACGCTAAATGGTGTAAAAAATACAGAAATGCACGCAGCCTTACTTTTAGATGTCAATAAAAATGTAGGTGGCACAGTAACTTCCCTCAAATCCTCTGGCAACCTAAGCGAAGCACAAGGCATCTTTAATAGCTTGATTAACTCTAGCATTAATGCAGGAGTTGGCGTGGGTGCAATCACCAATAAAAACTTCTTTAAAGATGTAAGAGAAAGTG
>NZ_NBIU01000090.1 GCF_003245365.1 Helicobacter valdiviensis
CTAAAGAATATTAATATAGATACTACAATTACTGTGGGTTATAAACCTGAAAATGTTGGGATATTTGGATATATTAGAGATGGAGAATTTAAAAATATCAATGTAGACTATGGATATGGAAGTATAAAAGCCAATAGTAGCGATGCTTATATCTATGCAGGGGGTTTTGTTGGGAGTGCTAGTGGAACTTTCTCAAATATCACTTTGAATAATATAGGAAGCATTATTGTTAATAGCGGTAGTACTACTCAAGTAGGTGGCTTTGCTGGGTGGATTACTAGTGGAACTTTCTCAAACATTACTATTAATAACATAGGGAATATTAGCACCAAAAGTATTGTGGAAAATTCTACAGGTGGCTTTGCTGGGCATGCTGATGGAAATTTCTTAAACATCACTATTAATAGCATAGGAAATATCAGTGCCATTACAAAAGTCGAACCCACTATGGTTGCAGGTGGCTTTGCTGGGCATGCTAATGGAACTTTCTCAAATATCACTTTGAATAATATAGGAAGCATTAGTGCTATTAAGCTTTATGAAGGTCCAAATGATTATGAAATATATAAAACTTTTGCAGGTGGCTTTGCTGGGACTATTAATGGTGGAACTTTTTCAAACATCTACATCTACTTTAATCCTAAGGCTACAATCACAGCAACTTATAAAGATGGAAATGTTGATATAGGTAAGTTTGGCGGTGGTTTTTGGGAATATGCTAGTGGTAGTAGCAATACTACCCTTTCTAACATTAATCTTTACTATGCCAATAATCAATTTAGTGGCTTAGAAAATATAGGATATAAAAGTGATAAAGCTACCATCATAGGCGAAAATGAAATCAAATATTCTGGAAAAACTTTTGAAGCTTTCAAAGATAAAATTTTAAAAGAAGGAGCTTTCAAAGATGAAGAGGGTAACCCTATAACAATCTATAAAAAGGAATATGAAGAAGATGGTAAGAAGAAAATCTACTTCACTTTCATAGATGAATCTAATATGGATAATGGTAGTAATAGTGGAAGCAATGGTAATGGAGATAATGGCAACGATTCTAATTTCACAGACATAAATAAAGATGGCTTAAATGATGTAACTTTAAGTGGTAATGACTTTAGCAAAGAAATCCTAGATTTAATTCTCAAAGATTTCTATAATGAAAAAATCATTATTGATTTACAAAAGAGT
>NZ_NBIU01000091.1 GCF_003245365.1 Helicobacter valdiviensis
GCTTTTTAAAACCTATACTTAACCCCTACATTTCCACTTAAATAAGTTTCATTTTTAGAATCCACTTTTCCAGCAATGATTTGCTTAGCACCAATTCCAGCATCTAAGCTTAGATTATCACTTAATGAGATATTTCCACCTATGATTAATTGTCCATAAGTCTTTTTCTTCTCATCACCTTTAATGCTAAATGATGTGCTTGAACCTGCAAAGCTTGCTACATAATCCTCACCATTATTTACTACATATTGTTCTATTTTTGGAGTTATGAAAAGATATGAGTTTTCATTAAAGTATTTTCTAGCTTCTAATCCTAATTCTAAACTAAAAGAATTATTGGTATTAGATTCTACATGTTTTGGTAATGCACCTTTTTCATCATAGCTTGGTGTGTTGCTATAATAGTAGTTAATCCCAGCAAATGGCTTTAAGAACAATCCATTTTCTAAATTAAACACTTTACCGATATTTGTATTAATTCCTACAAACTTTCTATTAAAATCAGAACTATTTAAATTCCCAGCTAGATTAATATCTTGCTTAGTATCTCCAATTTGCCCATAAATCTTAGAATTTAATTCCCAAGAGTGATTAAATCTATAAGAACTATAAACACCTATTTGATAATTATCAGAATCTTGAGTGCTTAGCTTATCTTTAATCTTAGAGCTTGCATAAGTAGCATAGATTCCTAAAAGTAAATTATCATTTACCATAGTATCTGCACCAAAGCTAATCCCATATAATCCACCACTTTCACCATCTACAATATTTGCTCCACCAAAAGCATTTGCCCATACACTCTTTTGATAAGTTTTAGTGCCATAATAATCATAAGGAGTATCACTTGCTATATTAGTTCCCTTTGCTAGAACATTTGCCTTTAGAGCATTTGCAAATTTCATAGCATTATAAGGATTATTTGCTCTTGCTATTCTTCCACCTATTGCCATATCATTGGAGATATTCATAGCACCATTTACAGAGCTACTATTATTTAGAGTATCTGTGCTACTTTTTGCACTTTCTCTTACATCTTTAAAGAAGTTTTTATTGGTGATTGCACCCACGCCAACTCCTGCATTAATGCTAGAGTTAATCAAGCTATTAAAGATGCCTTGTGCTTCGCTTAGGTTGCCAGAGGATTTGAGGGAAGT
>NZ_NBIU01000092.1 GCF_003245365.1 Helicobacter valdiviensis
ATTATAAATATCTAGCCAATGATATGTCTCAAAATGGTTTTAATGCAAGATTTATCCAAGCAACTATACTTTACATACAACTAAGTGGAGGAAGCAGTATATTAGATAAACCTAATTTATTGGGTGCTATTTATGGCTATGCAGATATTGCAGTAGGTAGTGGTTTAGTAGGAGTGCATAAAAATCCTTTAAGAGAACAACAAATTAAAACTCTAGCTAAGACTTTAAAGCCTGATGAATTTGGTATGCTCCCCTTTATAGATGAAATTATGGGAGTGGATTGGGTGATTGATTATAACGAATATCAAATTTCTGGCGATGAATTTGGAAGTATTTATAAAGCCCTAAGAAGTGATGTGGTTGAGGGTAAAATAAAAGATCCAAGAGATGTGGATTCTACTTATGAAAGCAGAAGGGAATTTGATTATTATATGGATGGATATTCTAATGGCATGATTAATGGTTATGGAACTGATACGCCAAATGATTGGGATGAAGAGCAAGCACAACTCTTTAATGATACTTTAATACTTACTGCCAAACTTGCAGCCTTAACTCCTCCTCAAGGCTATCCTAATGCACCTTATTATTTTACACCTGAAAAATTAGAATGGTATTATAAAAGGCACAAACTAGATGCTAAACTTGATCCTAGAATCCCTGCTATTTATCGTTATAATTTCCCAGAAGATTTAAAAGAAAAGATAAAAGCCTATGCTAGAGAACATAATATTAAAGAATAATCCTTGTTGCTTAAAAGCATATTGAAGAAAAACGCCCTAAATTCATAGGCAGACTAGCTACTACTATAATCATGGAAAATGGTTTGTATATAGGATAATAAAAAAGAAAGGATAAAAATGAGTAGCAATAAAGATATTTATGAGATTTATACTTCTAATGGGTTAATATTAGAAGTTGATAAAAATACAAACCAAATTATGTTTGATAAAAGAGAAGATGGGCGTGAAGTAGGCAAATACACCCAAGAATATTCTAAAGCCCTTTTTGAAGCACATAATATTAAACAAAACTCCCCCTACAAAGATTATAAACCAAGATATTTAGATCCTAACTTTTATACAGGAGAGAGATCCACTCTTTTAG
>NZ_NBIU01000093.1 GCF_003245365.1 Helicobacter valdiviensis
ATTTCTAAAACCCTTTCTATCTCTCCACTATTAGTGCGGGGGGGGGGGGCATTCTAGCTCTTTATTAACTCTTCTTTGTTACTTTAGATACTTTAGAGAGTATTTCTCTATCATCACAAAGATCTTTAGAACTAAAGCAATCTATCATTTCTTTTTTAACACAGCAAAACAATGTAATTATTATAGCAATCTATTATCTTCTAAAGCCATCACAAAGCAATACAAATATTATAGTAATCTAATATCCTCTATCGTCATTGTAAGAGTTCATAGAACTCGTAGCAATCTAAGAAAATACCTTTGCATACTATTCTTTTTTAGACTGCCACGACTTACTAGCGTAAGTCTCACAGTGACAAAATACATTGTCATTGCGAGGAGCTTTAACGACGAAGCAATCTATAAATTACTTATTCCATCTAAACTTTCCAATCAATCTAGTATTCATTCTAAAACTCTCAATCATTTTATATCTCTTATTTATTCTAAATCTATCAATATAATAAATAAACAAATTAAAGACAATCTTTTAAATAAAACTAATTTTATCTTTCAATATTGTTTAGATAAATCTTTTAAACTGCCACAGATTTTTCAAATCTTTGTAGTGACGCTCTTATATTTCTTTGGAATGCCATACTTTGCTTTGCTTTGTTTGCAGTGATAGAGTGGAGTGTCATAATAAGGAGTGAAATAACAAAACAATCTTTAAAGTAAATCCCTTTGGAGTAAGTATTTAATAGATTTTAAAAATTATAGGGTTTATAGATTATTTATCTAGTCTCACCCTACACATTGCTTAGTAATTTATCCATACTTGCACAACATTTTAAAAAACTCCTAAAGCCTTACTGCCACTACTAGAATTTAACTTTAATTCTTTTAACCTTTTAACTTCTAAAATTTTAATAATTTCATTGATAATCTCTTATCATTGTAAAGCATTGATAAAAGGTTGAAGTAAATTATTATCTCCTATATCATTATAGGAAATGAAACAACAAGCAATCTACAAGAAAGCTAAACACTAAATAGACTATTAATCTAACAAACAAAATTGTCATTGTAAGAGTTCGTAGAACT
>NZ_NBIU01000094.1 GCF_003245365.1 Helicobacter valdiviensis
TATGAAGATCAATTTAGGGCATATATGGGTGAAGAAACTTATAAAAAATTAAGACCTTATTTGCTTCTTAGGACTTATTATGTGTGTAAGGGTAAAAAATATCCTGTTGTTTTTTCTACTAGATTTATGTATAATGAAAGAAGCTTTGGTTTATTTGGAGATGAAGGAAGAGGATTTAGCTTTACAAGCATAAGGCACAAAGGTGTTGGTGGTGGATTTTTTCATTATTTTATCAATGGTAAATTTGTAAGAAGCGATGAAAAATATAATTTAGAAAGGTATTAATGAGTCCTAAAGAACTTCTTGTTGAAATCAAAGATTATGCAGATGTAGCAGATGCTAGCTATGCGATGCTACATTTAATTGATGAGAATGATGAGAAAGGCTTTTTTGATAATGCGTAAACCCCACCTTTATGGCTTTATGCAGATGGGATAAAGCTAGGGTATGAGATAGAGGACAAGCATATTCAAAACGAACCCACAAAAAGTTTAATTTCAAAAAATAAACGCGAAGTAGGAGATCCCACTGCCTATGCTGCTATTATGGAAGCTAGATTTTCTTTAGGCAGAAAAATCACAAAGCCTGATCCAAAAGATCGCACTCAAGATAGTTTGCCTGAGGAGATAGACACTCAAGCTCAAGTTTTTATTTATAGAAACAAAGAAGACAAAGAAGCAAAAGATCAAGAATATCTATTGACCCTAAATTTTGAAAAGCACAATAAAGATACTATAAATTTAAGATACCACCTTAGCCCACGCACTAAAAAATTTGTTTCTCGTTATGAACTTATAGATCATATAAAAAATACTAGCATTAGTGGTTATTCTCATACTATTTTTAAAGATACAAGTAAAAATGATAACACTTATATCTTAACTTTTCGTGGCACTGAAATGAAAGGAATGCAATTTGTAAAAGATATTGTTTTTACAGATGGAATGGTGGCTTTAGGACTTGGAATTCCACAAGTGATATCTTTAATCCATTATAGTGATAGTGTTTTAGAAAATATTAGAAACAAGCATGGAAGTGATGATTTTAAAATCGATATTGTAGGGCATTCTTTAGG
>NZ_NBIU01000095.1 GCF_003245365.1 Helicobacter valdiviensis
GTCCTTTGAAACTTCCGCTAAAGCCTACATATAAAGGCACAATAGAAAGCGCTAAAGAAATGAGTATTTATTATTTAGAAGTTGAAGAGATTGCAAAGCGTTGCATAGGAGACATTAAATGAGCGAACTAGGAATTATTTGTGAGGTAAAAGAGCATTTAGCTAAGGTTAAAATCGGAGATTTGGTTACAGATTTCTTACCAGTATTCCAAAGCTTAACTAACTCCTATGCAGTTTCTTTTTCTCCTTTAAGAGTAGGAGAACAAGTATTAGTAATACCTGTGCGTGGGGATTTAAATTCAGGTGTTATTTTACGAGGACTTTATCAAACAAAGCACAAAGCCAAAAACACAGACACAAACACCTTTAACATAGATTTTGAAGATGGAACGCATTTAGAATACAACTCAAAAACAAGCACTTTAAAGCTTGATGTGATTAAAGATATAAACATCACTTGTGTAGATAAAACTACCAATAATAAAAATAATACCTTAAACACGCAAAATCATACTACAAATGCTAATACCATAACGCTTAATGCAACAAATGTGAGCGTAAATGCTCCAAGCATTAGTCTAAATGGTAATACACAAATTGCAGGAACTATTTCTACAAGTGGTAAAGATGGAGCTAGTGGAACTTTTAACATTAAAGGCAATTTAAATTTAGAAGGCAATTTGAGTGTAAGTGGAAATATAAGTGATAGCAAAGGCGATTTAACAAATCATACGCATTCTTGCACTTGTGGTGCTACGGCGGTGAGTAGATGAAATATTTAGTTAGCATAGAAGAAAGCATTAAAGATATTTTAATCACTCCTTTAGGTTCTCGTGTAATGAGGCCTAATTATGGTTCATTACTTTACACGCTCATAGATAAAAAAATTGATGATGATTTTAGATTGAAACTTACTCAATATGTAAGTGAGGCAATCACTAAATGGGAAAAAAGAGTGGAACTAAAAGGAGTAAGATTAAATTCTTTAAATAACCACAAATTAAACATTACTTTGCTTTTTAATAATCACCCTAGCATAGAG
>NZ_NBIU01000096.1 GCF_003245365.1 Helicobacter valdiviensis
ATAATATCGCTAATGATATTTTAGAAGATGTAAGAAAGAAGAAGTTTTAAGAACTTCTTCTTTAAATAAGTTCATATACTCTATAAAATAACTACACAATAAACAATAAGAATAAAAAGACATCAATCTATTAATACTTATACTAAACTACTAATCTCTTAAAATCTCTTAAAATCTCTTAAAATCTCTTAAAATCTCTTAAAATCTCTTAAACTCTCTTAAACTCTCTTAAACTCTCTTAAACTCTCTTAAAATCTTAATTTGTCTTCAAAACATTTAGCATATAGATTTATAAGATTTCAAGAGACACAACTAATAAAGGTTGCTAACCTCTTAAAAAACCTTTTAAGACTCTTATTTTATATCATAACTATTAGAATTTATTCGTCCATCTTTATATCTTTATTTTAAAATAACTAAACTCTTAAAAGTTTTCAAGTCTTTTATTCTATGTTAAACTATTAGGATTTATACATCTTTTCCTTTTTTATCTTTGTTTCAAAAACTTATTAAAAACTCACAAAGCTCATCTGCCACTATTAGAATTTATAGCTTATCTTTTGTTTTTATTTTAAATAGCTAAGCTTCTAAAATTTCTTATATAATATAATTCATAATTACTAGAATTTATTTTATTTTTTATATTCTTTAACCTCTTAAATTTTAATAATTTCATTGATAATCTCTTATTATTGCAAAGCATTGATAAAAGGTTGAAGTAAATTATTGTCTCCTATATCATTACAAGAAATAAAACAACAAGCAATCTATATAAGAAAGCTAAACACTAAATAGACTATTAATCTAACAAACAAAATTATCATTGCAAGAGTAACAAAACAATCTACAAAAGAACTCTTTAAATTAAAAGGATACTTACCTTAAAACAAACATTCTTTATTAATAAACTATATGCAATATAAATATAAAAATAGATATAAAATATCAATA
>NZ_NBIU01000097.1 GCF_003245365.1 Helicobacter valdiviensis
CTAAAAGAGTGGATCTCTCTCCTGTATAAAAGTTAGGATCTAAATATATTGGTTTATAATCTTTGTAGGGAGAGTTTCTTAAAATTCTATCAGCTTCAATAACTGCTTTAGAGTATTCTTTTGTGTATTTTCCCGTTTCGGATAAACTCTCCATAAAATAAACTTCATTTGTGAGCTTATTCACTTCTAATTCTGCCGTATTTGGAACAATTACCTTATAAGTTTGATTGTTGCTATCCATTATTCATCCTTTCTATCCTATATGCAAACCATCTTTTATAATGATAGTAGTAGCTAGTCTACCTACAAATTTAGGGCGTTTTTTCAATATGCTCTTAAGCAACAAGGATTATTCTTTAATATTATGTTCTCTAGCATAGGCTTTTATCTTTTCTTTTAAATCTTCTGGGAAATTATAACGATAAATAGCAGGGATTCTAGGATCACATAATCTATCTAACACATTTCGTTGATAAAAATCATTTAATTGCTCTGGAGTATAATAATAAGGTGCACTAGGATAGCCTTGAGGGGGGGTTAAGGCTGCGAGTTTAGCATGGAGTATCAAAAGTTCATCAAATAATCTAGCCGATTCTTCACTTCTTTCATTAGAAATATCCGAAGAAAAATTCATTCTATTACCAAATGTATAAGCATTTGCCTGTTTATCAAATTCTTCTCTACTCTCTGGAGTAGAATCCACATCTCTTGGATCTTTAAGTATTCCTTTTTTAACATCGTCAGCTAAAGACCAAATGCTATCACCTTCTCCATCATAAGCAAATTGATATTCATTTAAATCAATCACCCAATCCACTCCTATAAGCTCATCTAAGAAAGGTAGCATACCAAATTCATCATAAGGAGGATTTTTAGCAAAGTCTTTTAACATTTGAGCTTTTAGGGGGTTTTTATGTAAACCTGCTCTTAAGCCTCTATAT
>NZ_NBIU01000098.1 GCF_003245365.1 Helicobacter valdiviensis
ATAGAGTAGCCCTTGCAGGACAAAAAGCCTCTTTTAAAGCCATTGATAAAAAAGCAAGTGAGCTTTATTTTATTAAGCTTAGTGTTGAAGAAATGCTAAGAAATCTAAAAGGTGCTAAGGTGCTTGTGGGGTATGAAGTAGAATGGGATGAGGAGAGAAACACTCCAAGTAATATCAGTGCTGGAAAATTTTACTTGCAAGTAAAAATGATGAATAATCCAATTGTTAAACAACTCACACTAGACTTTAAATATAGTGATGAGTGGGCAAGTGATTTAATGGGAATGATAGAGTAATAAGGAGAAGCAATGAAAAGAATTATTGGCGAAGTTATCCAAGAAAGTAATGTTTATATTGATGGACAAGGTTATTTAGGAGTGGTAAGAAATTTAAAACTTCCAGACATAGAACAAGAAATGGTGGAGGTTAAAGGCGTAATGGGTGCAAATTACAGCAGTGGAACATTAAAACCACTAGAAATCACCTTTAAACTAGCAGTGGCAGATCCTGTTCTTTATACAGCTTTTTTTCACACCACTTTTAGTGAGATTAAAGCACCTTTACTTTTTAGAGAGAGTGTGCATCGTGGAGGTAAAAACTATGGAATAAATGCAGAATTTCTAGGAGAGTTTATCTCCATTAGTGAAAGCGATCATGAGAGTGGTAGTGAAGTAGAAGTAGAAGTTAAGATGGCGGTTCATTTTTATATGCAAAGAAGAAATAATATCCCCATTATTACTTATGACCATAAAAACACTATTTTAATGGTAAATGGAATAGATTTGATGGGAAGCATTAGAGACAATCTAACTTTATAATTTTAAAAAGGATACAAAATGAAAGAAAAAATAATTGTTTTAGAAAATGGCGAAAATTTAGTGATGAAAGAACCCAATGTGCGTGTTTTAAAAAATGCAACACTAAAGAGTGA
>NZ_NBIU01000099.1 GCF_003245365.1 Helicobacter valdiviensis
AACTCCTAAAGCCTTACTGCCACTACTAAAATTTATTTAATTTTTCAAATAACTATATTAAAAACTCTCTAACCTCTTAAAATTTCATAAAAGCTAAAGTTATATACCGTAACTACTAGAATTTATTAACCTATCTTTATAACTTTGTTTTAAAACAACTAAACTCTTAAAAGTTTTCAAGTCTTTTATTCTAGTCATAACTACTAGAATTTATTTAATTTCTTAGATAACTTACTTTTAAAAACCTTTTAAAGCTTTTATTTTATTCTTAACTACTAGGATTTTTAACACATTGTCATTGTGAGAGCCTTTAGACTCATGGCAATCTAAAAGAATAGCCAACAACTTTAATTTAAAATATTTTTTTAGACTGCCACACTCCACTTTGTTTTGTTTATAGTGAAACTTTGTCATTCTGAGCGTAGAGAAGAATCTATAAAAATTCTTTCTAATAAGAAGATATTTCGCTTCGCTCAATATGACAAATCATTATTATTGTGAGAGCTTTTAGAATTGTGGTGATTTATTGCTCTTTATCGCCATTGCAAGGAGTGAAACAACGAAGCATACAAGCAAAGCGTTATCCACAAGTATAGTGCAGTGCAAATCTATAAAACAATTAAGAAGCTTAAACAAACTCATTAGACTGCCACGACTTACTAGCGTAAGTCTTGCAGTGACGCTCTTATGTTTCTTTGGATTATCACGAGCTATGCTCTTACAGTGATATTTCTCTTTGCTTAATAAATTTGTAATAAAAATTTTTAAACTAATCTTTTTATGCTATAACTGCAACGCTTTAAGCTTTGTTTTTATTGTCTTTTAGAAGATGTAAAAAGGAGCTAGTATGGAATTAATAATTTTATTTATAATTTTTTTAATAGTTCTTGTTCTAGTCTCAAAG